>NZ_JAPFCG010000001.1:0-506056 GCF_026240995.1 Pseudomonas sp. DCB_BI | reverse complement strand
ACAGAATTTCTTGACGACCATAGAGCATTGGAACCACCTGATCCCATCCCGAACTCAGCAGTGAAACGATGCATCGCCGATGGTAGTGTGGGGTTTCCCCATGTGAGAGTAGGTCATCGTCAAGATTCATTTCGCAAAACCCCTATCTGCACATGCAGGTAGGGGTTTTGTCTTTGTGGTCTGAGAAACCTTCAAACCTCGCGCGCGTCTGCAACCTGGCACAGATCACTGTGGAGGCTTCTGCAGGTCTGCGTGCCATAGTCGCCTCCCACAATCCGAGCCAGACCACTAGAATAGGCTCACGCACCTATTCAGAAGCGCTATATGTCCAATTCTGTTGAACCTGAACCACTGGCCGAGTTGCCGCTGGACGAGCTTGTCGCCTGCCACGAATGCGATTTGCTGCTGCGCAAGCCTGTGCTTCAGCATGATGAAAAAGCCCAATGCCCGCGCTGCGGCTACGAGCTGTACGCGCATCGGCACAATGTGGTCAATCGCAGCCTGGCCCTGGTGCTGACGGCCCTGTTGCTGTTCATTCCGGCCAACTTCCTTCCGATCATGCAGTTGCACCTGCTCGGCCAGACTTCGGACGATACCGTCTGGAGCGGTGTGCTGGGGCTATACAACTCGGAGATGCGTGGCGTCGCCGCAGTGGTGTTTTTGTGCAGCATGGCCATACCGTTGCTCAAGTTGTTATGCCAGCTGACCGTGTTGTTGAGCATTCGCCTGAACATTGGGCGGGACTATGGGTTGGTGTTCTACCGCCTCTATCACCACGTGCGTGACTGGGGCATGCTCGAGGTCTATTTCATGGGCGTGCTCGTGGCCATCGTCAAACTGGTGGACCTGGCTGAACTGACCGTGGGCCTGGGGTTGTTCTGTTTTATCAGTCTGTTGTTGATCCAGGTGTGGCTTGAAGTAGTGATGTCACCGCACCAGATCTGGAGTGCGCTATCAGGGGAGGACCTGCATGCGGGCGATTGATGCAGGCATTCTGGTCTGCAATGAATGTCACGAGCTGAACCGGCAAGAGCCAGGCAGTACTTCGCAAACCTGTACACGTTGCGGCGCTATCGTGCATGCGCGCCGACCCAACAGCATTGTGCGTACCTGGGCGCTGCTGATTGCCGCCTCGATCCTGTACATCCCGGCCAACATGTTGCCCATCATGACGGTGAGCACCCTTGGTCAAGGCAGCCCGGACACGATCATGTCCGGGGTCATTACCCTGCTCAAGCACGGCATGGTGCCGATTGCGGCTGTGGTGTTCATCGCCAGTATTCTGGTGCCCACGTTCAAGCTGGTGGGCATTGGCTTGCTGCTGTACTCCGTGCAGCGCCGGCAACCGTTATCCGCCCGACAACGGATACTGATGTACCGCTTCATCGAGTTCATTGGGCGCTGGTCCATGCTGGATATCTTCGTCATTGCCATTCTGGTGGCGGTGGTGAATTTCGGCCGGATAGCCAGTGTCGAAGCCAACCTGGGCGCTGTCGCGTTCGCAACTGTGGTGATCCTGACAATGCTTGCCGCTTTAACTTTCGATCCCCGACTGATTTGGGATAACACGGAGTCGGATGACGACCATGAGTGACCTGCCAACGGCCAAAACCCGCCCAGCCTCGAACTGGTCGGCCATCTGGATCCTGCCTTTGATCGCTCTGATGATCGGTGGCTGGCTCGCGTGGCAGGCCTACCGCGATGCCGGCGTAGAAATCGAAGTCCGCTTCGAGTCGGGCGAGGGTATCGTCGCCAACAAGACCGAGGTGATTTACAAAGGCATGCCGGTTGGCAAGGTGAAGAGCCTGGTACTCGACGCCAAGGGTGAGAATCAGGGGGTGATTGCCACCATCGAGATGAACAAGGCCGCCGAGCCGCACCTGACCAAGGGCACGCGCTTCTGGCTGGTGAAGCCCAGTGTCAGCCTGGCGGGGATCTCCGGCCTTGAAACACTGGTGTCAGGTAACTACATTGCCGTCAGCCCAGGGGAGGGTGAGCGTACCAAGCGCTTCACTGCATTGAAGGTGGCGCCGCCGCTGTCAGACAGCGAGCCCGGTTTGCACCTCACTCTCAAGGCTGACCGCCTGGGGTCGCTCAACCGTGACAGCCCGGTGTTCTACAAACAGATCCAGGTTGGCCGGGTGAAAAGCTATCGGCTGTCCGAGGACCAGAGCACCGTAGAGGTCAAGGTCTTCATCGAGCCGGCCTATGCCAGCCTGGTGCGCAAGCACACGCGTTTCTGGAACGCCAGCGGCGTCAGCATCGATGCTTCGCTTTCGGGTGTGAAGGTACGCAGCGAGTCGTTGTCGAGCATCGTGGCGGGTGGTATCGCCTTTGCCACCCCGGAGTATCGCAAGGACAGCCCGCCCACCGACCCGAGCCTGCCGTTCCGCCTGTATGAAGACTTCGATGCGGCCCAGGCGGGTATCCGGGTCAAGGTTAAGCTGAGCGATTACGAGGGGCTGCAGGCAGGTCGTACGCCCGTCATGTACAAAGGTATCCAGGTGGGTTCGCTTAAAACCCTCAAGATGGAGGATAACTTGGGGAGTGCATCGGCTGAGCTGACGCTGGACCCGCTGACCGAAGACTACCTGGTCGAGGGCACCCAGTTCTGGGTGGTGAAACCGTCGATTTCCCTGGCGGGTATCACGGGGCTCGAGGCGCTCGTAAAGGGTAACTATATCGCCATTCGCCCGGGCGAGAAGGGCGCACGGCCCGAGCGGGAGTTCGAGGCTCGAGCCAAGGCACCGCCTCTCGACCTCAAGGCACCGGGCCTGCATATGGTCTTGTTCGCCGATACCCTGGGCTCGCTGGAGGTGGGCAGCCCCGTGATGTACCGCCAGGTGAAGGTGGGTAGCGTGCAAAGCTACCAGTTCGCCCGCAACAGCAGCCGCATCCTTATTGGTGTGCATATCGAGAAAGAATACGAAAAGTTGGTCAACGGCTCGTCGCGTTTCTGGAATGTCAGTGGTATCACCCTCACCGGTGGTCTGTCGGGCATCAAGATCAAGAGCGAGTCGCTCCAAACGCTGATGGCCGGCGGTATCGCTTTCGATACGCCGCGGCCCGACGTGGCGCTGAAGCGGCATATTCCGCGCTTCCGCCTGCATGACAGCCAGGAAGCGGTCAACCGCGCTGGCACGTTGATCACCATCCGCGTAGATCGTGCCGACGGCTTGAAGCCGGGTACGGCCATTCGCTTCCGCGGCCTGGATGTTGGCAGTATCGAAAGTGTCGACCTCACCGACGACCTGCAGGCAGTGCTGCTGCGAGCGCGTATTACCGAAGCGGCAGACCGCATTGCCCGGGCCGGTACGCAGTTCTGGGTGGTCAAGCCAGCGCTGGGACTGGTGCGCACCGAGAACCTGGATACCTTGATTGGTGGGCAGTACCTGGAAGTGCAGCCCGCGGCCAAGGATCGCGGTCCGCAGCGTGACTTCATCGCCTTGGCCGATGCCCCGCAGGTGGCAGGGCCTGAGGTTGGCCTGCCCTTGACGCTCAGCGCGCCGCGCCGTGGCTCGATCAAGCCAGGTGTGCCGGTAACCTACCGTGAGGTTGCGGTGGGCAAGGTCACGGGCTTCGAGCTGGGCCAGAGCGCTGACCGGGTACTGATCCATATCCTCATCGAGCCGCGCTATGCCACCTTGGTGCGTAGCGGCAGCCGCTTCTGGAACAGCAGTGGCTTCGGTTTCGACTGGGGGCTGTTCAAGGGCGCTACAGTGCGGACCGAGTCGGTGGAGACCCTGATCGATGGCGGTATCGCCTTTGCAACGCCGGAGGGTGAGCAGATGGGTAACCCGGCCCGGCCGCAGCAGACCTTTGCCTTGTTCGACAAGGCCGAAGATCAATGGCTGCAGTGGGCGCCGAAGATTCAGATAGCCAAGTAACGTAAAAGTAGGGCCGCCAAGCGCGGCCCCGCTCCCACAGGGATCGAGTCCCATAAGGTGCTGTGCCCGCAGTCATAAATCGCAGGCAACAAAAAGCCGACCCTAGGGTCGGCTTTTCGACAGTCATAAATCGCAGGCAACAAAAAGCCGACCCTAGGGTCGGCTTTTCGACTTGCGCGTCGCTTAGGCAGCTGCAGCTTCTTTCAGCGCCTTGATGTGGCCATTCAGACGGCCTTTGTGACGAGCAGCCTTGTTCTTGTGGATGATACCTTTGTCGGCCATACGGTCGATTACAGGTACAGCCAGAACGTAAGCGGCTTGTGCTTTTTCAGCGTCTTTTGCGTCAATGGCTTTAACTACATTCTTGATGTAGGTGCGGACCATGGAACGCAGGCTGGCGTTGTGGCTGCGACGCTTCTCAGCCTGTTTTGCACGTTTCTTGGCGGAAGGTGTGTTGGCCACCGTCGAGCTCCTCGAAAGACTTTAGGTAAATAGCAAACAAAATAGGCCGCGAATCATGCCGATCAGTCGAGCGGATGTCAAGGCCACCTGCAAGGTTCCGCCGAGCGGTGCGCCAACAAGCGGGAAAGATTCCTTTCTGCTGCGCGACCTGTACACTCGGGAATTTTTGGCTCCCCTGCGAAGGCGCGGGAGTATCGCACATTCGGACGCTGTCTGGCAGCGTCCTCTGTCATTGGCGTGAATCTTTTCGATGAACCTGCTCAAATCCCTGGCTGCAGTAAGCTCGATCACCATGATTTCGCGGGTGCTGGGCTTCGTTCGCGACACCATCCTGGCGCGTATCTTTGGTGCCGGCGTCGCTACCGACGCCTTCTTCATTGCGTTCAAGCTCCCCAATCTGCTGCGGCGTATCTTTGCCGAAGGCGCTTTTTCCCAGGCCTTCGTGCCGATCCTGGCCGAATACAAGACCCAGCAAGGCGAGGAGGCGACCCGCACCTTCATTGCCTATGTCAGCGGCCTGCTGACCCTAGTCCTGGCACTGGTGACCGCCATCGGTATCCTGGCGGCGCCGTGGGTGGTGTGGGCAACGGCCCCGGGCTTTGTCGACAGCGCCGAAAAATACCAGCTGACCACCGACCTGCTGCGGGTGACCTTTCCTTATATATTGCTGATCTCGCTGTCTTCCCTGGCCGGCGCAATCCTCAATACCTGGAACCGTTTCTCGGTACCGGCCTTTACCCCGACGCTGCTCAACGTGGCGATGATCGCCTTCGCCGTGTTGCTCACGCCGTACTTCAACCCACCGATAATGGCCCTGGCGTGGGGGGTACTGGCCGGTGGGCTGGCGCAGCTGTTGTATCAACTGCCGGCGCTGAAAAAGATCGGCATGCTCGTACTGCCGCGGCTGAACCTGCGCGATGCCGGGGTCTGGCGGGTACTGAAGCAGATGCTGCCGGCGATTCTCGGGGTATCGGTGAGCCAGATCTCGCTGATCATCAACACCATCTTCGCCTCGTTCCTGGTAGCCGGCTCGGTGTCGTGGATGTACTACGCCGACCGCCTCATGGAGCTGCCTTCGGGCGTGCTGGGGGTGGCCCTGGGGACCATCCTGCTACCGACCCTGGCCAAGACCTACGCCAACAAGGACCGCGAGGAGTACTCGCGGATTCTCGACTGGGGCCTGCGGTTGTGCTTCCTGCTGGTACTGCCGTGTACCCTGGCGCTGGCCATTCTTGCCGAGCCGCTGACCGTCGCGCTGTTCCAATATGGCAAGTTCAGTGCGTTTGATGCGGCCATGACCCAGCGGGCGCTGATGGCCTATTCGGTAGGCTTGCTGGCGATCATTCTGGTCAAGGTACTGGCACCCGGCTTCTATGCGCAGCAGAATATCCGCACACCGGTGAAGATCGCGGTCTTCACCCTGGTCTGCACCCAGCTGTTCAACCTGGCGCTGGTTGGCCCGCTCGCACATGCCGGTCTGGCATTGGCGATCAGCCTCGGCGCCTGCCTGAATGCCGGCTTGCTGTTCTGGAAGCTGCGCAGCCAGCAGTTGTTCGAGCCGCAGCCGGGCTGGGCCATGTTCCTGCTCAAGCTGGTGTTGGCTGTGACGCTGATGTCGGCCGTGCTGCTGGCGGGCATGCACTATATGCCGGCCTGGGAGCAGGGCATCATGCCTGAACGCTTCATGCGCCTCGGGGCGCTGATCCTGGCGGGTGTCGTAGCCTATTTCGGTTGCCTGTACCTGTGCGGTTTCCGGCCCCGGCATTTCGCCCGCAAGGCCTTGCACTAAGGCTTCGGGCGGGTCAGGCGTCGGTTTTTAGCATTCCACGCCGCCCTTGGGCGCTGCTGCCTGTCACCGGCGCCCGGGTGTGGTTATAATCGGCCACTTTATGAGCAAGAAGCGCGTTATGCAGCTGGTTCGAGGTCTTCACAACCTGCACCCCGAGCACCGGGGCTGTGTCGCCACCATTGGCAACTTCGACGGGGTTCACCGCGGCCACCAGGCAATCCTGGCGCGCCTGCGCGAGCGCGGCCAGGCCTTGGGCCTGCCGACCTGCGTGGTGATTTTCGAACCGCAACCACGCGAGTATTTCGCCCCCGATACCGCACCGCCGCGCCTGGCCCGCCTGCGCGACAAGGTCGAGTTGCTGGCCGCCGAGGGCATCGATCGAGTGTTGTGCCTGGCGTTCAACCAGCGCTTGAGCAAGCTCAGCGCCGATGCCTTCGTCAAGGCCATCCTGGTGGATGGCCTGGGCGTGCGGCACCTCGAAGTGGGCGATGACTTCCGCTTTGGCTGCGACCGCGCGGGCGACTTCGCCTTCCTGGTCGACGCCGGCAACCGGTACGGTTTCACCGTCGAGGCTGCCAACACGGTGATCCAGGACGGGCTGCGGGTCAGCAGTACCGAAGTGCGCACGGCCCTGGCCGAAGGCGACTTCGAGCTGGCCGAGCACCTCCTGGGCCGCCCATACCGCATTACCGGCCGCGTGCTGCACGGCCAGAAGCTGGCCCGCCAGCTCGGCACACCTACCGCCAACATCCAGCTCAAGCGCCGCCGCGTACCGCTGTCCGGGGTCTACCTGGCCAGCATCGAAATCGACGGCAAGGCCTGGCCGGGTGTGGGCAATATTGGCGTGCGTCCCACCGTTGCCGGTGATGGGCGCCCGCACCTGGAGATTCATCTTCTGGATTTTGCCGGCGACCTGTATGGCCGGCGTCTGACGGTGGAGTTCCACCACAAGCTGCGTGAAGAGCAGCGATTCGCCTCCCTGGAGGCGCTGAAGTCGGCGATCGATGCGGATATCGCCGCCGCACGTGCACATTGGCACGCTCAACCGCTAACGAAGAGCCTGAAATGACCGACTACAAAGCCACGCTTAACCTTCCGGACACCGCCTTCCCCATGAAGGCCGGCCTGCCTCAGCGCGAACCGCAGATACTGCAGCGCTGGGACAGCATTGGCCTGTACCAGAAGCTGCGCGAAATTGGCAAGGATCGTCCCAAGTTCGTCCTGCACGACGGCCCGCCCTATGCCAACGGCAAGATTCACATCGGTCATGCGCTGAACAAGATCCTCAAGGACATGATCGTCCGCTCCAAGACCCTGGCCGGCTTCGATGCGCCGTATGTACCGGGCTGGGACTGCCATGGCCTGCCGATCGAGCACAAGGTCGAGGTTACCCACGGCAAGCACCTCTCTGCCGACCGCACCCGCGAGCTGTGCCGCGAGTACGCTGCCGAGCAGATCGAAGGGCAGAAGACCGAATTCATTCGCCTGGGCGTGCTGGGTGACTGGGACAACCCGTACAAGACCATGAACTTCGCCAACGAAGCTGGCGAAATTCGCGCACTGGCCGAAATGGTCAAGCAAGGCTTCGTGTTCAAGGGCCTGAAGCCGGTGAACTGGTGCTTCGACTGCGGTTCGGCCCTGGCCGAGGCGGAAGTCGAGTACGCCGACAAGAAATCCCAGACCATCGACGTGGCCTTCCCGGTCGCCGACGAAGCCAAGCTGGCTGCCGCCTTCGGCCTGGCGTCGCTGGCCAAGCCTGCCGCCATCGTGATCTGGACCACCACCCCGTGGACCATCCCGGCCAACCAGGCGCTGAATATCCATCCGGAGTTCACGTACGCCCTGGTCGATACCGGCGAGCGCTTGCTGGTGCTGGCTGAGGAGCTGGTCGAGTCGTGCCTCAAACGCTACAACCTGGAAGGCTCGGTCATCGCTACCGCCCAGGGTTCGGCGCTGGAGCTGGTCAACTTCCGTCACCCGTTCTACGACCGCCTGTCGCCGGTGTACCTGGCCGACTACGTCGAACTGGGCGCCGGCACCGGCGTGGTGCACTCCGCGCCAGCCTACGGTGAAGACGACTTCGTTACCTGCAAGCGCTATGGCATGGTCAACGACGACATCCTCACCCCGGTGCAGAGCAACGGTGTGTACGTCGAGTCGCTGCCATTCTTCGGCGGCCAGTTCATCTGGAAGGCCAACCCGGCCATCGTCGACAAGCTGAGCGAAGTCGGTGCGCTGATGCACACCGAAACCATCAGCCACAGCTACATGCACTGCTGGCGTCACAAGACCCCGTTGATCTACCGCGCCACCGCGCAGTGGTTCGTCGGCATGGACAAGCAGCCAAGCACTGGCGAGCCACTGCGTGAGCGCGCACTGAAAGCCATCGAAGACACCAAGTTCGTCCCGGCCTGGGGCCAGGCGCGCCTGCATTCGATGATCGCCAACCGCCCGGACTGGTGCATCTCGCGTCAGCGCAATTGGGGCGTGCCGATCCCGTTCTTCCTGCACAAGCAGACCGGCGAGTTGCACCCGCGCACCGTCGAGCTGATGGAAGAGGTGGCCAAGCGCGTCGAACAGCAAGGCATCGAAGCCTGGTTCAAGCTGGACGCCGCCGAACTGCTGGGCGCTGAAGCCGACCAGTACGACAAGATCGCCGACACCCTCGACGTGTGGTTCGACTCCGGTACCACCCACTGGCACGTACTGCGTGGCTCGCACGACATCGGCCACGCCACCGGCCCGCGCGCTGACCTGTACCTGGAAGGTTCCGACCAACACCGCGGCTGGTTCCACTCGTCCTTGCTGACCGGTTGCGCGATCGACAACCACGCGCCGTACCGCGAGCTGCTGACCCACGGCTTCACCGTGGACGAAAACGGCCGCAAGATGTCCAAATCGCTGGGTAACACCATCGAGCCGGAAAAGGTCAACAACACCCTGGGTGCCGACATCCTGCGCCTGTGGGTTTCGGCCACCGACTATTCCGGTGAAATGGCGGTTTCCGAGCAGATCCTGCAGCGCAGTGCCGACGCCTACCGGCGTATCCGCAATACCGCACGCTTCCTGCTGTCCAACCTGTCCGGCTTCGACCCGGCCCGCGACCTGCTGGCCCCGGAAGACATGCTGGCGCTGGACCGCTGGGCCGTGGACCGGACCCTGCTGCTGCAACGCGAACTGGAAGAGCACTACAGCGAGTACCGTTTCTGGAACGTCTACTCCAAGGTGCACAACTTCTGCGTACAGGAGCTGGGCGGCTTCTACCTCGACATCATCAAGGACCGCCAGTACACCACCGGCGCCAACAGTGTCGCCCGCCGTTCCTGCCAGACTGCGCTGTACCACATCAGCGAGGCGCTGGTGCGTTGGATCGCGCCGATCCTGGCGTTCACCGCCGACGAAATCTGGCAGTACCTGCCGGGCGAGCGCAACGAGTCGGTCATGCTCAACGGCTGGTACCAAGGCTTGAGCGAGCTGCCGGAAGGCACCGAGCTGGACCGCGCCTACTGGGACCGCGTCATGGCCGTGAAGGCATCGGTCAACAAGGAGCTGGAAAACCAGCGCACCGCCAAGGTCATCGGCGGCAACCTGCAAGCCGAAGTGACCCTGTTCGCCGACGAAGGCCTGAGCGCCGACTTGGGCAAGCTGGGTGACGAACTGCGCTTCGTGCTGATCACCTCGGCCGCCAGCGTGGTGCCATTCGCCCAGGCCCCGGCCGAAGCGGTCGCCACCGAAGTCGAAGGCCTGAAGCTGCAAGTGGTCAAATCCGGCCACACCAAGTGCGGCCGTTGCTGGCACTTCCGCGCCGACGTCGGTAGCCACCCGGAGCATCCGGAAATCTGCGGCCGTTGCGTCGACAACCTGACCGGCTCGGGTGAGGTACGCCACTATGCCTAACCCTGCAGCGGGGCGCTTCGGGCGCCTTGCATGGCTGTGGCTGAGCTTGCTGGTCCTGGTCGTCGACCAGGCCACCAAGCTGTACTTCAACAACGCCCTGACCATGTACCAGCAGATCGTGGTCATTCCTGACTACTTCAGCTGGACCCTGGCCTACAACACTGGTGCCGCCTTCAGCTTCCTGGCTGACGGCGCAGGTTGGCAGCGCTGGTTGTTCGCCCTGATCGCCGTGGTGGTCAGCGCGGTGCTGGTGGTGTGGCTCAAGCGCCTGGGGCGCAATGAGACCTGGCTGGCCGTGGCGCTGGCGCTGGTGCTGGGTGGGGCGATTGGTAACCTGTACGACCGCATCGTACTGGGCCATGTGGTCGACTTCATCCTGGTGCACTGGCAGAACCGCCATTACTTCCCGGCCTTCAACGTGGCCGACAGCGCCATCACCGTTGGTGCGGTGATGCTGGCGCTGGATATGTTCAAGAGCAAGAAGTCCGAGGATCCGGTCCATGACTGACACCCGTATCGGCCAGAACACCGAAGTCACCCTGCACTTCGCGCTGCACCTGGAAAACGGCGACACCGTCGACAGCACCTTCGACAAGGCCCCGGCTACTTTCAAAGTGGGCGATGGCAACCTGTTGCCTGGCTTTGAAAACGCCCTGTTCGGCTTCAAGGCCGGTGATAAGCGTACGGTAGTGGTAGCGCCGGAGAACGCCTTCGGCCAGCCCAACCCGCAAAACGTGCAAGTCATGCCGCGGTCCAATTTCGAGGGCATGGAGCTGTCCGAAGGGCTGCTGATCATCTTCAACGACGCCGCCAACACCGAGCTGCCGGGTGTGGTCAAAGCGTTCGACGATGACCAGGTGACCATCGACTTCAATCACCCACTGGCTGGCAAGACCCTGACCTTCGAGGTGGAGATCCTCGAGGTGAAGGCCCTGTAAGCCTGGAGCCGATCATGCAAATCAAACTCGCCAACCCTCGCGGCTTTTGCGCTGGGGTCGACCGGGCGATCGAGATCGTCAACCGCGCGTTGGAAGTCTTCGGCCCGCCAATCTATGTGCGCCACGAAGTGGTGCACAACAAGTTCGTGGTGGAAGACCTGCGTAACCGTGGCGCCGTCTTCGTCGAAGAGCTGGACCAGGTGCCGGACGATGTCATTGTCATCTTCAGTGCCCACGGTGTTTCCCAGGCGGTGCGCCAGGAAGCCGCTGGCCGTGGCCTGAAGGTGTTCGATGCCACCTGCCCGCTGGTGACCAAGGTGCACATCGAGGTTGCCAAGTACAGCCGCGATGGCCGTGAGTGCATTCTCATCGGCCACGAGGGGCACCCGGAAGTCGAAGGCACCATGGGCCAGTACGACCCCAGCAATGGTGGCGCTATCTACCTTGTCGAAGACGAGGAAGATGTGGCCAACCTGCAGGTGCGCGACCCGGACCACCTGGCCTTCGTCACCCAGACCACGCTGTCGATGGATGACACCAGCCGTGTTATCGACGCCTTGCGTGCGCGCTTCCCGAATATCGGCGGCCCGCGCAAGGACGACATCTGCTACGCCACGCAAAACCGCCAGGACGCCGTCAAGCAACTGGCCGGTGAAAGCGACGTGGTACTGGTGGTCGGCAGCCCGAACAGCTCGAACTCCAACCGCCTGCGCGAGCTGGCCGAGCGTATGGGCACCCCGGCCTACCTGATCGACGGTGCCGAGGACTTGCAGCGCGACTGGTTCGACCAGGCCGCACGGATTGGCATCACCGCCGGTGCTTCGGCCCCCGAAGTGCTGGTGCGTGGCGTGATCGAGCAGCTCAAGGCCTGGGGCGCTACCGGCGCTGAAGAGCTGGACGGGCGTGAAGAGAACATCACCTTCTCGATGCCCAAAGAGCTGCGGGTTCGCTCGCTGATCTGACGGGGTGTACCGCCGCCCATGCAGGGGCTGCTTTGCAGCCCTTGCGCGACCCAAGACCGTTCCTGCAATGACCACGCTAGCAGCGGTCATTGCTCCGGTCCTGCGTAAGCACCCTGACTCTGCCGCTTGATGCCAACGCCACTTGATATCGGCTGCGAGCAGAGGCGCGTTCGCACATTTCCAGTGTCGCGCCCAACCAGCTGTTGCCCGGCGTCACTGGCACGCCCAGCGCACTGAATTTGAACTGCTCACCGCGATTGCTGGTTATTTTCAGCGGCTTTGCAAGGCGCTGTTCGCGTAGCACCTGGCGGTTATGCTCCAACACTACCCGCCAACCATTCCCCCAATTACCGTCCAGCGCCGACACCAGCACCGGCTGGCTTTGCAGCATGGCATGGCTGCGTGCACTGCGCAGCGCCTGCGCCAGATCACGGGCAGCCGCCGCCCGGTGTAGGTCATCGCTCATTCGGGCGTAGGCCGGCATGCCCAGCTGAGTCAGCAAGACCGCCACGGCCAAGGCCGACAACATTTGTATCAGTGTTACGCCACGTTGCTTCACCGTGCATTCCTTCCTGGACGTGCTTGGCTATAGCTTCCTGGCGGTTGGACAAGAGGTCCAGTCGCCCAAGTTGAAAGCAATGACGGGAAAAGTCGCAGGAGGTGCAGGGATGCACGCAAGGCAAGGGGGCATGACGCTTCTGGAGGTGTTGTTGGCGGTCGTGGTCGTGGCCGCAGGCCTGTTCGCAACGGCTGCGATGCAGTTGCAGGCATTACAGGCAGCGGACAGCGCGCGCCGGGATGCGCAGGCGGCGATGGCGCTGCACAGCGACCATGAGCGCAGGCGGCGATGAGGCGCTGCCAGGCAGGGTTTGGATTGCTTGAGATGGTGCTGGCGCTGGCGATCGGATTGGTGCTGCTGGCGGCGGCCAGTCAGCTTTTTGTCTCTGCGCACCAGACTTGGCGCCTACAAAGTACGGCAGTGCGTATGCAGGATGATGCGCGACTTGCATTGCTGCGCATGGCGCAGGATATCCGCATGGCCGGGATGTTCGGTTGCCTGCGCCTGGGCCCAGACGACTTTCTGGTCCCCGGGTCGGAGCAGGCCTTTGCCCGGCCCTTGGCGAGCGGCCCGTCAAGTTTGAGCCTGGTCGTCGCTGAGTTACCAGGGTATGCCGGCGACCCCGACTGGACCTTGCTGACAAACTGTATCAACAAGGTGGAGGTACACCAGGCGCGCGCGCAAGGTAGCGACAAGCTTATGGCTGTGCCTGTCAGCCGGCATCGCTATGTTCAGGTTGGAAGTACGCTTTACTTCGCGCGGCGCGGTCGCAATCAGCCCTTGGTCGATCACGTGCGCGAACTGCGTGTGGTGCAGGTGGCTGGAGAGCGCATCGATCTTCAGCTGACATTGTATGAGCCGACCTTGCAGCTTGAGCAGCACCATGCGCTGAGCGTGGCATTGCGTAACCCGGTGCCGGCTTCATGAACCGCCAGCGGGGTGTTGTCCTGTTGTTGGCGTTGGTGCTCAGCGTCCTACTGGGCCTGCTTGCCACATCTGCCCTGCGTGACGCGCTGGTGGAAACGCGGATGACCGGTTACCTGAGCGATGGCCTGCTGGCGCTGGAAGAGGCTGAGGCCACTTTGCTGGCCGGGGAGCGCGAACTTGAACGAGCGCCCCCTGACGATTGTAACGCGTGCCTGCCGCCGCCCAGGCCGCACGATCTGGTTGGGCAGTGGCAAGGTACCCAGACCGGCTTTTTCCAGCTGCAGAACCTGGGCGTCAGCACATGTGCCGCGCACATGCCCGAACGGCAGCCGGTTCGCCTGTTCCGGATTACCGCTGTCAGCAAGCAAAGCCGCTCAAGGCATGTACTGGAGGCGGTCTACGCAGTGGCAGGCAATCGAACCCAACGCATCACCTGGCGGCAAAGATTGCGAGGAGACTGACATGCAGCAAGGCTTGAGCCTGATCGAGTTGTTGATTGTGCTGGCCGTGACCGGCATTCTGGCAGCCATTGCCTACCCCAGTTACAGCGACCAGCTTCGGCGAGCCGCGCGCAGCGAAGTGGTTGGCCTGCTGCACGATGCTGCCCTGCGTCTGGAGCGCCACCGCGTGCGCACTGGCCAATACGCCGAGGGCGACCTGGTCTTGCCCGAAGGCACCCGCTACTACAGCCTGCAGGCCCAGCGCGACAGTGACACCTTCACACTGCGCGCCCGGCGGCTACCGCATGGGCTGATGGCGCAGGATGGCTGTGGCGATTTCCAGCTCGACCAGGCTGGCGTGCAGCGCAATCCGGGCGCTGTTGAGCACAGCACGCACTGCTGGGGAAGCTGAAGGTTCAATGATGCCCGGCGCATCGCGGTTTTACTTCAGGTGTTGGATCGACAGATGAGCAAGCAAGTAGTGGTGGTCGGCGGCGGGGTGATCGGCCTGCTGACGGCATTCAACCTGGCAGCCAAGGTCGGCCAGGTGGTGGTGTGCGATCAGGGTGAGGTTGGCCGAGAGTCGTCCTGGGCTGGCGGAGGCATTGTTTCGCCGTTGTACCCGTGGCGCTACAGCGCCGCAGTGACCGCTCTGGCGCACTGGTCGCAGGACTTTTATCCACAGCTGGGCGAGCGTCTGTTCGCCAGCACTGGCGTCGACCCCGAAGTTCACACCACCGGGCTGTACTGGCTCGACCTGGACGACGAGGCCGAAGCGTTGGCCTGGGCCGCGCGCGAGCAGCGGCCGCTGAGTGCCGTGGATATTTCGGCGGCCTACGATGCGGTGCCGGTGTTGGGCCCGGGCTTCAAGCACGCCATCTACATGGCTGGCGTGGCCAATGTGCGCAACCCACGCTTGGTCAAATCGCTGAAAGCGGCGTTGCTGGCGCTGCCAAACGTGACCTTGCGCGAACACTGCCAGATCACCGGCTTCGTGCAGGAAAAGGGGCGCGTGACCGGTGTACAGACGGCTGATGGCGTACTGGCGGCGGATGAGGTTGTGCTCAGTGCAGGCGCCTGGAGTGGCGACCTGTTGCGTACCCTTGGCCTTGAACTGCCTGTGGAGCCCGTGAAGGGCCAGATGATCCTGTTCAAGTGTGCTGAAGACTTCTTGCCGAGCATGGTGCTGGCCAAGGGGCGTTATGCAATCCCGCGACGTGACGGGCACATTCTGGTGGGGAGCACGCTGGAACACGCCGGGTATGACAAGACCCCGACCGGGGATGCGCTGGAAAGCCTGAAGGCATCGGCGGTGGAGTTGTTGCCAGAGCTTGAAGGCGCCACAGTGGTGGCGCACTGGGCGGGACTGCGGCCGGGGTCGCCAGAAGGCATCCCTTACATTGGGCCTGTGCCGGGGCATGAAGGGTTGTGGCTGAACTGCGGGCATTATCGCAATGGGCTGGTGCTGGCGCCGGCTTCGTGCCAGCTGTTTACCGATTTGCTGACAGGGGCCGAGCCGATTATCGACCCGGCGCCGTATGCGCCAGAAGGGCGTTTGGGCTGAGGGCCTCTTCGCGGGTGAACCCGCTCCCACACGAGCGGGTTCACCCGCGAAAGGGCCGCAGAGGCCAATACAGATTTCAGCCAGTAATCGGTGTGTGTAGGAGCGGGTTCACCCGCGAAAGGGCCGCAGAAGCCAATACAGATTTCAGCCAGTAATCGGTGCTTGCAAGTGCCGGCTCGGATAATGCTGCTCATACACCTTGCACACCCGCAGCACTTGCTCATCGGCAAAGCGCCCGGCCACCACCTGCAGGCCCACCGGCAACCCCTCGCGGGTAAACCCGCAGGGCACCGAAGCCGCCGGCTGCTGGGTCAGGTTGAACGGGTAGCTGAACGGCGTCCACTCCATCCATTGCGCCATTCCCGACCCAGGCGGCACGTTGTGTCCGGCTTCGAACGCCACCAACGGCAGCATCGGCGATACCAGCACGTCATATCGCTGATGAAAGGCATTCATCTTCGCAATCAATTCTGCCCGTGCCTCTAGCGCCTGGGTGTATTCGCCAAGGCTGATGTGTGCGCCTTGTTCGGCAATCCAGCGCAGCCCTGGGTCAAGCAACGCTTTCTGCTCATCGCTCAAGGCACTGGCCAATCGCGCAGCCCCGGCAAACCACAGGGTATTGAAGGTTTCCAGCGGGTCGCTGAAGCCCGGGTCCACTTCCTCTACCTGCGCACCCAACCGCGCCAGGCGCTGCACCGCTTGCGCCACCAGTGCCTGGATCTGTGGGTCGACCTGCACGTAACCGAAGTTGGCGCTGTACGCGATGCGCAGGCCGCTCAGATCTTGCTGCTGGCTGAGCCACGGCGCCTGCCGGGGCGCGCCGGCCAAACCGTCGCGGGCATCGGGGCGGGCTACGCAGTCGAGCATCAGCACCGAGTCGTCCACGGTACGCGTCATCGGCCCCAGGTGCGACAGCACGGTCATGGCGCTGGCCGGCCATTGCGGTACATAGCCGAAGGTCGGTTTGATGCCGAAGGTGCCGGTAAAGGCGCAGGGGATGCGAATCGAGCCGCCAGCATCGCTGCCCTGGTGCAGTACGCCCAGGTTCAGTGCCGCTGCTGCTGCCGCACCGCCGGACGAGCCCCCGGCAGTCAGCCTGGTATCCCACGGGTTGCGGGTAATGCCGTACAGCGGGTTGTCGGTCACGCCTTTCCAGCCGAACTCCGGCGTGGTGGTCTTGCCCACCAGTACTGCACCGGCTTCACGCATGAAGGCGCTGAAGGGCGCATCGATTTCCCACGGCCCGGTACCCGAGGTCGTACGCGAGCCCTTGCGGGTGGGCATGCCACGCGTCAGGGTCAGGTCCTTGATCGAAGCGGGCACGCCATCCAGTCGGCCACAGGGCTCGCCGCGCTGCCAGCGTTGTTCGCTGGCGCGGGCTGCGGCGCGGGCACCTTCGCCATCGACATGGCAGTAGGCGTTGACTGCCGGGTTATGCAGGTCGATGCGCGCCAGCACATCGTCGACCACTTCGACCGGGGACAACTGGCGGCGCTGGTACAACGCGAGCAGTTCGACGGCGGTGAACTCGCCAATCGCGGTTTTCTGGCTCATTTCAACGGGCTCCTGAGTTGGCGGCCTGGAACATGGCACGCAGCAGCACGTCGCAGCCGTCGGCCAGGTCCTGCGGCGCGGCATTTTCGATTTCGTTGTGGCTGATGCCACCTTCGCATGGCACGAAGATCATCCCGGCCGGGCCCAGCTCGGCGAGGAAGATCGCATCGTGGCCGGCGCCGCTGACGATATCCATGTGGCTCAGGCCCAGCGCACGCGCGCCTTGGCGCACGGCATCCACGCACTGCTCGGCGAAGTACAGGGGCGGGAAGTCGGCTGTCGGGGTCAGCTGATAGCTCAGGCCATGCTTCACCGTGCTGGTTTCGAGAGCTGCGCGCACTTCGCTGACCATGGCGTCGAGGTGCCCAGGGTCGAGGTGGCGCAGGTCGATGGTCATGTGCACCTGGCCGGGGATGACGTTGCGCGAGCCTGGGTGCAAGGTCAGGCAGCCGACCGTGCCGCAGGCATGTGGCTGGTGCGCGTGAGCAACGCGGTTGACCGCAGCCACCACCTCGGCAGCGCCGACCAATGCGTCCTTGCGCAAGTGCATGGGCGTGGGGCCTGCATGCGCCTCGACGCCGGTAAGGGTCAGGTCGAACCATTTTTGCCCCAGGCAGCCTTGGACCACGCCGATGGTGGTGCGCTGGTCTTCCAGCACCGGGCCTTGCTCGATATGCGCTTCGAAGTAGGCGCCCACGGCATGCCCGGTGGGCACGCGCGGGCCGGCGTAGCCGATGCGCTGCAGCTCGGCGCCGACCGACAGACCCTGGTCATCGACCTTGGCCAGGGTTTCCTGCAGGCCGAACTTACCGGCGAACACACCTGAGCCCATCATGCACGGCGGGAAACGCGAGCCTTCTTCGTTGGTCCACACCACCACTTCCAGCGGGGCGTCGGTGGCCAGGTCAAGGTCGTTGAGGGTGCGCATGACTTCAAGGCCGGCCATGACGCCATAGCAGCCATCGAACTTGCCGCCGGTGGGTTGGGTATCGATGTGGCTGCCGGTCATCACCGGTGCCAGGGCAGGGTTGCGGCCGGGGCGGCGGGCGAAGATGTTGCCGATGGCGTCGATGCTGACGGTGCAGCCGGCTTCTTCGCACCAGCGCACGAACAGGTCGCGCGCCTGGCGGTCGAGGTCGGTCAGGGCCAGGCGGCACACGCCGCCCTTGGCGGTGGCGCCGAGCTGGGCCAGGTCCATCAATGATTGCCAGAGGCGCTCGCGGTTGATCAGAGGGCCTTGGCCGAGCAGGTGCAGCGAGGGATCGATGCGGGTGTTCATGGTTCAGCTCTCCTGAAATTACTGGGTGGCTCGTACCGGCCTATTCGCGGGTGAACCCGCTCCTACAAAGGCCTCGCAGGGCTGAGGGTGGTGACATCTTTGTAGGCGCGAGTTTGCCCGCGAAAGGGCCGGTACAGGTAAGCACGGTCGGGTCAGGCGCTAAGGGCCAGGTAACGGTTCTTGATACTTGGGTCTTCGCGGAACTGCGCCGCACTGCCCTGGTAGGCGACCCGGCCCTGCTCCAGCACATAGTGGCGATCAGCAAGGGCATCGCAGACCATCAGGTTCTGCTCCACCAGCAGGATCGAAAGACCTTCGTCCTTGATCCGCCGCAATATCTTCACCAGTTCATCGACAATCACCGGGGCCAGGCCTTCGGTGGGTTCGTCGAGGATCAGCAGCTTGGGGCCGTTGAGCAGGGCGCGGGCGATGGCGAGCATCTGTTGCTCGCCACCGGACAGGGCAAAACCACCGTTGCGGCGACGCTCCTTCAGGCGCGGGAACATGCTGTACACGTCCTCCAGCTGCCAGCGGCTGGCCTTGCGTACGGCAATCTTCAGGTTCTCCTCGACGCTGAGCTGGCGAAAGATGCCGCGGTGCTCCGGCACCAAGGCAATGCCCTGCCGGGCGATATCGAAGATTTCGCGGCCGACCAGTTGCTGGCCGTTGAAGCTGATCTGCCCCTGCCGTGGGCGGACGATGCCGAGGATGCTGCGCAAGGTGGTGGTCTTGCCGGCACCGTTGCGCCCCAGCAGGGTCACCAGTTCGCCAGCCTCGACCTTGAGTGAGACACCTTCAAGCACATGGCTCTTGTCGTAGTAGGAATGGATCGAATCGACGTTGAGCATCAGGCGGCCTCTCCAAGGTAAGCGGTGCGCACGCGCTCGTCGTTGCGCACCTGTTCAGGGGTACCCTCGACCAGGATCTGGCCGTGGCTCATCACCGTGATGCGCTGGCTGATCGACATGACGATGCTCATGTTGTGCTCGATCAGCAGCACGGTGTGGTCGCGGCCAAGGTCGTTGATCAGGTCGGTCATCACCGGGATATCGTCTATGCCCATGCCCGAGGTGGGCTCGTCGAGCATCAGCAGGGTGGGCTTGGCGCAGATCGACATGCCCACTTCCAGCACCCGCTGCTGACCGTGCGACAGCTCGCCGGCAAGGGTCTCGGCGCGCCCCGTCAGCTTCAGGCGCTCCAGCACCTGGTCGGCGGTGTTCCAGTGGCTGCGCTTGTGCTCGACGCTGCGCCAGAAGTTCAGCGCGCCCAGGCCGTCTCGGCCCTGGGCAGCCAGGCGCAGGTTTTCGCGCACCGACAGGTTCTGGAACAGGCTGGTGAGCTGGAACGAACGGGCCATGCCCAGTGCCACGCGCCCGTGGGATGGCTTGCGGATGATGTCCTGGCCGTTGAACAGGATCTTGCCCGCGGTGGCCTGGCGCTCGCCGGTCAGGCAGTGGAACAGGCTGGTCTTGCCGGCGCCGTTGGGGCCGATGACCGTGTGGATGGTGCCGGCGCGCACTTTAAGGTCCACGCCTGCGACAGCTTTGAACGGGCCATAGGCCAGCTCCAGCTGGCGGGTTTCCAGGAGGTAGTCGCTCATTACAGGGTCTCCTTGGTCTTGGCCTGGGGTTTGTCATGGGGGTTACGGGTGGCCAGCAGGCGCTTGCCCAGGTCGGCCAGGCCGCCCCACAGGCCGCCGCGCATGAACACCACCACCAGGATCAGGATCACCCCCAGCAGCATCAGCCAGCGTGGCCACAGCTCTGACAGCACATCGCCCAGCAGCACGATGGCACCGGCCCCCAGCAGCGAGCCGAACAGCGAGCCAGTGCCGCCGACGATGGTCATGATCAGGATGTTCTCGCTCATCATCAGGTCGATGTTCGACAGCGGTGCAAAGTGCAGCAGCATGGCGTACAAAGCCCCCGCCAGCCCGGTAATGGCGCCCGACAGCATGAACACCAGAATCTTGAAGTGGCGGGTGTCGTAGCCGATGGCGGCGGCACGGGTCTCGTTTTCGCGGATGGCCAGCAGGGTGCTGCCGAACGGCGAGCGGATCACCCGCAGGGCGCCGGCGAAGATCAGCAGGAACAGCACGGCTACAAACACGTAGAAGTGCCTTGGGTCGGCCAGGTCGACCAGCACATGGCCGGCGATTTCGATATTCGGCCGTGGCACATCAAGCAGGCCGTTGTCGCCCCCGGTCCAGCCGCTGAGGGTATAGGCCAGGAAATAGGCCATCTGGCTGAAGGCCAGGGTCAGCATGACGAAGTAGATGCCCGTGCGACGGATCGCCAGTGCGCCCACCAGCAGCGCGAGGACGGCGCCGAACACAGCTGCCCCCAGCAGCGCGGCGAACATGCCCCACTGCAAGTGAATCATCAGCAGCGCTGCGCCATAGGCGCCCACGCCAAAGAAGATCCCTTGGCCGAACGACAGCAGGCCGGTGTAGCCGAGCAGCAGGTTGCAGGCCAGCGCGGCCAGGGCAAAGATCAAGATCTCGGTGGCCAGGGTGGCGGAGGGCAGCAGCAGCGGCAGTGCCACCAGGCTGGCGACCACCAGCAACAGCAGCGCCGGGGCGCGGCCCTTGGCGACCGGCAATGGGTTCTTTTCGCTCATCTCAGGCTCTCCCGAACAGGCCATAGGGGCGTACCAGGATCACCGCCGCCATGGCGCCGTAGATCATCAGGCTGGCGCCTTGCGGCCAAAGACTGGTCATCATGCTTTGCACCACACCCACCAGCAGGCCGCCGACCAGCGCACCGCCGAACGAGCCCATGCCGCCGATCACCACCACCACGAAGGCGATGCCGAGGATTTCCGGGCCGACGAAAGGCTGTGCACCGCGCAGGGGGGCGAACAGCACCCCGGCCACCCCGGCCAGGCCTACACCCAGGGCGAAGGTCAGGGAGAACAGGCGGAAGATGTTGGTGCCCAGCAGCGATACGGTTTCGGTGCTTTCGCTACCGGCCCGCACCAGCGCGCCAAAGCGGGTGCGCTCCAGCAGCAGCCACAGGCCAACGCCGATCAGTGCGGCGAAGCCGATCAGGAACAGGCGGTAGTAGGGGTAGATGAAATCACCGACGATCAGCACCCCACGCAGCTCGGGCGGCACGGCGATGTTCTTGCCCACCGGGCCCCAGATCAGCACCGAGGCCTCCTGGATGATCAATGCGATGCCCAGGGTGACAAGGATCTGGAAGGTGTGTGGCAGGTGGTAGATGCGTTTGATCAACACGCGCTCCACCGCCCAGGCCAGCGCGGCCACCGCCAGCGGTGCAATCAGCAGTGCCAGCCAGAAGTTGCCGGTGATGGCCACGGCGGTGTAGCACAGGTAGGCGCCCAGCAGAAAGAACGCACCGTGGGCGAAGTTGACGAAGTTGAGCAGGCCGAAAATGATCGTCAGGCCTACGGCGATGAGGAAGTAGATCATCCCCAGGCCCAGGCCGTTCAGCAGTTGGAACAGGTACAAATCGAGCATGTGCGTGCCCTCGACAGCGCGCTGGGCGGCTGCCTGTACGAGTGTGGGTGTCTAACGCCGCGGCTTCAGGCCAGGGCGCAACCGGTGTGGTCGACCTCGACGAACGAGCGGCCCGAGCTGATGATTTCGGCCAGGTCGTCCTCGTCGCGCATCTGCCCCTGGGGCTTGCCGCGCAGCAGGTAGTAATCCTTGAGCACCTGGTGGTCGCCTGGCCGGATCAGCTCTTCGCCGGTCGGGCCCTGGAAGCGCATGCCCTGCAGTGCTGCAGATACGGCGGCACCGTCCAGGCTGCCAGCCTTGACGATGGCTTCGAGCATGACCTTGGTGCCGATGTAGTCGGCGGCCAGCGGGTAGTTGGGGTTGATGCCATAGGCCTTGCGGGTGGCGGCGACCAGCTGCTTGTTCAGCGGCGTATCGACCTGGTGCCAGTACTGTGCACCCAGGTACACGCCTTCAAGCACGTCGCTGCCCAGCTCCTGAAACTGGTCGAGGCCGGCTGACCACACCATCAGCACTTTCATGCGGTCCTTGATGCCGAAGTTGACCGCCTGGCGCAGCGCGTTGGAGGCCTGGCTACCGAAGTTGAGCAGTACCAGCACGTCGGGTTTGGCGGCGATGGCGTTGGTGAGGTAGCCGGAGAACTCCTGCTCCTGCAGCGAGTGATAGCTGTTGCCGATATGTTCCACGCCAAGCTCCGCGAACACCTTGCGGGCGTTGTCCAGCAGGGCGTCGCCGAACACGTATTGCGGGGTGATGGTGTACCAGCGCTTGGCCTGCGGCAGCTGGCGGATCATCGGTACCAGGGTTTCGCGAATGGCGCCGTAGGTGGGCACCGACCAGCGGAAGGTGGATGCGTTGCAGTCTTTGCCAGTGATTTCGTCGGCGCCGACCGGGGTCATGAATACGCCGCCGGCCTTGTGGATTTCCTTCGACACCGCCAGCGCCGAGGACGACAAGGTACAGCCCTGGAAGAAGCGGGCGCCATCCTGGCCGATGGCTTCCTGCACCTTGCGCACCGCTTTGCCGGCGTTGCCTTCGGTGTCGATGACCTTGTACTTGAGCGGCTGGCCGAGTAGCTGCGGGTACTCGGCGATGGCCAGGCGCGAGCCCATGTCGGCGTACTTGCCGTAGCTGGCGAAGGCGCCCGACATGGACTTGAGCCCATAGAAGGTCAACGGTTGGTCGGCGAATGCCCGGTGCGCTCCCAAGGGGAGGCTACCTAAGGCACCCAGGGCAAGGCCTGCCTTGAGCAGGGTACGTCTTTGCATGAGTAACTCCTTGGTTGTGGTTATTAGGCAGGAGTGGCAATGACAAAGCGGGTACGGCTGGGCCTGTGTGCAGGCCTCTTTGCAGGCGCATCAGTGGTGGTGGTTGAACTCCAGCAGGAAGTTGCGGGCAACCTCGCCTTCCAGCGCGGTCATGTGGTGCTCGGCGTCGCACATGTGTTCGTGCATCAGCCGGCGTACGGCGGGTTCGTCGCTGGCGCGCAGGGCGCTCAGCAGTTGCTTGTGGTAGTCGATGTTGGCCGCGGCGAACTGCTGGCGCTTGGGCAGGTAGGCTTTTTTCAGCACCACCAGGTCGCGCAGCAGGTCGTTGAGGAACACCGCCATGAAACGCAGCAATGGGTTGGGGCAACGGTCGGCCAGCAGGGTGTGGAACTCCAGCTCTGCCAGGCGCTGTTCGCGCTGGCCCTCTTCGCTGTCTTCCGGCGCGCTGCAGAAGTCGATGTTGGCCTGCAGCGCGGTGTAGTCGGCTTCGCTCAGCTTGCCCATCACCGATACCGCCAGCTCTACCTCGATGACTTTGCGCAGCTGGTACACCTGTTCGCCGTCCAGGTGCTGAAAGTGCAGGTAGTTGCGCAGCGCACGGCTGGCCGGCTCGGTGCCCACTTCGTTCAGGTAGGCGCCACCGGTAGGGCCGGTGCGGGTGCTGACCAGGCCTTCGACTTCCAGCGCCTTGAGGGCTTCGCGGGCGGTGCCCTTGGAGCATTCGAAATGTTCCATCAGCTCACGCTCGGTGGGCAGGCGGTCGCCGGGATGCAGCGCTTCGGTGACGATCGAGCGCTTGACCGACTCGACGATCACATCGGACAGCTTTTGGCGCTTGCGTTTGGCTTTGAGCATTTCGCTATTTTTCATATTTATGCGGATAAATAGGATTTAGCGAATTTTGCCGGTGTGGGTCAATGCTGGCGGCGGGGGAGAGGTCGTAAATGGTGTGAAAGGGTCGGGGAGGGATAAGTGGAACACGAAACTGCAGATAAACACTGTGGGCGCGGGCGTGCCCGCGAACACCGGCGAAGCCGGTGCCATACACCGCGGTGCCTGCTTCGCGGGCAAGCCCGCTCCCACAGATTTCGAATGGGTTTTCAGGATTGAACAGACGTTGTGTTCAGCCTTGGCGGCCTGGGCCTTGCTGCAGGTGTGCCTGGCTGCAATACCACTCGTTGCCTTGCTGCAGCGCCCGATCGTTGGGCAGGTGCACGCCGCAATGGGCACAGCGCACCATCTTCAGCGGTGCGTCCAGCTTCGCCTCGGGGTGCGACTGCTGGCTGACTTTGAACTTGCGCCACAGCCAGAACGCGGCGGCGATCAGGGCGATCCAGAAAAGTAGGCGAACCATGGTGTCCAGCTTGTTGGTTGAAGAAGCGGACAGTCTAGGACGCGGCCAATAAAAAAGGGAGGCCCAAGGCCTCCCTTTCATTCACCGCTGAGGTCAGTCGAACAGACCAAAGGTCATGTAGCTGAACCAGGAGCGGTCTTTCTCGGCTTCCTTCGGGCCTTCCGGCACGATCGGGTTGCCGTTCTCGTCTTTTGGCAGCAGCTCTTGCGGCATCTCGTCGCGGGCATCCTGGAACTGCTTGACCACGTCCTGGTTGGCGCGGGTTTCGCCCGGCGGCAGCGGGGTGTCGGTCTCGATCAGGCCCAGGGTGGCCTTGGACAGCCAGCCGCGGCCGTCAGACTCGGTCTGCTTGGGCTGGAACTCGCCATCCACCAGGCTCGGGTGGTCCGGGTAGTTGAGCTTGAGGGTTTCCAGGCTGCTGGCCGCCAGTTCGTCCAGGTGCATCTTCTGGTACGCCTCGACCATGACCGCCAGGCCGTCGCCGACCGATGGGGTTTCCTGGAAGTTTTCTACCACGTACCGGCCGCGGTTGGCGGCAGCCACATAAGCCTGGCGGCTCAGGTAGTAGTCGGCCACGTGGATTTCGTACGAAGCCAGCAGGTTGCGCAGGTAGATCATGCGCTGCTTGGCGTCTGGCGCGTAACGGCTGTTAGGGAAGCGGCTGGTCAGCTGGGCGAACTCGTTGTACGAGTCGCGCGCGGCACCCGGGTCACGCTTGGTCATGTCCAGCGGCAGGAAGCGCGCCAGCAGGCCGCGGTCCTGGTCGAACGACGTCAGGCCTTTCAGGTAGTAGGCGTAGTCGACGTTCGGGTGCTGCGGGTGCAGGCGGATGAAGCGCTCGGCAGCCGACTTGGCAGCCTCGGGCTCGGCGTTCTTGTAGTTGGCATAGATCAGCTCGAGCTGCGCCTGGTCGGCATAGCGGCCGAACGGGTAGCGCGATTCCAGGGCCTTGAGCTTGTTCACGGCGCTGGTATAGCTGGAGTTGTCCAGGTCAGCCTGAGCCTGTTGATACAGCTCGGCCTCGCTGAGGTTCTCGTCGATGACTTCCTTATTCGAGGAACAGGCCGCGGTGAGCCCAAGGATGGCGATCAGCAGCAGGTGTTTCACTTGCATGGCGGCTTGCGTCCCTTTGACGGCCGCTGTTTTGGGCGGTGCCGTCCTGTTATGATGAGCGCCCCGGCCAACCCCGGGACAAAAGAAGCCGTATTTAACCACAAGCTCGCAGCCGAAACCAAAGGCTGTGCGCCCGCCGAATCGAGCATGTCCGAGATCATTCAACTTAGCGCAGAGGTACCGTCCGAACTGGGCGGTCAACGCCTCGACCAGGTCGCCGCCCAATTGTTCGCCGAGTACTCGCGTTCGCGGCTAACTTCGTGGATCAAAGAGGGCCGCCTGACGGTCGATGGTGCCGTCGTGCGCCCTCGCGACATCGTCCATGGTGGCTCGCAGCTTATCCTAGAGGCCGAGCAAGAGGCCCAGGGTGAGTGGGTCGCCGAAGATATCGAACTGGATATCGTCTACGAAGACGACCATATCATGGTGATCAACAAGCCTGCCGGGCTGGTTGTGCACCCGGCCGCCGGGCATGCCAGCGGCACCCTGCTGAATGCGCTGCTGCACCATGTGCCAGACATCGTCAACGTACCGCGCGCCGGTATCGTGCACCGCCTGGACAAGGACACCACCGGCCTGATGGTGGTAGCCAAGACCCTGCAGGCGCAGACCAAGCTGGTCGAGCAGATGCAGGCGCGCAAGGTCAGCCGCATCTATGAGTGCATCGTGATCGGCGTGGTCACCGCCGGCGGCAAGATCGACGCCCCGATCGGCCGCCACGGCGGCATGCGCCAGCGCATGGCGGTGACCGACGGCGGCAAGCCAGCGGTCAGCCACTACCGTGTGCTCAAGCGCTTCCGGTCGCACACCCATGTGCGGGTAAAGCTGGAAACCGGCCGTACCCACCAGATTCGCGTGCACATGGCCCATGTCGGTTTCCCGCTGGTCGGCGACCAGACATACGGCGGGCGCTTCCGCATTCCGCCGGCTGCCAGCCCAACCATGGTCGAGGCGGTAAAAACCTTCCCGCGTCAGGCCCTGCATGCGCGTTTCCTCGCCTTGGCCCACCCGATTACCGGTGAGATCATGAAGTGGGAATCGCCACTGCCGGACGACTTCGTCTGGTTGCTGTCGCTGCTCAACCAGGACCGCGAGAGCTTTATCGGATGAGTGGGCTGACGCAGTCGCTGCTGTTCCCCGACTGGCCGGCCCCGGCCTCGGTACGCGCCTGCGTCACCACCCGTCAGGGCGGCGTAAGCCTGCCGCCCTACGAAACCTTCAACCTTGGCGACCATGTTGGTGATGACCCTGCCGCGGTCGCCGAGAACCGTCGCCGCCTGAGCGATCAGTTCGCCATCCAGCCGGCCTGGCTCAAGCAGGTGCATGGGCTGGTGGTGGCAGATGCCAACCCGGCTGTGGTGGCCGAGGCCGACGCCAGCTTCACCGACCGGCCGGGTATTGCCTGTACGGTGATGACCGCCGATTGCCTGCCAGCGCTGTTCTGCGACCGTGCGGGTACCCGTGTGGCTGCCGCGCATGCCGGCTGGCGTGGGTTGGCTGGCGGCGTGCTGGAAGCCACATTGGACCGCCTGGCCCTGGCGCCCGAAGACGTGCTGGTGTGGTTGGGGCCGGCGATTGGCCCCAAGGCATTCGAAGTCGGGTTGGAAGTGCGGGACGCCTTTACTGCCGTGCACCCCGAAGCGGCCCGGGCCTTTGTCGACGGCGAGCGGCCGGGCAAGCTGATGGCGGATATCTATGAACTGGCGCGTATTCGCCTGGCTGCCCGTGGAGTGACTGCTGTTTATGGCGGTGGTTTGTGCACGGTCAGTGATGCGCGGTTCTTCTCCTATCGCCGTACCCCGCAGGGTGGGCGTTTTGCATCGTTGGTCTGGCTGGACCCGCGCTAGCCTGTACCGGCCTCTTCGCGGGCACGCCCGCTCCCACAGAGATTCGTGTACCTGCGGGGGCGGGCATGCGCGCGAATGGCCCTCGTTAATCCAACAGGTTGACTTCGGTCAACCCCGCTACGCTTGAATCTTCCAGAATCAGCCTTATCTATAAAGTCATCTCAGGCAGGTTTCTTTATAAACAGGCGCTGTCCATCGCTCCGACCTGCCCTTTAAAGGAAGGTACACCATGCGAATAGACCGTTTGACCAGCAAGCTGCAATTAGCAATTTCCGATGCCCAATCCCTGGCCGTTGGCATGGACCACCCAGCCATCGAGCCCGTGCACCTGTTGCAGGCCCTGCTCGAGCAGCAAGGTGGCTCGATCAAGCCCCTGTTGATGCAGGTAGGTTTCGACATCAACAGCCTGCGCCAAGCGCTGGTGAAAGAACTCGACCAGCTGCCGAAAATCCAGAACCCCACCGGCGACGTGAACATGTCGCAGGACCTGGCGCGCCTGCTCAACCAGGCCGACCGCCTGGCCCAGCAGAAGGGCGACCAGTTCATTTCCAGCGAGCTGGTGGTGCTGGCCGCCATGGACGAGAACAGCAAGCTTGGCAAGTTGCTGCTGAGCCAGGGCGTAAGCAAGAAGGCCCTGGAAAATGCCATCAACAACCTGCGCGGCGGCGCGGCGGTGAATGACGCCAACGCCGAGGAGTCGCGCCAGGCCCTGGACAAGTACACCGTCGACCTGACCAAGCGTGCCGAGGAAGGCAAGCTGGACCCGGTGATCGGCCGTGACGACGAAATCCGCCGTACCGTGCAGGTGCTGCAACGCCGTACCAAGAACAACCCGGTGCTGATCGGTGAGCCTGGCGTGGGTAAAACCGCCATCGCCGAAGGCCTTGCCCAGCGCATCATCAACGGCGAAGTGCCCGACGGCCTGAAAGGCAAGCGCCTGCTGGCGCTGGACATGGGCGCGCTGATTGCTGGTGCCAAGTACCGCGGTGAGTTCGAAGAGCGCTTGAAAAGCCTGCTGAATGAACTGTCCAAGCAGGAAGGCCAGATCATCCTGTTCATCGACGAACTGCACACCATGGTCGGCGCCGGTAAAGGCGAGGGCGCCATGGACGCCGGTAACATGCTCAAGCCGGCCCTGGCCCGTGGCGAGTTGCATTGCGTTGGCGCCACCACGCTGAACGAATACCGCCAGTTCATCGAGAAGGACGCCGCCCTGGAGCGCCGCTTCCAGAAGGTGCTGGTCGAAGAGCCGAGCGAGGAAGACACCATCGCCATCCTGCGTGGCCTGAAAGAGCGCTATGAAGTGCACCACAAGGTGGCCATCACCGACGGTGCCATTATCGCTGCGGCCAAGCTCAGCCACCGCTACATCACCGACCGCCAGCTGCCGGACAAGGCCATCGACCTGATCGACGAAGCGGCCAGCCGCATCCGCATGGAGATCGACTCCAAGCCGGAAGTGCTCGACCGCCTTGATCGTCGCCTGATCCAGTTGAAGGTGGAATCCCAGGCGCTGAAGAAGGAAGAAGACGAAGCCGCTAAAAAGCGCCTGGAGAAACTGACCGAGGAAATCGAACGGCTGGAGCGTGAGTATTCCGACCTGGAAGAAATCTGGGCGTCGGAGAAGGCCGAAGTGCAGGGCTCTGCGCAGATCCAGCAAAAGATCGAACAGGCCCGCCAGGAGCTGGAAGCCGCCCGTCGCAAAGGCGACCTGAACCGCATGGCCGAGCTGCAGTACGGGGTTATCCCCGACCTGGAGCGCAGCCTGCAGATGGTCGACCAGCACGGCAAGACCGAGAACCAGTTGCTGCGCAACAAGGTGACCGAGGAAGAAATTGCCGAAGTGGTGTCGAAGTGGACCGGCATTCCGGTTGCCAAGATGCTGGAAGGCGAGCGCGAGAAGCTGCTGAAAATGGAAGAGCTGCTGCACCAGCGCGTGATCGGCCAGGGCGAGGCAGTAACTGCCGTGGCCAACGCCGTGCGCCGCTCGCGGGCCGGGTTGTCCGACCCGAACCGGCCAAGTGGTTCGTTCCTGTTCCTTGGCCCGACCGGTGTGGGCAAGACCGAGCTGTGCAAGGCGCTGGCCGAGTTCCTGTTCGACACCGAGGAGGCGATGGTGCGCATCGACATGTCCGAGTTCATGGAGAAGCACTCCGTGGCTCGCCTGATCGGTGCACCACCAGGCTATGTCGGTTATGAAGAGGGCGGTTACCTGACCGAGGCTGTACGGCGCAAGCCTTACTCGGTGGTGCTGCTGGACGAGGTGGAAAAAGCCCACCCGGATGTGTTCAACGTGCTGTTGCAGGTGCTGGAAGACGGCCGCCTGACCGACAGCCACGGGCGCACCGTGGACTTCCGCAACACGGTGATCGTGATGACCTCCAACCTGGGCTCGGCGCAGATCCAGGAGCTGGTCGGTGACCGCGAGGCACAACGTGCGGCCGTCATGGATGCCGTGGGGGCGCACTTCCGTCCGGAGTTCATCAACCGCATCGACGAAGTGGTGGTGTTCGAGCCATTGGGCCGCGAGCAGATTGCCGGCATTACCGAAATCCAGCTGGGCCGCCTGCGCAGCCGTTTGCTGGAGCGCGAACTGTCGCTGAGCCTGAGCCCAGAGGCGTTGGACAAGCTGATTGCCGTGGGTTACGACCCGGTGTACGGCGCACGGCCGCTGAAGCGGGCGATTCAGCGCTGGATCGAAAACCCGCTGGCGCAGCTGATTCTGGCAGGCAAGTTCTTGCCGGGTTCGGCGATCACCGCCAAGGTCGAAGGCGACGAAATCGTCTTTGGCTGATTCCGTTGCACCATGAGCCCCGCCTTGGCGGGGCTTTTTTTTGCCGCTTTCACAGGTATCTGCGCTTTCGCTGAGCCTGAGGCAGGGCCTTAAGGCGTCAAACCGCCGCGAAGAGGCAGGCACAGCCCCAGCAAATTCGGGCGTTTCAGACGTGCAGGGATAACCTGCTGAAATTTTTGAAATTTCTGCTTGCATCAAAAAACGAGTGCCCCTAATATACGCCGCGTTGTCAGGCACTAAGCGAATCACCAGCAACAACGGTGACCGCAAAACAACTTACAAATCAGTAAGTTGAATGAAAAAAAGTGGTTGACAAGCAAAACGAAGAATGTAGAATAGCCGGCCTCAGCAGCGACAAAGCGAAAGCAGCGAAGCTCTAGAGTCCGAAGCGAACACAGTCTTCGGAGTAGCAAATCGGAAAGTAGTACCGAAGTTCAGTTCCGCGATAGCTCAGTCGGTAGAGCAAATGACTGTTAATCATTGGGTCCCTGGTTCGAGTCCAGGTCGCGGAGCCATCTCGGGGTGTAGCGCAGTCCGGTAGCGCGCCTGCTTTGGGAGCAGGATGTCAGGAGTTCGAATCCCCTCACCCCGACCATTTTCCGGGTCGTTAGCTCAGTTGGTAGAGCAGTTGGCTTTTAACCAATTGGTCGTAGGTTCGAATCCTACACGACCCACCATGTAGAAAAGGGCATCTCCAATTGAGATGCCCTTTTTTTTGAAGCACTCGGGGTGTAGCGCAGTCCGGTAGCGCGCCTGCTTTGGGAGCAGGATGTCAGGAGTTCGAATCCCCTCACCCCGACCATTTTTGGGTCGTTAGCTCAGTTGGTAGAGCAGTTGGCTTTTAACCAATTGGTCGTAGGTTCGAATCCTACACGACCCACCATGAACAAAGGGCATCTCGCATGAGATGCCCTTTTTCTTTTGCCCCGGGAAAAATCCCGAAGGTTACCCCTGTGGTAACGGGTAAACCCGCTCCCACAGGGTTTACCCGTTGCCTGTCAGTGCAACTTCAGGCGCGGCTCGGTGCCCCGGCCAATCTTGCTGCCCAGCATCATCAAAGCCGTGCGGAAGAACCCGTACAGCGCCATCTGGTGCATGCGGTACAGCGACACATAGAACATCCGCGCCAGCCAGCCTTCAAGCTTTACGCTGCCCATCAGGTTACCCATCAGGTTGCCTACCGCCGAGAAGCGCGACAGCGACACCAGCGAGCCATAGTCCTTGTACGCGTAAGTCGGCAAGGCCTTGTTCTCTAGCCGGGCCTTCAGGCTTTGCGCCAGCATCGATGCCTGCTGGTGCGCCGCCTGTGCGCGTGGCGGCACGTTACGGTCGCTGTCAGGTTGCGGGCAGGCGGCGCAGTCGCCGAAGGCGAAAATATCGTCGTCGCGGGTGGTCTGCAGGGTGGGGCGTACCACCAACTGGTTGATGCGGTTGGTTTCCAGGCCGTCGATGTCTTTCAGGAACGCGGGTGCACGGATACCCGCCGCCCACACTTTCAGGCTGGCCTGGATCACTTCACCGTCCTTGGTTTTCAGGCCATCTTCAGTCACTTCACTGACGGCTGCGTTGGTCAGCACCTTCACGCCGAGTTTTTCCAGGGTTTTGTGCACCGGTACGCTGATGCGCTCTGGCAGTGCCGGCAGCACCCGCGGGCCCGCTTCGATCAGGGTGATGTGCATGTCCTTGGGCTGGATGCGGTCCAGGCCGTAGGCCGCCAGTTCGTGGGCCGCGTGGTGCAGTTCGGCCGCCAGCTCCACACCGGTGGCACCGGCACCCACGATGGCGACGCTGATCTGCTCGCTGGCCACATCGCCGGCGTGGGCCCGCAGGTAATGGTTGAGCAACTGCTGGTGGAAGCGTTCGGCCTGCTTACGGGTATCCAGGAACAGGCAGTGCTGCGCTGCGCCCAGGGTGCCGAAGTCGTTGGTGTTGGAGCCCACGGCGATGACCAGGGTGTCGTAGCCCAAGGTACGCGCAGGCAGCAGCTCGCGGCCATCTTCGTCGAGGGTAGCGGCCAGCTGGATCTGCTTGCCTTCACGGTCCAGGCCGCTCATGCGCCCCAGCTGGAAGTTGAAGTGGTTCCACTTGGCCTGGGCCACGTAGTTCAGTTCGTCTTCCGAGGAGTTCAGCGAGCCGGCCGCCACTTCGTGGAGCAGTGGCTTCCAGATGTGGGTGAGGTTGGCGTCGACCAGGGTGATTTCGGCCTGCTTGCGCTTGCCCAGGCTTTTACCCAGGCGGGTCGCCAGTTCCAGGCCGCCGGCGCCGCCGCCGACAATCACGATGCGATGAGTCATGGAAATATCTCATAAGGTTTACGGAATTCGTGCCCCTGTGGGGCGGCCGCAAACTGCACGAGGGGAGGGCGAGCGCGAAGCAGCTCATAGCACCAGTCCACTCAGCAGGCGGCTGACAAGGCCCAACCCGATGGTCACGGCCACCACCAGCACAAGGAGCAGCCATGGCCGGAAGGGCCGGCGCTCGACTTGGTGCTGGGGGGCGCGCAGATACTCATCGACACGACGCTGATCTTCCGGGTTCAGGCGGCTAGTCATGGTGGGCCTCGTCAGGTAGACGTCTGTGACTGCGCAAACGCTACAGCGTTCGCGCAAGCGCTTGAAACAAATGATAATGCTTTCTATCCCTGGCGCCGAGTGTACGCCATCGCAAACAATCGCTGCACTGGATCAAAGACTGATGCCCACGTCGAAGACGATGCTGCGGCCCAGGTTGCCGCGCAGGAAGTCCGGCGCGTCGGGGTGGGCGAACAGCACCCGGGCAAATGTCGGCCCCACCAGCGACAGCGAGCGCCAGCCCTGGCGCAGGTATTCAGTGGGCGGCGGGAAGTGGGTGTTGAGGTCGAGCACTTCGCGCTTCAGGCTGGAGAAGGCAATGATGTCCAGCTCGTTCAGCTCCAGCCCGCGCTCCCGGTAGTTGTGCGCTTTCTTGCGCAAGGTCGGCGCCAGGCGCCCGAGCAGCTCGGTGGCACTGATGCGCCGCGGGCGCGCTTCGCGGCGCACCAGCTGGGCCAGGGAAAACGCACTGCGTCGACGCTGCAGTTCTTCGCGCCACTCATCATTCAGACGGCGGCCCTCGTCGAGCACGAAAAACACTTCGAACGCGGCATCGCGGAACAGCACGTCGGGCGGCTCTTGCCCGGCCGGGGTGAAGTCCTCGCTGCGGTAGGGGATGTTCAGCCCCTGCAACAGCCGCTGGCACACCCACCGCTCCCGCTCCCACTTGCGGGCGTTGGAGAGAAAGGCATTGGCTTGTTCGGCCTGGATGGTAAGCAGGCGCAGGTAATCTGAGTCATCCATGCAGACAAGCTTAGCCGCTAATCGATGACGGTAAGATGCTGTTCAAGCGTAGAAATCAGCAATGCTCCCAGCATCGAACGAGGGCGCCAGCCCGCCGCAGCCGAAGGAAATGGAGAAAGGGTGTAAACTCGACTTATCCACATGGCGGCAGGGGGTATTGCCCAGGTGATCAGCGCGCAGGTGTTGTCCGGCACCACCCTTACCCTTGGTTGGCTGGGTTACGTGCCGTTGCTGATCTGGGCGGTCAGCCGGGTTCGCTGGGTTGAGCTGTTCACCGACCGGCGCCGTCAGCATCTGCTGTTTGGCACGGTGTTCTGCCTGTTTGCGCTATGGCTGGTGAGGCGCGATTTCGATACCGGGGTGTCGTACCACTTTATCGGCATGACCGCGGTTACTCTGTTGCTGGACTGGCCGCTGGCGGTGCTGGGCGGGTTCATGGCCCAGTTGGGCTTGCTGGCGTTGGGGCGTCAGGATTTGGCGGCGCTGGGGGTGAATGGCCTGTTGCTGGTGGGCTTGCCGGTGCTGATTACCGAGGTGTGCGCGATATTGGTCGAACGTGCGCAGCCACGGAACCTGTTCGTTTATATCTTCTGCTCGGGGTTTTTCCCTGCCGCGCTGACGGTGCTTGTCTGCGTGCCGGCAGCGCTGGGGGTGTTATGGCTGGACGGGCGCTTTGCCCTGCCGGAGTGGCTCAGCGACTTTGTCGGTTACCTGTGGCTGATGATGTTCCCGGAGGCGTTTATCAACGGCATGGTCATCAGTGCGCTGGTGGTGTTTTGCCCGGAATGGCTGGAAACCTTCAACCGCACGCGGTATTTGCAGGCGCCGTGGAAGGAAGATGAGCGGTGAATGTATTGTGGCTATGCCGGCCTCTTCGGGGGTAAAGCACAGCACTTAGAGGTTGCACTCTCACTGAGGGAGCGGGGTTGCCCGCTCCCACAGCTACCGCGCGGGTTGTGGGCCCGCGTTGTATGTGTGCATCAGGTCAATGCCGCGGCTCGAGGTCCCCCGAATAAAGCTCATCCTCGGAATCTTCCGCCCCAGGAATCTTGTGCTCCTCAGCCGCCCAGGCACCCAGATCGATCAGCTTGCAGCGATCGGAACAAAATGGGCGGAACGCGCTTCTATCGGTCCATTCCACAGGTGCGCCACAGGTCGGGCAATCGACGGTCAATGGCTGGCTCATGGCTGGCCTCCTTTCAAAGTCAGGTAAAAGTGGTGCAGGCGGTCAATCTGCTCGTGCAGCGCGGCCAGGCCGCCATCATTGACCACCACATCATCGGCGTGGCGCAAGCGATCTTCACGGGCCAGCTGGGCCTGCAGAATGGCCTGCACCTGCTCGGCACTGGTGTTGTCCCGCGCCAGGGTGCGCGCCACTTGCAGCTCCTGGGGGGCATCGATCACCAGCACGCGCTGGGTCTTGTGGTATTGCCCAGACTCGATCAGCAGCGGCGACACATAGACCGCATAGGGCGATTCGGCCTTGGCCAGGTAGCTGAAAATCTCTTGCCCGATCAGCGGGTGCAGCAGTTGCTCCAGCCATTTGCGCTGCGTTGGGTCGGCGAAGATCAGCTGGCGCAAGGCCGCACGATCAAGCTGGCCGTCTGCCTGCAACACGCCCGCGCCAAAGCGCTCGACAATGCTGGCCAGGGCCGGCCGGCCGGGTTCGACAACCCAGCGCGCCGCCTGGTCGGCATCGACCAGGTGCACGCCAAGCTCGACGAAGCGCTCGGCAGCGGCGCTCTTGCCGCTACCAATGCCGCCGGTCAGGCCGAGAATCCAGGGGGTAAAGGCCGCAGTGGTCATCAGTATCCAAGCAGTTGCATGTAAGAGGCGTATATTTCATCACCCCAGAGCACGGCAATCCAGCCCGCAATCGCCAGATAAGGGCCAAACGGCATGGCTGTGCCCAAGGCATGCCGGCGTAACCGCAGCAGGCACAGGCCCACCAATGCACCCACTACCGACGACAGCAGCAGCGTCAACGGCAGCACCTGCCAGCCGCCCCAGGCGCCGATCAGCGCCATCAGCTTGAAGTCGCCGTAACCCATGCCGTCCTTGCCGGTGACCAGCTTGAACACCCAGTACACCGACCACAGGCTGAGGTACCCGGCCACCGCGCCCCACAGCGCGTGACTTAGGGGCACATATACGCCAAAGGCATTGACGACCAGCCCCAGCCACAGCATCGGCAGTACCAGCACATCCGGCAACAGTTGGTGGTCGGCATCGATAAGGCTCAAGGCCAGCAGGCACCAGGTCAGTGGCAATGCCAGCAAGGCTTCTGCCGTAACGCCAAAACGCCAGGCCACCACCAGCGACAGCAGCGCGCAGGCCACTTCCACCCCGGGGTAGCGCGGGCTGATGCGGGTTTTGCAGGCTGAACAGCGCCCACCCAAGGCCAGGTAGCTGATGACTGGAATATTCTCCCACGCGCGAATCTGATGCGCGCAATGCGGGCAACGCGAAGCGGGCAGGCACAGGTCGAAGCGCTCGTGCTGCGTGGTCGGCAGCCCCAGTACCTCCTGGGCCTCACGCTGCCATTGCCGCTCCAGCATGATCGGCAAGCGATACACCAGCACATTGAGAAAGCTGCCCACCAGCAGGCCCAGCACCGTGGCCAAGGTGAAGAAGTACGCCGGCTGCTCAGCCAGTAAAGTCCATAAAGTCATGTTCAGATCAAACTACCCAACTGGAAGATCGGCAGGTACATCGCCACCACCAGGCCACCGACCAGCAGCCCCAGGATCAGCACGATGGCCGGCTCCAGCAGGCTGGTCAACTGGTCCAGCGCCTGGCTGACCTGTTCCTCGTAATGGCTGGCGGCTTTTTCCAGCATCTGGTCCAGCGTACCGCTGGATTCACCGATAGCCGTCAGCTGCACCAGCAAAGGTGGAAACAGCGGTTCAGCCCCCATCGCCTGGTTCAGCCCCTGCCCATTGGCCATGCCCTGGCGCAGGCGCAACACCGCCTGCTCGTGCAAATCGCCGCCCGTTACCCGTGCCACCGTACCCAACGCATCCAGCAACGGCACGCCGGCCCCATAAGACGTTGCCAGGCTACGCGCAAACCGCGCCAACGCCGCCTGCCCCAGCAACGTACCGAACACCGGCAGGTCCAGCACCCGCTGAGCTATCCACAGGCGCGCTGGCGCGTGCTGCCGGTAAAGCTGGCGCACCGCAAAACCTAGCAACACCGCCATCACCAGCAACAGCGGCGCGAACCGGCTAAGCCCTGTGGACAAGTCGATCACCCACTGGGTAAAGGCGGGCAGCTGCGCGCCCATGCCCGAGAACATGCCCTCGAATTTCGGGATCACCTCCAGCAACAAGATCGCCGACACGCCCAGCCCGGTCAGTAATAGCAGCAACGGATAAATCATCGCCTTGCGCACTTTCTTGTGCAGCACCCGCCGCTGTTCCAGCATGCCCGCCAGCTGCTCCAGCTGGCGGTCCAGCGTGCCGGACTGCTCACCCACCCGCACCAGGTTGCAGTACAACGCATCGAACCAGCCCGGGTGCCGTTGCAACGCGTCCGCCAACCCCAGGCCCGACGCCACATCCTGTTTCAATCGAGCCAGCAGCGCTGTCAGCGCCGCATCGCCACCACTGCGCCCCATCACCTCGAACGCCTGTAACAGCGGCACCCCGGCCTTGAGCAAGGTTGCCAGCTGCCGGCTGAAACCTGCCGGGTCGGCCTTCTCCCGCCGCTTGGGCAAACTGAACGTCAGCCCACTGGCCGGCCGCAAACTGGCGACGGTAATGCCCTGGCGAATCAGCCCGGCCCGTACATAGGCCGGGCTGCGCCCAGGCGTTTGGCCACTGACCGGCACGCCGTTGGCGTCGGTGCCGTGCCAGTTGTACAGCGATGTGGGTGTGGTCATGCGAAGGTCCTTGTTCTGCCCGTGCGACAAGCCTGGAAACAGCTTGCCGCGTCCATGCCAGGGCGCGCGTCCGTGATGCTCACTAGAGTAGATCAGCGAAGATGACGCCCAAGCGGGCAGGGGTGACAAAAGGTGTCTGTTCAGGCCTACTGCGCCGCTGCCGGTTGGGGCGAGATTGACCTCAACGAGTACGCGTATCAAAAAGGAAACTGTTCATGAAAGGGCAACGCGGTATCACCCTGATCGAACTGATGATCGTCGTGGCGATCATCGGCATTCTGGCAACCATCGCCTTACCGATGTACACCAACCACCAGGCCCGCTCCAAGGCCGCGGCCGGGTTGCTGGAGATCAGCGCGCTGAAAACGGCGATGGATCTGCGGCTGAATGATGGAAAGGATGTGGCCGGTGTCGCCGAGTTGGGTGGCCAGCCGGCGACGGCCCATTGTGCGATCACGGCCAGCGGCAAGGCCGCAGATAGCAGCGGCAGCGTTGTCTGCACCCTGGTGGATGCCCCGGCCAACGTGCTGGGCAAGGCCCTGACCCTGACGCGTTCGGCCAGCGGCTGGGCGTGCACGACTGACATCGAGGAAGACCTGGCACCCAAAGGGTGCAAGGGGGCTTGAGGGCAGGGCAATAAACCAGCGGAAACAGGGGTTTGCGTTGCGGGTGTGAGCAGTGGTACGTTGCGCTACACGCCGGTGTAGCTCAGTCGGTAGAGCAGCGCACTCGTAACGCGAAGGTCGCAGGTTCGATTCCTGTCTCCGGCACCAGAATCAGTTGGCCTATGGCGATTTATCGCTACCTGGCACCAATAGAAGCCCGCCTTGTGCGGGCTTTTTTGTTCCCGTTTTTTCCCCACGGATCTGCGTGTTTTTGACTTAACGGTTCGCAGTTTTCCACTTAGGGTTGGACGTATTTTTAGATAATGGTTAGCTGTCGATCAGGTTTTGGCCAGTGTTTACGGGGTGAGAGCCGAAATTTTTCTAGATAATGGATTTCCCGTTTAGGGATAATTTTGAGATGCCCCAATTTTCTGAATCATTCTCCGGGCTACTGCCCCTTCTCATCGGGGGCGGTCAACTTCCTCAACTGTCAACTATCGTCAACCGGCCAGCCGCTAGCAAGACGGCGCGGGTTTCTAACCCCGTGCTTCTAAAAAACCACAGGGTCTCCAGGGCTTTTGTCATTCCCAGACGACGTGATAGGTTACGGCGACGCTAGGAACGAAGAGGCGCTACATGGAGTCAGCACGTAACAAATTCACCAGAGAAATTGTGGAGGCCGAAGAGCTATGGCAGCTTCCTTCGGTAGATAGAAACGGCTACGAATGTGGTAGCTGCGGTATGGACGTGTATCCCGCCTCCTATCAAAAAAACAACCTGAAACGACCGTACTTTAGCTTGTTTCACTTTACTGATCACCGCGATGGTTGTGACGTTGAAGGCAACAAAAAGACTGTTGCAAAGGGGCGGAAAGGCAGCGTGCGCGACGAGTTGGAAACAAGCCCAGGGCTATCTCCCTCAAGGTTGACCCTCCGAGACGAGCGCGTTGCAGTAGATCCAACACTGCCTGTTTCTAGCACTCAAACCAGCAGTACAAGAAGTGTACGAAGTGATGCACATGAAGAGAAAGCCAGACCTGTAGGTCGAAGGGCTGCTAATACGATCCGCCCCATCTGCCGGGCATATCTAAACTTCCCATATGATAGGAGTATGTCGCTCGACGTCCCCGGTATCGATGGCAAAACCTATCTGAGTGCGTTTAAGAAATTGGGTGCTGGAAACAAGGGTATTGAGCAGTTTGCTCGAGCACAAATTTTCTACGCTGAGCTTGCGTGGCCAAAGGCACACGAGGATGAAGAGTCTTTGCTCATCCCACTCTCGGCAGGAGAGTGGAGTCAAGAGCGCAAATTGGTGCGCCCATACAGTGTTCGTGTCTGCTGGTCACAATGGTCAAAATACAAGAAAACTGTAGTTAGAAACGAGATGGAGGTTGTGCGAGAAGAAGGGATAAAAGCCAAGAAGAAAAATCCCAAAGATCGCGCTTATGTATTTTTCATCGGTGAGCAAGATGAATCAGACCCCACCGTTTTCAACGTCAGCGATCACAGGCTGATTTGTGGATTGCTAGGCACCCTAATTTTCGTCTCTTGAGACGTACTAGCAGCGTCCATGCTCGTTGAGCCCGAGAGGAGTGGGGCGGTGAGAGGGCAGGGAGCTACTGGCCAAATTTACAAACGGTCGGAAGCTTGCGTACTCCTCTGCAGCGATAGTGGATTTTTGTTTTGGGACACGTTTAGGGATGCGTTTGTCTATAGGCTTTCACAAATTCCTTATATTACGTGGCCTGTAGGTGGCATATTCGATTCCTGTCTCACGTTCGGCCGATGGTGATTTTTTGCTATCGGGCCATCAATGTAAGCCCGCCTAGTGCGGGCTTTCTTGTGCCTGTCTTTTCTCAGCAGGCCTGCGAACCTCGGATTAGGCTGTTCCAACGTAAGCGTCCGGGGAAGGCACATCGCGATGCGCTAAGCTCTAATCCTTTAGGATTGAGGTCTCAGCATGGAATGCCACGTTCGTCCCGCCACGACCAGAGATGCAGCAGCGATAAGCCGCGTAGTTATAGCCGCCCTGCGTGAGGCAAATTCACAGGACTATCCGCCTGATGTGATCGCTCAGGTTGAGCAGAGCTTTTCTCCTGAAGCCATCACCACACAGCTTACGAAGCGTAGGGTCTTCGTAGCCTTATTGGGCGAAAACATTATTGGCACTGCCGGTCTCGACGGTGACGTCGTCAGAAGTGTTTTCGTTGACCCAGCTCACCAGAAAGGCGGTATCGGGCGGCATTTGATGGATGTCATTCATAAAACTGCTGCCAGCGTAGGAGTTGGAGCTGTACGTGTTCCATCGTCGATTACAGCTGAAAGGTTCTATACCGCGTTGGGTTATCAGAGAATCCGCGACGAGTTTCATGGGGCGGAACGCACCATCGTTATGGAGAAGCGACTGTAGGATTATTCCAGACTATTTACCCACTTGAGCAGCAACAAATCAGTGATCTCACTGGCCCGCTGCGTGGGCAGCCAAGCTGTAATCCAAAGCCTTGGCCGTAGCCGATCCTTCGGGCACAAGCTCGCGCTGAGCCAGCATCCACTCATGCAATTTATTTGCGATGGGTACTGCCATTTCCTGGCGTAATCGCCTGCGATCTTGATCATTCATTTCCTTGGCTTGCCGCTCGACTTCGTACAGGCCGCCAATCGAGTGCAGTGCCTGCTCCGCCAGTTGGCTTTTGTTCGCCACATGCAAATCGAAGAACTTACGGCGTGCGTGGGCCATGCAGCCGATTTCTATGATGCCCAGCTCGAAGCTGGCCTTGTAACCCGCGAAGTCATCGCAGACCAGCTTGCCACTCCACGTGCCCAGGAAGTTGCGCGCATGTTCGTCAGCGCGGCTGGGGCTGAAGTCGTAAACCACGGGTTTCAGTGCGGAAAATGGTGTGGTGCAGTAGGCTCAGACATAAGCGCGGTGCGTTTTCCTCTCGCCCGGTGCCAACATCTGTACGGGCGTTTCATCGGCATGCACGACTCGCTGGGCTAGCACCGCTCCGCGCAGTGCATCAACCAACGGCTGGAGCTGCACGCCAGTTTGTCCGACCCACTGAGCCAGCGTTGAGCGCGGGATGGCCAAGCCTGCTCGGCCAAAGATCTTTTCTTGGCGATACAGCGGCAGATGATCGGAGAACTTGGCCACCATCACATGGGTTAGCAGGCCGGCTGTAGGGATGCCTTGTCGATGACCTTGCGCGGGCACCGGTGCCTGGGTCAGTGTTTCGCACTGACGGCAGGCCCACTTTCCACGCACGTGCTGCTCGACGGTGAACACGCCTGGTGTGTAATCCAGTTTCTCGCTGATGTCTTCGACGATACTCTGAAGCCGGCAGCCGCAAGCGCACTGGGTGTGCTCTGGCTCGTGACGAATGACGGTACGTGGGAATTGCGGCGGTAACGGCGCACGCTTGGGCTTTTGACGATTTTCGTCCGGCGTTGGGGCAGGACGAAGTGCGTTTAGTTCAGCCTCAATGGCTTCAAGGTCAGTATTGAGCAGGTCATCCAGCAAGTTGCCTTGCGCTGGGCTGATTTGCTCACTCCGCTTGGCGAACTTGTGGTGCTTGAGGATGGCAATCTCGTGAGAGAGCTGCTCGATGATGGTCTCGTCACGATTGATCTTTCTGCCCATGGTGTCGACCTTCGATAGCAACTGCGCAGCGAGCGATCTGGGCTTTGAACAGTTTGGGATAAGAGGTGCGCTGACGCATGAGATTCCTTGTCTCAAGGGCGATGGTGTCCACGTATTTTTAGGTGGACACCATCGCCCTTAATTCGGGGAATCTGAAGGTGTGTTCGCCAGACGGTTACGTTCCAACCCCTGTTGGAGCGGGTTTACCCGCGATCACGGGCGAAGCCCGTGCCATCCACCACCTATCCAACGCAAATAAACATTGTCCTATAACCCATAGGCCGAATCACTGGCAGTTCCTGCGTCCCCGGCGCAGCAACGACCTCTAGCACCCTCCCGCACGCTGTGAATGCATAATCGTTAGTGTGATGGTGGTTTTACCCGTGCTGAAGCTTTTAATCGGAAAAATAATGCCGGTTTCTGCCGTGCGCACGATGTTAATCAGCATTCAAATGCTGATTAATAGTGTCGCGATGGCGCTCAGACTCACGATCCAGGCTTTATCCGATGGTGCATGGTGCGATGCAGCGACACTCACGGTTGAGAACCCCGAGCGTGTTGCTGATGGAATGTGCCTTGTCGCCTACGACGCCTACATCATCGCGATCTGCTGAACCGCATCCTAGGGAACACCGATAACCACGGCCGCAACCCCTCCATCATGATCTGCTGACCGATGCACCCGAATCGACGCCCAATGCCGCCTCTCTACCCGTGAATAACCTGGATAAACGACTGGTGGAGTGGGGACTGCGATGAAACAACCACAGCCTGAAGAGCGCGCCCAGCTCGCAGAGGATATCGTCAAGCGCAACGCGCTGCGGTACGCAGCCAAGTACGCACTCTGACGCTTGTGCTGGGCCAGCCCGGACCAGTGCCTGTTGCACGGGTTCGCGACCCTCCATGTTGCCAACCTGGCGTTTGTCCTGAGGCGGAGAACCCTCAGTTGTCCTGGGTGTAAATGACTTTGATAATCGGGAGCCCAATTGCGAAAAGTGCAGAAAAGAATAAAAATAAGAGGGGAGGGGTGTTTGTTTTTTTAATGGCTGAAAGGTAGAGGAGACCGCAAACGGCGAGCTGTGCTGCTATGTAAATAAAAAAGAACCTGTATGAAATTTCAATTTTTCTGTCAGGGATCATGAGTTGTATTGCGATCACGGCTAAGCAATATGAAAATAAAAGAGACTTGATTTTAGGCATAATGCTAAGTCCTAGCTGCGCGACTGTAATTGATGATGCGATTTATGCGTGGTGTCAAGATAATGCGCATCAGTCAATGCTAGTGCTCCTTATGAGTTATTGTGCACCTATCAAGCGCCAGTACCACTCTGAAAGTAATCATAAATCCCCGCTCCTATTTCGCTTCCAATGGCCAGTCCTGCGAGCCCTCCGACCGCGCCACCAATCAGAACTCCGGGTGGCCCTCCGGCAGCTCCAAATGTTGCACCAAGCTCTGCACCAACCAAGGCCCCTGCTCTTCCTCCTGCCGCGGCTCCAAGTGAGCCTACAGCTATTGCTGCGTCACCCCGGTCTGCACCTGATACCATCAGTAAATCTTGTTCTGTCAGTTCACGCATGAGTCTCTCCTTTCTTAGATACAGCTAACGATCAAATATTCCCGGTTGAAAGATTTGCGATTGAATGGCGCTGTCGTGCCTCTGTCTAATGCTTGGCCGAGAAGAGCTGTCGCTCACTACCGGCGCCTAATTGAGTCCAGGTATCAACCCCCAGTGGCGTAGAGGTGCGATCCAATATAACAACTGTCTGCTAGTGCTCGATTGCGAATGCGAGCCAGTAGGCATCGTACATTTGTTTGGGTTACGTGTGTAATAGCGAGGCACGATACTACTAAACCTTAATGCTTGGATACCCTACAGGCGTAGGGGAGGCAAGGCGTCAGCTTGTGCATTTGGAGCTCACTGCTCTCGCGGTCAGCGATGTGGAGTAGGAGGCTTATTTTGAAGCATGATAATGCAAGTGATTAATAAATACATTGCTTGCACTCAAATGGCGCGTGCTTTTAGTTGGTTACAAGATTGGTTTTACCTAAGTTTGGCCGCGTTGAGTTTGAATCAATGATTGAGGTCATGCTGGGGGGGCACCTCAGGCGGGTAGTCCTGTACCTTAGACTCCCGCAGAGCGGCTAGAACCATGGGGTTAACCGCTGCAGCATTTTTCGCGTGGCGGGGGGAACGTGGCATTCCATATTGAGACCAATATCCTGCAGAAGGCGCCTGCTGCCCAATGCCTTGCCGGTTAACTATCGATCAAAGCATCCGTCCCTTGTTTTCCTATTTCAGCCCCATAGCTTCGCCGCTTGCGGAGCCCCGCCATAGCCATAGGCCGTAGCGCGCACATCTATGATGTGTACGTTCGAATGAGGGTGCACATTCCCGATGCGCCCCGAAAGCAAATCATACGACTCACGCTGATACCGCCGTTTCTGCTCCGCTGTCGTCGTCTCGTCGGTGATCGTCACCTCCAGGCGAAAGCTATTTCGCCCCAAACCCTCAAGCGATTCACTGTCGATGAACCACAAACCAGAATCGACGAACCGAACGATAACCATCGTTTGGGATGGCTGCTTGTCCAGTACGCGAGCAGTCAGTTCAGTCAGCTCATGGCTGAGACGGGACGCCAACGCAGCATCTGGTGCGCCGGATAAAGTAAGGGTGATACCAGGCATTTCGTTAATCCTCGTGAGTGATTGAGCCTGTAACTTAGCCTTTGAACATGATCCTAAAAAGCGGGAAAATCAGCGCTCATCTTCCTGCTTATCCGGAATCTGCATGTACCACTTTGACCTTGCACAGCTCCACGTCTACCTCGCGGTCTGTGACGCAGGCAGTATCTCTGCAGCCGCTCCCGCCTTGTTTCGCTCGACCTCCGCCATCAGCGAACAGCTGCGTAAGCTGGAAGATGCCATTGGCGTCGAGTTGCTCATCCGAGGCAAGCAAGGCGTTCGTCCCACCCCGGCTGGTGAACGACTTTTGCGCCACGCCCGGCAGATCCTCACCATGGGCGAACGAGCGCTGTCCGATGTTCGAGGCGAACAATTCGAAGGCGAGATACGCTTGGCGATCACTGATTACTTTCGCCCCGACGACATTGCAGGGCTCCTGAAAAAACTCCGTGAATGGCACCCACGGCTTCGACTACATGTAGTGATGAAAAAGAGCCTGGAAATCGATCAGGCAAGTGAATACCTGGACATTGGCTTGGCCATGCGTTTTAACGAGCGCGTGTCCACATCCAACACCTTTGAGGTGAGGCAGGAACCCCTGCAATGGTTCGCCGCTGCAGGCTGGGTGCCAGAGCCTGGGCAGCCGCTACCACTACTGGCGATTAGCGGATGCGGATTGTCGGAGTACAGCTGCCAGGTGCTGGAACGCGCCCATGTCGAATACGAGATCGTTTACTCGACGTCAGGGGTGGCGGGTCTGCAATCGGCATTGAGGGCAGGGCTTGGAATCGCGTGTCTTAACGCAAGTGCTGTACCGCATGGCGTGGAGCCCTACCGAGGTGGGTTGCCGGCATTGGCGCATGCCAGGTTCCTGCTGCTTCCACCGCGCAAGGGCGAGTCTTCACTAGTGGAAAATGTGCGTCGGTTGTTGCAGGGGTATCTCGCGTAGGGCTCCGTCGACACCCCGAGCGTACGTTTTTGGTTGTTTGCACATTACCGTGTCGTTTTTACGCAGTTCATCACCGAACTTGTATGGATAACCTACGAGGTACACCAAAAAAACCACCAAATTCCAGCCCCGCGAGAATCAGATCTCATGGCCAACATTGCCTACAGTTTTCTGCGACGATTCATACAACGGACAACCTTGCTTTAGAGCCCCCACAGCGATACCGTGTTCCAGTCGCGGCCAACTCCGCGACCGGGTTTGGCGACCCGAACGAAAAGGCGCATCGGCGCCCCCGACCACGATTGCAGGCGCTTTTTTTGCGTCCGCAGTTTCGTGTAATGGCGGCTGTGCGTGGGAGACCTTCGGGTCTGCCGAGTTCCTTTTCCTCGGTTCGCCAACCTGCGTACAGCTGCCACCCTAATCGTTTGGCGACGGTCAGCGTGGTGCTTCAATCGAAAAGGACCGCATGCATGCTCATCTCAAGTCCATCCAGGATCCTCGCATCCGTTCTCCTCCGCCGTTCCTCAACGGCCCCCAGCTATTTCACCCTCAGCAAACCCCGCCAACCGGAGGCCCGCCATGTCTGACCAAGAACGCCTCTCCACCATCCAAAGCTACGCCTGGACCCTCGAACTGCTAGGCGAGGCCCTGGTCCAGCACGACGAAATGCTCGAGTGCGAACACAACCCGCGGCTGAGTTTTCGCAACACGGCCGGTATCCATCAGGCGATCCGGATCATCAGCCGGTTGGCCAGTGAGCAGTGTGGGAAGGTAATGGAACGAAGCGAGCAGGATCTGGAGCGTTAGGCCAGTTCGTTGCTCGAGGGTTGGGCCAGATTGGGGCTGCTGTGCAGCCCCCATTGACTCGAGTTCAACCTATGGTGATGGCCGCATTCAACATCAACACCACCATCAGCCCGACCACCGCCACGATGGACTGCACCACCGAGATGGTCTTGGTGGCTTCGCCCATGGTCATGCCAAAGGATTCTTTCACCATCCAGAAGCCTGCATGGTTCGCATAGTTGAAGAACAGCGAACCGCAGCCGATGGACAAGGCCAGCAATGGCAGGTTGAGGCTGGGGTCTGCACCTGCCAGCGGTGCCAGCAAGCCTGCAGCACCCACGATACCGACCGTGGCGGAACCGGTAGACACCGAGAGCAACATCGCGATCAGCCACCCCAGAATCAGGGGAGGGAAGGCAGATTGCTGGGTCAGGTGCACAATGGCATCGCCAACCTTGGCGCTGGTCAGCATCTCCTGGAAGGCACCGCCACCGGCAATGATCATGATGATCGAGGCGATCGGCTTGAGGCTTTTGCCCAGTGCATCGCGCAGCTGTTCGGCGTCGCCGCCGCGCGCAAGTACCAGGCTGGCGCCGGCGAACAGCACGCCCAGCAGCATGGCGATCAGCGGGTTGCCCAGGAAACTGGCCAGTTCCAGCAGCGCATTGCCTTTGGGCAGCAGCATCTCGGCGACGGCATGCACCAGCATCAGGATGGCCGGCAGCAATGCGGCCAGCATGCCGACCATTACCCCGGGGCGGGGTTGGCCATCGGCTTTTTCAGCCAGTGTAAACTGGTCCAGCAATGCCTGATCGGGCCGCGTGTTCATGCGCGGTGAAATGAACATGCCGTACAGCGGGCCGCCCAGGATCATTGCCGGAATGGCGGCAAGGAACCCATACAGCATGGTGGGCCCAACCGAGGTCTTGAGCACGGCGATGGCGGTCAGGGGGCCAGGGTGCGGCGGTACCATGCCGTGCATGGCGGCAAGCGCCGAAATGACCGGCACACCTACATACACATACGCCGAGCCTTTGAAGCGCGCCTTGCTTTCCAGTTTGCGCGCCACGCTGAATATCAGCGGCAGCATGATCACCAGGCCGACTTCGAAAAACATGGGGATGCCAATGACGAAGGCAACCAGCATCATGGCCCAAGGGATCATGCGGTCGGAGGTGCGCTTGAGGATGACATCCGCGACCTGTTCAGTGACGCCAGCGTCAGCCAGGATCTTGCCGAGCATCGCACCCAGCGCAATCACCACCCCCACTGCGCCCAGTGTCTTGCCGGCGCCGGTGAGCAGGTGGGCGACGATGCTGCCTGGCGCCATATGCGTCGCGAAGCCCACGCCAATGGACACCACCAGCAAGGCCAGCAGCGGGTGCATTTTCAGGCGCGAAACGATGAGCGCCACCAGCACCAGAACACTGGCCAGTGCCGTCAGTAATAGCTGTATATCTAAGGGGGTCATTCAAAGAATCTCGGTTGGGCTGGCGCTCGGGCTGCACTCAGGGTTTAAAGGCGTGACGGGCGTTTCCACGGGGCATGCCCAGGTGGCTGCCGTTGTGGCTGCTACGGTTGCGAGGAAGGGAACGCGGCGTTGCGCTAGCTGCCGCTCACAGGCGGGCGCCTGGTAACGGAAGATGGGCAGCAGGGAGGCGTGGCGCTGAGGCCGGTGGGCGGTGGTGTGGCGACGGGGCGCTTGGGCAGCATGTTCATTGATTGATTCACCTTGTTGTATGGTCATCTATATGAATCTGGCCAAAGTATTCGCGCTGCCATGGAATACTGTCAAGTGAAGGTCGTCGCATCGTCTTGGGTGGCCATTTAGCCCCGGCAGGCAATACTTCTCTCTATACGCAGGCGTGTTCCTGGTGGCGCGCGCCGCTGGGAGGTGTCTGGTGAACAAATTAACGATTGTGGGTGCCGGCCTGGTCGGCGAGGCGGCGGCGCAGATCATCGCCCGGGATGAGTTGTGCCGTGAGCTGGTGTTGATGGACGTGCAGGGTGAACTGGCGCAAGGCAAGGCGCTGGACGTTTGGCAGGCGGCTGTGGATTCAGGTTCCGATACCCATGTTCACGGCGGGGCCAAAGCCGAGATGCTGGAGGGTTCCGAGCTGGTGGTGATCACGGCGGGCGTGCCGCGCAAGCCCGGCCAGTCGCGCCAGGATGTATTGAGCACCAACCTGCCGATCCTCGACAGCATCATGGCGGATATCAAGCACCACGCGCCGACAGCGACGGTGCTGGTGGTGTCCAACCCGGTCGATGTGCTCACCTACCGCGCCTGGCGCGTCAGCGGGCAGGGGCGCGACAAGGTGTTCGGGCAGGCGGGGGTGCTGGATACCGCGCGCATGAAGTGCTTCATCGCCGAGCAAACCGGGTTTTCTGCACGGGATATCACGGCGCTGGTGCTGGGCGGGCATGGCGACAGCATGGTGCCGCTGATGCGCTACTGCCAGATCGGCTCGGTGCCGCTGTCGCACTTCCTGTCCAGCGAGCAGATCGAACAGATTGTCGAGCGCACCCGTAAGGGCGGCGGTGAAATTCTGGGGTTGAAGAAGATGGGGAGCGCCTGCGATGCACCGGGCGTGGCCATTGCGCAGATGGTTGATGCGATCGCCAATGGGCGGAACCGTATTTTGCCGGCGGTGGCGATTCTCGAGGGCGAGTATGGGCGAACGGATATCGCCATGGGTGTGCCCTGCGTACTGGCAGAGAAGGGGCTTGCGCGGATTATCGAGTTGCCGCTGGATGCGCAGGAACAGGCGATGTTCGACCACTCTGCAGACCAGGTGGTGCGGGATATTGCCGAGATGAAAGCTTTGTGAGCGCTAAAGCGGTTTCAGTTGACGCCGTAGATGCAGGAGCGCCCTTGGTGGCGCTCCTGCGCGTCGTGCCTGAGTAGATGATTTCGCAGTGGCCGTGTGCAGCCCTTAGCGCTGATAGGCTTTGCCAAAATGCCGTTCCAGGCGCGCCTGCAGCAGCTCCAGCAGTATCGACAGCACCCAGTAGATCACGGCGGCGGTGGTCAGCATTTCCAGGTAGCGATAGCTCGATCGCCCATACGACTGCGCCAGAAACATCACCTCCCAAACCCCCATCACGGATATCAGCGACGAGTCCTTGAGCATCGAAATGAACTGGTTGGCGGTGGGCGGAATGATCACCCGCATGGCCTGGGGCAGAATGATGTGGCAGAAGATCTGCGGCGTGCGCATGCCCAGCGCCAATGCTGCTTCACGTTGCCCACGGGCCACGCCGAGGATGCCGGCGCGGAAGATCTCGCTCAGGTAGGCGCCGTAGTTCAGCGACAAGGCAATGATGCCGGCGCTGATGGCGCCGGGTACCAGGCCCACCTGCGGCAGCCCCAGGTAGATCAGCAGAATCTGGATCAGCAGCGGTGTGCCACGGAAGAACGAGGTATAGAAGCTGGCCACACCCACCAACACCGCGCTGTTGGATAACCGTGCCAGCGCGGCGGCAAAGCCGAGCAGCACGGATACCACCATCGAGCACAGGCACAGGAACAGGGTCAGTGCGGCGCCTTGCAGAAAACCATTGGGCCCCAGCTTGAAACCGGCCAGGTTGGGAAACTTCTCCAGAATGATGGCGAACTTCAGGTCAAAGCTGAGGAAGAAGGCGACAAACAGCCCGAACAGCGCCAGCCAGGTCAGCAGTAACCGGGTGCGAAAGCCGAACAGGCCGGCGCCCGCAGGCTTTGCCACGGGCTTGGGGGAGGGAGGGAAAGTGCTCATTTGCTGATGTCGGCGCCAATCCATTTCTGCGACAGCTTGGCCAGGGTGCCATCAGCCTTCAGCTCGGCGAACACCTGGCGTACCTTGGCATCCCACTCCGGGTCGCCTTTTTCGATGGCCACCGCGTTGGGCTCTTCATACAGCGGCGCACCGGCCAGCTTGAAGCGCTTGTCTTGCTGCAGGCGCGGCTGCGCGGTCACCAGGTTGGTAATGATGGCGTCCAGGCGCACGCCAGTGCCCAGGCCCAGGTCCTGGAAGGCGACGTTTTCAGTGTCGTAGGGCGCAGCCTGCACAAAGTCGAACGGGTAATCGATCTTTTGGTCTTCCTTGCCTTCAATGACCAGGTTCTTGTTCAGGTAGCTTTCGTAGCTCGATGCACTGATCGAACCCACCTTGCGGCCTTCCAGGTCTTTGGCGCCATGGATGCGTTCATCCGAGGCATTGACCACGATCACGGCGGGCGATGCGTAGTACTCCACGGGGAAGTCGAACACCTCGGCGCGCGCCTTGCTCGGGGTCATCGAGCAAATGCAGATGTCGTAGCGCCCGCTCCAGCGGCCAGCGGCAATTACGTCCCAGGACGGTGTTTCCAGGCGCAGTTTGACGCCGAGCTTGTCGGCCACTGCCTTGGCCACGTCCACGTCGTAACCGTCGAGTTGGTTGTGGTCATTGAGGAAGGAAAACGGCGGGTAGCTTTCCATCAGCACGTTGACCATTTCCTTGCGCGATTCAACCCGCTCCAACGTGGCGCCAGCAAAGGCTTGGGTGGCAGTTGCGAGCAGTACAAGGCCCGCACCCAGCAGAGAAGAAAATCGCATGTACATACCTGATATGTTGGGCAAATGGGTGATAGGGTATTTAATAGTTATAACCCTAATCCCCATAATGAATTTTATTCATAAGAACCTTCAGAGAAGTTATATGGCAGAGCGAACGATGGTAATTCTGGACGGTGGCATGGGCCGAGAGCTGCAGCGCAGCGGTGCACCGTTTCGCCAGCCCGAGTGGTCGGCGCTGGCGCTGAGCGAGGCGCCGGAGGCGGTCGTGGGCGTGCATGCAGCCTTCATCGATGCGGGTGCGCAGGTCATCACCAGCAACAGCTATGCAGTAGTGCCGTTTCACATCGGTGAAGAACGCTTTGCCGCTGAAGGGCGACAGCTGGCCCATATCGCAGGTCAGCTCGCGCGGCACGCGGCAGATAGCGGCGCGCACCCGGTCAGGGTGGCCGGTTCGCTGCCGCCGCTGTTCGGGTCCTACCGCCCCGACCTGTTCCAGCCCGAGCGTGTGGCAGAGGTGCTGACCCCGCTGCTCCAGGGCCTGGCCCCGCATGTTGACCTGTGGCTGGCCGAAACCCAGAGCTCCGTGGCCGAAGTGCGGGCCATTCATAGCCATTTGCCTGCAGACGGCAGGCCGTTCTGGGTGTCATTCACTCTGCAGGACGAGGACGTCGACGAGGTTCCGCGCCTGCGCTCCGGTGAACCGGTGGCCGACGCCATCGAAGCCGCAGTCAGCCTGGGGGTGGCTGCGGTGTTGTTCAACTGCAGCCAGCCTGAGGTGATCGGCGCCGCCATCGATGTCGCGCGCTCGGTCATCGAGCGGCACAACGCCGAGATTGCCATCGGTGCCTATGCCAACGCCTTCCCGCCGCAGCCCAAAGAAGCCACTGCCAACGATGGCCTGGACGAACTGCGCGAAGACCTCGATCCGCCGGGTTACCTGGCATGGGCCAAGGACTGGCGTGCGCGGGGTGCCAGCATGGTCGGTGGTTGCTGTGGCATCGGCCCGGAGCATATCGCCGAGCTGAAGCGCAACCTGGCCTAAGCGCCCACGTGATGGGTCAACGTACAAGCCGTGGTATCGCCCGCACGTAAATCAGTTCACTCACCAGCTCTACCAAGGTTTGTGTGATCACCGCCGCTGCCGCCAACCCGCGCATCTCTTCTGGCAACGCCAGCGCCAGCGGCAGCACCACCAGCGAGTTACGCGTGGCTGCGCTGAAGGTTACCGAGCGTGCCTCGGTGGCCGGCAGGCGCAGCAGCCGTGCCGAGGCGAAGCCGAGTACCGGCGCCAGCAGCATGAAGCCGATGTATACCGGAACCACCGGCAGCAAACGGTCGAAATCACGCAGTACCACGACAATCTGCGAAGCGATCACCACCATCAGCACCAAGGCCATGGCCGGCACCGGCAACCACGCCCAGGCGTCGTTCCAGGTCGCGACTGCGCGCGAGCGCCGGGCACCAGCGCTGGTGAGCACCGCGAGGGCCATCGGCAACACGATCAATAGCACGAAGGCTTCCACGAACGGGGTGATGGAGATTGTCACCTGGCTGCTGCCACCCAGCATCAGGGCCAGGTACACCGGCAGCAGCACCAGTTGCGCCAGCAATAACAGGGGGGTTGCGGCCAAGGTCAGGCGTGAGTCGCCTTTGCCAATGTGGGTGAACACCACCACGTAGTCGATGCAGGGCGTGAGCAGCACCAGCAAGGCACCGATGAGGATCGCCGGGTGTTCCACCAGCCCGCGGGTGATGGCCCAGACAAGCAGCGGAACGAGCATGAAATTGGCCAGTAGCAGGGCAGTGATGAAGCGGCGGTTACCCAGGCCCTGGCGCAGGTCGAGAAAGGGTATTTGCAGGAACATCGCGTACATCAGCACGGCGATGGCCGGGGTGATCAGGGCTTCAAGATGGCGCGCAGTGTCGCTGGCCAGCAGGCCGAAGGCAACGGCTGCTAGCACGGCAGCGAAGTAGATCGGGGTCTGGTGGGTCTCGAGTTGTTCTCTGGTCAAGGTGTGGCCTGTGGTTGGTAATGTGGAAGCAACTTGAATTGAGCCCAGGTAATGAAGGCAAGCATATTACCTGTGGGAGCGGGTTCACCCGCGAACACCGGCGTAGCCGGTGCCATCCACCTCGTTGCCCTCTTCGCGGGTAAACCCGCTCCCACAGGGACCGCGACAGGTTAGCGAACCTGGTTCATGAAAAACGAAAAAGCCCGGCACTGGGCCGGGCTTTTTCACTTCAGGCAAGCGCCAATCAGTTGCCGTAAACCGGCAGCTTCTTGCAGATGGCCTTGACCTTCTCACGGACGGCGTCGATCACCGCTTCGTTGTTCAGGTCTGCCAGGATGTCGCAGATCCAGCCGGCCAGTTCCTTGCACTCGGCTTCCTTGAAACCACGGGTGGTCACGGCTGGGGTGCCGAAACGCAGGCCCGAGGTGACGAACGGCGAACGTGGGTCGTTCGGTACCGAGTTCTTGTTCACGGTGATGAAGGCTTTGCCCAGTGCGGCGTCAGCGTCCTTACCGGAGATTTCCTGCTTGATCAGCGACAGCAGGAACAGGTGGTTCTGAGTACCGCCGGAAACCACGTCGAAACCACGCTCGATGAACACGCTGGCCATGGCCTGGGCGTTCTTCACGACCTGCTGCTGGTAAGCCTTGAACTCAGGCTGCAGGGCTTCCTTGAAGCAGATGGCCTTGGCGGCGATGACGTGCTCCAGCGGGCCGCCCTGGGCGCCCGGGAAGACGGCGGAGTTCAGCTTCTTCTCGATGTCGGCGTTGGCACGGGCCAGGATCAGGCCGCCGCGCGGGCCGCGCAGGGTCTTGTGGGTGGTGGTGGTGACCACGTCGGCGAACGGCACCGGGTTCGGGTAGACGCCAGCGGCAACCAGGCCAGCAACGTGGGCCATGTCGACGAACAGGTAGGCACCGACCTTGTCGGCGATGGCGCGGAAGCGTGCGAAGTCCAGCACCTGCGAGTAGGCCGAGAAGCCGGCAACGATCATCTTCGGCTTGTGCTCTACCGCCAGGCGCTCGACTTCGTCGTAGTCGATCAGGCCGTTGCCGTCGATGCCGTACTGGATGGCGTTGTACAGCTTGCCCGAGGAGCTGACCGAAGCACCGTGGGTCAGGTGGCCGCCGTGGGCCAGGCTCATGCCCAGAATGGTGTCACCGGCCGACAGCAGGGCCAGGTAGACGGCGGCGTTGGCCTGGGAGCCAGCGTGCGGCTGGACGTTGGCGTAGTCGGCGCCGAACAGCTCCTTGGCGCGGTCGATGGCCAGTTGCTCGACGACGTCGACGTACTCGCAACCACCGTAGTAGCGCTTGCCCGGATAACCTTCGGCGTACTTGTTGGTCAGCACCGAGCCTTGGGCTTCCATGACTGCCGGGCTGGTGTAGTTTTCCGAAGCGATCAGCTCGATATGCTCTTCCTGGCGCAGGGCTTCTTGCTGCATGGCTTCGAAGAGCTCGGCGTCGTACTTGGCAATGGTCAAATCACGGCTGAACATGGCGGTCCTCAAGGATCGGGGGTGAGTTAGGCGGGCATTCTAACCGATTGATTCGCGGCTGGCATATGAAGTGGCATCAAGTCGCGGACCAATGGGCTTCATGTTGCATCCCGCGCCGTGTCTGGGCTGGGCGGGGGCGAGAGTTGACTCGAAGGTCCGTTTTTTAGGCGCAATTCAGTCGCGGCTCCTAGGGGACCTTGTGAACAGGCAGCGGGCGGGTCAATGGAACATGAACAAGGTCTCGTTGGAGAATTGCGCCTCGAACTGATGCGCCGGCATCGGTCGCCCGAACAGGTAGCCCTGTACCTCGTCGCAACCGTGCTCACGCAGAAACTCCAGCTGCTCGTGGGTTTCGACGCCTTCGGCGATCACCGCCAGGTTGAGGCTGTGGGCCATGGCGATGATCGCCCGGGCAATCTGCGCGTCCTGTTCGCCTTCGGGCAGGCCGTCGACGAAGGTACGGTCGATCTTCAGCACGTCGATGGGGAACTGCTTGAGGTAGTTGAGCGACGAGTAGCCAGTGCCGAAGTCATCGACCGCAATGCTCAGCCCGAGGTTTTTCAGGCTGGCCAGAATTTGCAGCGCCTCGTTCACCTCGCGCATCAGGATACTTTCGGTGAGCTCCAGCTCCAGGCATGCGGGTGGCAAGCCGCTTTCCTCAAGGATGGTGGCAATCCGTGTACCCAGCTGGCCGTCGGAGAACTGCCGCGCCGAGATATTCACCGACACCTTCGGTACCCGCACCTTGGCCTTGTGCCAGGCCTTGAGCTGACGGCTGGCCTCGCGCAGCACCCAGTCGCCGACTTCTACCACCAGGCCCAGCTCTTCGATCACCGGGATGAAATCGCCCGGCGGCACCAGGCCGCGGGTCGGGTGGCGCCAGCGCAGCAGCGCTTCGGCACCGGTCAGGCGCTTGCCGTCGCCGCTGAACTGCGGCTGGTAGTAGAGGATGAACTCGTTCTGCTCCATGGCGTGGCGCAGGTCGCTTTCCAGTTCCAGGCGCTCCAGGGCACTGGCGTTCATCTCGGCCTGGTAGAACTGGAAGTTGTTCTTGCCGCGTTCCTTGGCGTGGTACATGGCGGTGTCGGCGTTCTTCATCAGCTGGCTCAGCTCGCTGCCATCCTGCGGGCTCAGGGCAATGCCGATACTGGCGGTGACGAAGAACTCGCGGTTTTCCAGCACGAACGGCCGCACCAGGCTGCCAAGGATGTTCTCGGCCACATGGATGGCGCGGTTCAAGGCCATTTCGCGGGTGGGGCGTGGTTGCAGCAGCAAGGTGAACTCGTCACCGCCCATGCGCGCCACGGTGTCGTCATCGTCCACGCAGGCCAGCAGGCGCAGGGCCATGTCCTTGAGCATGCGGTCGCCGGCGGCATGGCCAAGGGAGTCGTTGATCGGCTTGAAGCGGTCGAGGTCGAGGAACATCAGCACCACCCAGGCCTTCTGCCGTTCGGCCTGCTGCAGGGCGTTGTACAGGCGGTCCTGAAACAGCGTGCGGTTAGGCAGGTGGGTGAGGGCGTCGTAGTAGGCCAGGCGGTGAATGCGCTGTTCGCTGGCCTTGCGTTCACTGATGTCGGTGAAGAAGCACACGTAGCTGGCCAGGTCGCCTTCGTCGTCCAGTACCGCGGTAATACCGACCCAGGCCGGGTAGTGGTCGCCGTCACGGCGCTTCAGCCACACTTCGCCCTCCCAGCTGCCACGTTGGTGCAGTTGCTTGACCACATAGCGCAGGTGGCTCTCCTGCTGTTCATCGACGGTGAGCATGCCCGGCAACTGGTCGAGGACGTCGCTGACGGCATAGCCACTGACGCGGCTGAACGCCTCGTTGGCCTGGACGATGTAGCCGGCCGGGTCGGTGATGAGAATCGCCGAGGTGGAGTGCTCGAATACCGTCGCGGCCATGCGCAGGTCTTTCTCCGCGCGGCGTTGCTGGCTGATGTCACGGCCCACCCCGAGCACGCCTTCAAACCGTTGGTCGTCGTCCCACACCAGTACCAGGCGCAGCTCGATCGGGATCTTGCGGCCATCGGCGCGCAGGCAGTCGAACAGGAACAGCTGGGTGGGCAACTGGCTGCGCAGTTGCGCCAGTTGGGCCGGATCGCCCATTGCGCTACTGACCCGCTCCATCAGGCTGTAGATGCCGGTGAGCTGGGCCGGGTTGGCGATGATCGACTGCCAGCCGTTGGCGAAGATCCAGTCTGCCTGGTAGCCCAACACGCTCTGCACCGACGGGCTGACATAGTTGAGCTTGAGCAGGCTGTCGGTAGAGAAGATCACGTCGCTGATGCTTTCGGCGAGCATGCGGTAGCGCTGCTCGCTGTCGCGCAGGGACTGGCTGGCCTCGATCTGCACCGTCACATCCTTGCCCACCCCGATGATGCGCGTAACCAGGCCCTCGGCGTCGCGGGTCAGCACCTGCTCGCGGATGTCGTAGCAGCGCCAGCCGCCATCATGGTGGCGGAAACGCAGTTGGCAGTGCAGCGGTTGGTCATGGCCTTCGTCGCGCTGTTGCTGGCGCAGGGCCTGGTAGTGCGCGGCATCTTCAGGGTGCAGCAGCAGCTCCCAGAAGCGGTCGCCCATTTGTGCCAGTTCGGTACGGTCGTAGCCCAGGGTCTGGCCGAGGTGGCGGTTGCTGAAGATCATCCGCTGGCTCAGCACATCCTGCACGTACAACTGGTCGGGGACGGTGCGGACCACGTCCGACCAGAAGCTTTCGCGCTCCAGCAGGGACAGCTCTACCTGCTTGCGGCTGGTGATGTCGCTGATGCTGAGGATCACCGCCTGGTAGTCACGCCGCTGCTGCGGCAGGCGTGCCATCAGCCACAGGTGCAGCTCGCCGCCCAGTGGCGCCGGCAGGCGTACTTCCAGCTCCAGCAGCTGGCGTTGCTCGATCAGGGCGTCGATCAGTTGCATGCCGATGCTTTCGCGGCCGTCGCCAGTGCCGTCGATCAGCCGATGCCAGGCACCTTCATGGCTGTCGATGTTGAGCAGTTGGCGCGCCACCTGGTTGACCTCGGTGATCTTAAGCTCCAGCAGCAGCGAGCGGCGCAGGTTGGTGTCCAGCGCCAGGCTCTGCTTGAGCGCGGCGCGGTTGCGCAGGTGGTAGCGGTCGAGTTGGCCGGGCAGGCTGGAAAGGTCGAGCACGCACAGGGCCACACCGGTGCCTTCGAAGATTTCCTGGTAGCGCCGGCGGTCTTCCTGCAGCGCGCGCTGGCGGCGACGCATGTTGATCAGCGCCAGCACCGGCAGCAGGGCGCAGAACAGCACCAGCATGCATTTGCCGATCAGCGCCGGCAGCAGCTTTTGCTGGGCCAGCTTCGCGTCGAACAGGCCGCGCAGCTGCCAGGTGCTGTTGTCGATAAAGGCCAGCATCACGCTTTGCAGTGGTTCGTTGCTGGTATCGGTTGGCGCGTGGTGCTGCAGCACCTCGCCGCTGCGGCTGTTTTCCAGCAACCACAGCGGGTGCCCATCGCCGTCCAGGTGGGTGGTGAGTTCGCGGTAGTAGTCGGGTGACAGGCGCAGCAACCAGTAGCCGCGGTCCTGTTCAGCGGCCTGGCGCAGCAGCAGGTACAGGGTGCGGTTGTCGGCTGAATTGGTAAAGAAGTACGCACGGCCCTGGTTCAGCGTGAGCAAATCGTCAAGCAACTGGCGGTCGGGGCTGTTTGCCAGGCTGTCGGCGCGCAGTTGCCCGCTGCTGTTCAGCCAGGCCAGGCTTTGCAGGGCGGGCAGCCGCTCGCGCAGGGTAACCAGCAGGCTGGGCAGGGCGGCCGGCGTCGGCGCATTGACGTAGGGCTGCACCACATTCACCGCTTGCTGGGCCTTGAACGCCATGTTCAGGCTCAGGTGGTCAGCCAGTTCCGCGGTCGCGTCCAGGCTTTGTCGACGCAGGTCGGCCTGGGTGTGGTTGAACTGGGCGAGCAGCTGCCACAGCAGCAGGCCCAGCAGGATCAGGGCCAGCATCGCCAGCGCACCCTTGATCGACCCGCGCAAGGTAGAGGCGGGCGCTTGTGGCGCGGAACGCAGTGGCGACGGATGAGTAAGATTGGTCAAGCGTTGATCCTGCGATTGGGCTGGCGATGGCAGGGACGGAGCATGCAGGGTGTGTGCCGTTGTCTGCCTGCCGCACCGCGGTGGCGCACTATAAGGCCGGACACCCGAAACCGGCTAGCATGCCTAGGATTGTGGCAAAGTGCCAGCCATGTTGACCGAAGGTGGCTGCCGGGTGGTTCGGCAAGCCCCTGCAAGCTGTGCGAGAATAGCGCCCGCTATACATGACAACGCATCGGAGATGTTCGCTTTTGGTTACTCACTTTTCCTCCAATGGCCTCGATTCCGCCTGTGGGCGCAGCAGTCAGACCCTTGTCAGCACTGCCGTGACCGAGGACGTATCCTGCAAGTCTTGCCAGCGTTCGCTGAGCAAACCCGAGGCGGCTGCTACCGCCAAACCCAAGGCCCCATCGCTGGCTGAACTGCGCAAGACCGCCAAGGCGGCAGCAGAGCCGGCTGTTGCAGTGGCGGCGGCCAAGCCGGCAGCCAAGGTGATCAGTACTGCACCTGCCAAACCGGCCAAGGCGGCTGAGCAGCAACCTGCCCGCAGCGGCGGCTTCAGCGTGAAGTCTGCCTGGGCCGCGCGCCTGGCCGAGCAGGGCGACCGTTGCCGCTTGCCGCGGGGCAAGGTCAAACAGCGCCACGTGTGAGCCATTTCGGCTGCTGTGCCGGCCCTTTCGCGGCTAAAGCCGCTCCCACAGATACTGCATTGCCCTTGAAGGCAGTGATATCCCTGTGGGAGCGGCTTTAGCCGCGAAGAGGCCGGCACAGGCATCAAAATCCCCCAAGGGACAGCTCCGGTCCCGCCCCACCCTCGACCCCTCCTATGCAACGCCGCGCGTTGGCGTAGAATGGTCGTCTTTGTCCAATGACACTCGAACACACATCCACCCGGCCCCGCTGCCGGGGCGATCGTCGATGTCTTTACCTATCTGATTAGAGGGCTTGGTTTTGGCTCAATACGTCTACACCATGCATCGGCTGAGCAAGGTCGTGCCGCCGAAGCGGGAAATTCTCAAGAACATTTCCCTGTCGTTCTTCCCGGGCGCCAAGATTGGCGTGCTCGGCCTGAACGGCGCCGGTAAATCGACCCTGCTGCGGATCATGGCGGGCGTCGACAAGGAATTCGACGGCGAAGCCCGTCCGATGCCCGACATCAACGTTGGCTACCTGCCACAGGAACCGCAACTGGACCCGACCAAGTCGGTCCGTGAAGTGGTCGAGGAAGCGGTCAGCGTGATCAAGGACGCCCAAGCCCGCCTGGACGAGGTGTACGCGGCCTACGCCGAACCAGATGCCGACTTCGACAAGCTGGCCGCCGAACAGGCCAAGCTGGAAGCCATCCTGCAGGCCGCCGACGGTCACAACCTGGAGCGCCAGCTGGACGTGGCCGCCGACGCCCTGCGCCTGCCGGCCTGGGATGCACGCATCGAACACCTGTCTGGTGGTGAGAAGCGCCGTGTGGCCCTGTGCCGCCTGCTGCTGTCGGCCCCCGACATGCTGCTGCTCGACGAACCGACCAACCACCTGGACGCCGACTCGGTGGCCTGGCTGGAGCGCTTCCTGCACGACTTCCCGGGCACCGTGGTAGCGATTACCCACGACCGTTACTTCCTCGACAACGTCGCTGGCTGGATCCTGGAACTGGACCGCGGCGCCGGCATCCCGTACGAAGGCAACTACTCGGGCTGGCTGGAAGCCAAGTCGGACCGTCTGGCGCAGGAATCCAAGCAGCAGAGCGCCCACGAAAAGGCCATGAAAGAGGAACTGGAGTGGGTGCGCAAAGGCGCCAAGGCCCGCCAGTCCAAATCCAAGGCCCGTCTGCAGCGCTTTGAAGAAATGCAGTCGCAGGAATTCCAGAAACGCAGCGAAACCAACGAGATCTACATCCCGGCCGGTCCGCGCCTGGGCGACAAGGTCATCGAGTTCAAGAACGTCACCAAGGGCTACGGTGACCGCGTGCTGATCGACAACCTGTCGTTCGCCATGCCGAAAGGCGCCATCGTAGGCGTGATCGGCGGTAACGGTGCCGGTAAGTCGACCCTGTTCCGTATGCTGATGGGCAAGGAACAGCCGGATTCGGGCAGCATCGAGATCGGTGAAACCGTGCAACTGGCCTGCGTCGACCAGAGTCGCGAGGACCTGGACGGTGGCAAGACCGTGTTCCAGCAGGTTTCCGACGGTTCCGACATGATCCGCATCGGCAACTATGAGATCCCGTCGCGTACCTACGTTGGCCGTTTCAACTTCAAGGGTGGTGACCAGCAGAAGTTCGTCAAGGACCTGTCCGGTGGTGAGCGTGGCCGCCTGCACCTGGCCCTGACCCTGAAGGAGGGCGGTAACGTCCTGCTGCTCGACGAACCGTCCAACGACCTCGACGTCGAAACCCTGCGTTCGCTGGAAGAAGCCTTGCTGGACTTCCCGGGCGCCGCGATCGTGATTTCCCACGACCGTTGGTTCCTGGACCGTGTAGCGACCCACATCCTGGCGTACGAAGACGACTCCAACGTGGTGTTCTTCGAAGGCAACTACACCGAGTACGAAGCCGACCGCAAGAAGCGCCTGGGCGATGCTGCTGCCCAACCGCACCGGGTACGGCACAAGAAGCTGGCCCAGTAAGCTGGCTTTATGATGCACAAGAATGGGGCCCTATGTGGCCCCATTTTTGTGCTTGGCTAACCCGCAAACCCTGCTTATCAGGCACTGCATTTGTATACACTTATATAAAACGCACCAAATAATTTCAAAAAAACGACATCTCGCCCTATTCCAGTGCGATTGCTTCTTGGTACATTCCCGAAAAAACCAATAAGTCCAAACCCTTCGGTGAGATGTCTACCATGATCGAATCTGTCGACCATTTCCTTGCGCGTCTGCAACAGCGCGATCCAGGCCAACCCGAATTCCACCAGGCGGTGGAAGAGGTGTTGCGTACCCTGTGGCCATTCCTTGAAGCCAACCCCCGTTACCTGCAGTCCGGCATTCTCGAACGCATGGTCGAGCCGGAGCGCGCGCTGCTGTTCCGTGTGTCCTGGGTCGATGACCAGGGCAAGGTGCAGGTCAACCGCGGTTACCGCATCCAGATGAACAGCGCCATTGGCCCCTACAAGGGCGGCCTGCGCTTCCATCCGTCGGTGAACCTCAGTGTGCTGAAGTTCCTGGCCTTCGAGCAGGTGTTCAAGAACTCCCTGACTTCGCTGCCCATGGGCGGCGGCAAAGGCGGCTCGGACTTCGACCCGAAAGGCAAGAGCGACGCCGAAGTGATGCGCTTCTGCCAGGCGTTCATGAGCGAGCTGTACCGCCATATTGGCGCCGACTGCGACGTGCCGGCCGGTGACATTGGCGTGGGTGCCCGCGAAATCGGCTTCATGTTCGGCCAGTACAAGCGCCTGGCCAACCAGTTCACTTCGGTACTGACCGGCAAGGGCATGACCTACGGTGGCAGCCTGATCCGCCCGGAAGCAACCGGTTACGGCTGCGTGTACTTCGCCGAAGAAATGCTCAAGCGCCAGGACAAGCGTATCGATGGCCGCCGTGTGGCGGTGTCCGGCTCGGGCAACGTTGCCCAGTATGCGGCGCGCAAGGTCATGGACCTGGGGGGCAAGGTGATCTCGCTGTCCGATTCCGAAGGCACCCTGTACGCCGAAGCTGGCTTGACCGACGCCCAGTGGGACGCGCTGATGGAACTGAAGAACGTCAAGCGTGGGCGTATCAGCGAGCTGGCCGAGCAGTTCGGCCTGGAGTTCCGCAAGGGCCAGACCCCGTGGAGCCTGCCGTGCGATATCGCACTGCCTTGCGCCACGCAGAACGAGTTGGGCGCCGAAGACGCCCGCACCTTGCTGCGTAACGGCTGCATCTGCGTGGCCGAGGGCGCCAACATGCCGACTACCCTGGAAGCCGTGGACATCTTCCTGGACGCCGGCATCCTGTACGCGCCGGGTAAAGCCTCCAACGCCGGTGGCGTGGCCGTATCGGGCCTGGAAATGTCGCAGAACGCCATGCGCCTGCTGTGGACTGCCGGTGAAGTGGACAGCAAGCTGCACAACATCATGCAGTCGATTCACCATGCGTGCGTGCACTACGGTGAAGAGGCCGATGGCCGCGTCAACTACGTCAAGGGTGCGAACATCGCTGGCTTCGTGAAAGTGGCTGACGCGATGCTGGCTCAGGGCGTGGTCTGATTTGAGACCCTGAGGGCCGCTTTGCGGCCCTCAACCCTCACCCAAAATCTCAACCACCTCTATCACCTGTTCGCCTAGCGGTCGCCGCCAGAGCACCTCATCCCCCGGCGCGGCCCCAAGCAACGCCCGCCCCAAGGGCGAACCCCAGTTGATCAACCCCTGCCCGGCATCCGCCTCATCCTCGCCCACCAGCCGCACCACCTGCTCCTGGTCATGGGCATCGGCAAACCGCACCCGGCTACCAATCTGTACCTTGCTATGCGAAGTCGCCGCCGGTACCACTTGAGCGCTTTGCACCCGCGCGTTGAAGTAGCGCAGATCTCGCTCGGTATCGGCCAGCCGTTGCTTGTCACCCCGTTCGCCCTGCGCCTGCAGTTCGCTGCGCAAGGCATTCAGCTCGGCCACACGGGTTTGCAGCTGGCGCAGGCCGCTGGCCGTCACATAGTTGGGTTGGTCACTGACGCGCCGCTCGACCGGTTGGTCGGCCTGGGCGGCGGCCTGGTCTTCGTTGACGAATGCTCGGCTCATGCAGGGCCTCCTTGTGCAAGGGACCATCATGGCAGGCCACTGGTTTAAAGGAATGTCCGTTTGCGACTCAGTTGTGGCGATAAGCCTTGGCCGCGCCACGGTCCTTTTCCTGTTCCCAGTCGCGGTCGCGCTGGTCCCAGAAGCGCTCGTGGTACTGGCGCTGTTCTTCGCTGTTCTGCATGGCCTGGCACTGGCGGAAGCCATCGTCCCAGCCGGTTTCGTACTGGCGCTCGTGCAGATAGCGCGGTACGTTTTTGCGAAAATTGCCCACCATCAGCCCGGCCGCCTGGCGGCCACTGCTGCAGCCGTCCTGGAAGCCATCCGCATAGGCGGGAGGGTAACCGTTGTTGACCATCTGCTCGTGGGTGGTTTCGCAACCTGAAAGCAACACCGCAATGCACACGCCGAACCAGTACCGCGACATAGCCACAAAGCCCTCCAGTTGATGGTGGAAAGTCTAGGTGGCGATTTGTCGGATAGGTGTCAAAACAGTGTCAAAGAGTTGGTTCAGTCACACTGCTTTGCCAGCCTGACTGGCCAATTCGCGGGCTTGCCCGCGAGAGGCCCCAAAGCGGCCTCAGTAGTGATACCACTTCAGCTCCAGCATCACCTCGTTTTGCGCCGTGGCCAGGTGGCTGAATTCCCGCGAGGCACTCAGCCGCAACCCCAGGTTCTGGCTGATCTCCCACTGCTGGTTCAGGCTCACACTGCGCCGCACCTCGCCGTTGGTGAAATAGTCACCCTTGGCCTCCAGCGTCATGTTGCCCAGCCCGTTGCGCCACAGCAGCCCGCCATTGAACCCCGCCGCCGGGGCAATGAACTCGGCGAAGTCGTTGTGGTGCTCGACCCGCACCGTGCCCAAGGCAAAGCCCAGCAAGCCATCGGCCAATTGCCAGGTACCCCCGGCGCCGCCATTCACATGGCTTACCAGGACTTCGTCATCATGCTTGCCCGGCACCCGTTCCAGACCGCCAGCCACTTGCCAGGACCACGGCTTGAGCAGCTCGTTACGGGGTGTCAGTGAACGGATGGTGGCTAAATCCAGGCGTTGTATCTGCCAGTCGTTGCCTTCGTATTGGCGCACCTTCAACTGCAGGATTTCGATCTGCGCGCCCAGCGGGAAGCCATAGGCATTGTCGTTCAGGTCGTGGTAGGCCATGCGCAGGCCGTACTCGGCGTAGGCACGGTCTTCGCGGGTGCCCACGCCCAGCTGCCAGGTGCGCGAATCATGGCCGTCCTCAGGCAGGCCGGGGCGCTCTATCTGCAGCGGCGGGGGCGGGTTGCTGTTGATCGCCCGCAGCAGCTCGAAGCTGCGCTTGGCTTGCCCGGGGTCGCGTTCCTGGCCATTGGCACGGTAGCGCTCCAGGCGATACGCAGCGTCCTGTACCAGCGCCTGGCGTTCGCGGGGCAAGGCTTTGAAGTCGGGGCTTTGCAATTGCGTGGTGTCGGCGCTGACGGCCAGCACCTGGCGCTTTTCGTCATGGTCGAGTGGCTCGGCGCGGGCCAGCAGTTCACGTTCGCGCGAGGGGCGGTAGGTTTCGCTGGCGACCATGCCGGACTGTTTCACGGCTTTCACCGTATCGGTTGGGATGGCGGTCAGCGGGAACTGCGAGGTCAGGTCCAGGCTCGGCCGGGCGACCTGCAGCAGCTCCAGCAGGCGGTACGAGCAGTTTTCGTCGAAAAAGAAGTAGTCGAACTGGATCTGCTTCAGCTCCCACACGTGTTCGACCATGCGCCCGGTTTCTGCCGGGGTAAGGTCCAGCTGGTATTCCCACAGGTCGCGGTTTTCCAGGCTGCGGTATTCGGAGAGTTTTTCCTGGTAGGGCATCAGCGCGAACAGCCCCGGGTAGCCGCCCATCAGGCCCTTCCAGGCATACAGGATGCTGTTGTCGCTGCCTTCGATGTAGGCACCGAAGTTGATTGCGTAGCTCAGTAGCGTGGTGTCGTCGCTGCGGGTGTTGGACTGGTCGATGCGCAGCAGGGTGTGGCCGAACATCGACGATGGGCTGTTCAGGTAGGCCGCCGGGAAGATCAACGCGGCGCTGTGCGGGTCGATCGACTTGTACCAGGTCTTGAACTCCTGGCAGTCCGGTTGCGGCAAGTCTTGCAGGTTCAACTGCTCGCGCAGCCAGCGGGTGCGCGCCGGGAATACGCATTGGGCATGCTTGTCGCCGAGGCTGGCCGGGGCATACAGCGCATCGACCGTCGCTTGCAGCTCTTGGTCGGGGTGGTGGGCGCCATCCTCGGCCAGGAAGAACGCGTCATCGTCCACATAGCTGCGCCAGCCGCCAAGCTTGGCGGTTTCGTAATGGCCCAGGGCGATCCAGTAGGGGGTGTTGGCCAGTTGCTGGAGACGGCCTTGATCCAGCACGGGTGCGGCATGAACAGGGGCGCAGGCACACAGCGCCAGGGCAGCGAGGCGTTTGAGCATATCGGGCAACTACTTCTAAACGATGCCGAAAAAGGCGAAACCCGCCCCGTGGTGGGGCGGGAGCAGCAGTGCTTAGGCCTCGGTAGCGTATTTGGCCAGGCGTGGGTCGCTCTTCAGAACGGCCAGGGTGTTGCTGTGGACAGTTTCGGCAGTGACGTCGGCACTGCTGAAGATCTGGTTGAAGTGCTGGTGGGTGACCGAGTTGAAGTAACCACGGTCTTCCGGAGCTACGCCGAGGACCACGGCATAGGTGGTCAGTGCTTCGCCCTGGCCCATGGCCATGTCTTCGGACAGTTCGTTCATCATGCCATTCATGGCGAACCAGGACTTGCCGCCGTAGGTCAGCGAAGCCTTGGTCGAGCAGCCGTTGGTGCCGGAGGTCATGCCGAAGGTGGCGTTACCAGAGGTGCCGTTGGTGGTGGAAGCCAGGAAGTGTGCCGGCGTGCCGCGCTGGCCTTCGAACAGCATGTTGCCCCAGCCGCAGTTCGGGCCGCCTGGCGCTTCAGCCATGGCGTTGAGCGAGACTACGGTGAACAGAGTACCCAGAAGAATCCGTTTCATAGCATTTGTTCTCTTTGTCTTAACCAAGGGTCAGGGTTTCTGGCAACTCGGTTGCCAGGTCGGGGAAGCATTTCACCCACCCGCGCAGCTTGGAGTTTAGGCACGATCTAAAGGTTGCGTTGTTGATTGCGAAAAATTTGCTGTGACATCACCTGCGTTGGCTGCGACCTGCTGCGATATAAAGTCCCGTGGAGCCTTGCAAGGCGCGCGCGGGCAGCGCCAGAATGCTGCGTATCTGCCCCGCCGAAGTAAGGAAACCCAATGCCCGATCCTGTCGCTGCGCGCCTGCGTCTCGCGCCTGAAGCCCTGACCCGGCGTTTCTCGCCCGAGCAGTTTGCCTTTACCAATACCGACGATCTGGAGCCGTTTCGCGGAGTCCTGGGCCAAGAACGTGCTGTGGAGGCCCTGCAGTTCGGCGTGGCAATGCCGCGCCCCGGTTACAACGTGTATGTGATGGGCGAGCCGGGCACCGGCCGCTTCTCGTTCGTCAAACGGTACCTCAAGGCCGAGGGCAAGCGTCAGCAGACCCCGGCCGACTGGGTCTACGTCAACCACTTCGACGACACGCGCGAACCGCGTGCACTGGAATTGCCTTCGGGCAGCGCCGCCGAGTTCATCACCGACATGGGGGGCTTGATCGACAACCTGCTGTCGACCTTCCCGGCGGTGTTCGAGCACCCCTCCTACCAGCAGAAGAAGGGCGCCATCGATCGCGCCTTCAACCAGCGCTACGACCGCGCCCTGGATGTGATCGAGCGTGCGTCGCTCGAGAAGGACGTGGCGTTGTACCGCGACTCCAGCAACGTCGCCTTCACCCCGATGGCCGACGGCAAGGCGCTGGATGAGGCCGAGTTCGCCCAGTTGCCGGAAGAGGTGCGCGAGCAGTTCCACGAGGACATCGCCCAGCTTGAGGAGCAGCTGAACGAAGAACTGGCCAGCCTGCCGCAATGGAAGCGCGAATCGAACAACCAGCTGCGCCAGCTCAACGAAGAAACCATTACCCTGGCCCTGCAACCGCTGCTGGCGCCGTTGTCGGAAAAGTACGCCGAGAACGCGGCAGTCTGTGCTTACCTGCAATCGCTGCAACTGAACCTGCTGCGCACCGTGGTCGAACAACTGGTCGATGACAGCAAGACTGACGCCGTCGCCCGCAAGTTGCTTGAAGAGCAGTACGCCCCCAGCCTGGTCGTCGGCCATCACGCGGATGGCGGCGCACCGGTGGTGTTCGAGCCGCACCCGACCTACGACAACCTGTTCGGCCGTATCGAATACAGCACCGACCAAGGCGCGCTGTACACCTCGTATCGCCAGTTGCGCCCGGGCGCGCTGCACCGGGCCAATGGCGGCTTCCTGATTCTTGAAGCCGAGAAGATGCTGGGCGAGCCGTTTGTATGGGATGCGCTCAAGCGTGCGTTGCAGTCGCGCAAGCTGAAGATGGAGTCGCCGATTGGTGAGCTGGGCCGGGTCGCCACCGTCAGCCTGCAGCCGCAGATGATCCCGCTCAACGTCAAGCTGGTGATCATCGGCTCGCGCCAGCTGTACTACGCACTGCAGGACCATGACTCGGACTTCCAGGAGATGTTCCGCGTGCTGGTCGACTTCGACGAAGACATGCCGATGGTCGACGAAAACCTCGAGCAGTTCGCCCAACTGTTGCGCACCCGTACCAACGAGGAGGGCATGGCGCCGCTGACCAGCGATGCGGTTGCACGCCTGGCCACCTTCAGCGCTCGCCTGGCCGAAAACCAGTCGCGGTTGTCGGCGCGCATCGGCGACCTGTTCCAGTTGGTCAGCGAAGCCGATTTCATCCGCCAACTGGCCAGTGACGAAATGACCGACGCCGGCCACATCGAGCGTGCGCTGAAGGCCAAGGCCACCCGCACCGGGCGGGTGTCCCAGCGGGTGCTGGACGACATGCTCGCCGGCATCATCCTGATCGACACAGAAGGGGCTGCGATTGGTAAGTGCAACGGCCTGACCGTGCTGGAGGTGGGTGATTCGGCATTCGGCATGCCCGCGCGGATATCGGCCACCGTATACCCGGGCGGCAGCGGCATCGTCGACATCGAGCGCGAGGTCAACCTTGGCCAGCCGATCCACTCCAAGGGGGTGATGATCCTCACCGGTTACCTGGGCAGCCGCTACGCACAGGAGTTCCCGCTGGCCATTTCCGCGAGCATTGCCCTGGAACAGTCCTACGGCTACGTGGACGGTGACAGCGCCTCGCTGGGTGAAGCCTGCACGCTGATCTCGGCACTGTCGCGCACGCCACTCAAACAGTGCTTTGCCATCACGGGCTCGATCAACCAGTTTGGTGAAGTGCAGGCGGTGGGTGGGGTCAACGAAAAGATCGAGGGCTTCTTCCGCCTGTGCGAGGCACGTGGCCTGACCGGCGAGCAGGGGGTGATCATCCCGCGGGCCAACGTCGCCACCCTGATGCTCGACGAGCGCGTACTGCAAGCGGTGGAGAACGGCATGTTCCACGTCTACGCGGTCAGCCAGGCCGACGAGGCCCTGAGCCTGCTGGTGGGCGAGGAGGCCGGGGGGCTGGATGACAAGGGCCAGTTCGCCGAGGGCAGCGTCAACGCCCGGGTGGTGGAGCGGCTGCGTGAAATCGCCGAAATGATCAGTGAGGAAGACATCGAGAAGGCGGAAAAGGAGCGCCTTGAAGACATGATTGCCCAGGCCAAACCGGCTTGAGTCAATAAACCGGCGCTGGCGGCGATGTGCTACCGTTCAGCGCCGGTTTTCCATCTTTCTGTACTGTTCTTCTATGCTGGAACTTAAGGACGGTACAGCGTTCAGGATGGAAACAGCCTGAGGGTTTCGGGCTGAACAAGGCTCATTGGAGGGGACGCGGCCATGCGCAACCTCAGCCTCACACGCCAGTGCCTGGGCCTGGTGACCCGTATCGAATGCAGCATCCGCCCGCTGGCCGGAGACAACGGCATGTGGACGTTGCTGTTCGCCGCCGGCATGGCCGGTGAACAACCCTCCGCGATCAAGGCACAGGGGCCGTTTCATGGGCCGCTGGTGGCTGAGTCGGTGCTCAATGCCATTGTCGACAGCCTGACCCTGCATGGGTACCAGGTGGCCGAGGACCCGCAGATCTGGTGTTTGCATTTGCAGGCGCAGTTGCGGCGGATCAATGGCGAGCGGTGTCGCAACCTGGGGGATTACCAGTTTCACCCTGAGACCTGAAGATTGCCGGGGCTGCTCCGCAGCCCCCGGGCTTTTGCTGTAACAGGTGGCTGGCTATACTCGCCGTCGTTTTTCAGTCACCTGACGAGTCTCAAAACCCTCCATGGAACGTATCCTCGAAAACGCGATGTACGCCTCGCGCTGGCTGCTCGCCCCGATCTACTTCGGCCTGTCCCTCGGCCTGCTGGCCCTGGCGCTGAAATTCTTCCAGGAAGTGGTCCACGTCCTGCCCAACGTCTTTGCCCTCAGCGAAGCCGACTTGATCCTGGTGATCCTGTCGCTGATCGACATGTCGCTGGTGGGCGGCCTGCTGGTGATGGTGATGATTTCCGGCTACGAGAACTTCGTCTCGCAACTGGACATCGACGAAAGCAAGGAAAAGCTCAACTGGCTGGGCAAAATGGACTCTTCGTCGCTGAAGATGAAGGTGGCCGCGTCGATCGTGGCAATTTCCTCCATCCACCTGCTGCGGGTATTCATGGATGCGCAGAACATTTCCACTGACTACCTGATGTGGTACGTGATCATCCACATGACCTTTGTAGTCTCGGCATTCTGCATGGGCTATCTGGACAAGCTGACCAAGCACTGAGTCCTGCCATGCCTGAGGGAGCGGGCATGCCCGTTCCCTCAGAGGTCGAGGCTCAACTGACGAGCGGCGTCAGTCTTGACTTGTGTATTCTTCTTTCCTGTACGAAAAATGAGCACTCATGCGTGGTTCCACCAGCGAGGTGCTTTCATGAACCTGCATCAGCTCAATACCGAGGCCAGGGCTGGCCATGTCGACGAACTGAACCTGATCGCCATCGAGGGCGGTGACTACCTGCTCGAAGCGCGCGTAAAAGGTCATGCCCACCCTTTGTCCGACACCCGCGGTGAACGCTTGCGCGTGCGCTCGGTGGAGGACGCCCGCAAGTTGCTGCAAACAATTCCCATGGTCTCGATGAACCTGGTGCACTGGTCGGTGCAAGATGAGATGTGCGGCATGGGCACCCACCCGCAAGAAGACCTGAAGGTACCGATTTCCCAGCGTTCGGCCTGGTAGCTGCTCGCAGGGCCTCAGTGTGCTAGGCTGCTCGCCCTTTTCATCAAGGGCGCGGCCGCACTGCGCCCTGCAGTGGAGCACGACAATGTCCGAACTCAACCTGTCCACCGACGAAACCCGCGTTAGCTACGGCATTGGCCGTCAGCTGGGCGGCCAGCTGCGCGACAACCCGCCACCAGGCGTTAGCCTGGAAGCCATCCTGGCCGGCCTGACCGACGCCTTCAATGGCGCTGACAGCCGCGTCAGCGAAGCCGACCTGTCGGCCAGCTTCAAGGTCATCCGTGAGGTGATGCAAGCCGAGGCTGCTGCCAAGGCCGAAGCCGCTGCTGCCGCTGGCAAAGAATTCCTGGTCGAGAACGCCAAGCGTGACGGCATCACCACCTTGGCTTCGGGCCTGCAGTTCGAAGTACTGACCGCAGGTGAAGGCGCCAAGCCGAGCCGCGAAGACAACGTGCGCACGCACTACCACGGCACGCTGATCGACGGCACCGTGTTCGACAGCTCCTACGAGCGTGGCCAGCCGGCTGAATTCCCGGTAGGCGGCGTGATCGCTGGCTGGACCGAAGCCTTGCAGCTGATGAACGCTGGCAGCAAATGGCGCCTGTATGTGCCGAGCGAGCTGGCTTACGGCGCCCAAGGCGTTGGCAGCATCCCGCCGCACAGCGTACTGGTGTTCGACGTCGAGCTGCTCGACGTTCTGTAAGCGCCTTGAGGCCGGCAGTGCCGGCCTCAATTCCAGTCTGTCCCCCCGGGGCGCAATGCCCGCGCATAGCAGAACAGAAACAAATTCCGCACCAGTTCCTTGAGCACGCCCGGTTCGCTCGAATTCAGGCCGCTCAGGTCCAGGTCACCCTGGTCACGCAGTTCGTCGAGGGCTTCTTCTTCAAGCACCGCGCACACTTCGCCGGTTTCTCGATGAAGAATGCGCAGGTAGGGGTGAGGGCGGTCCAGCCAGGCGTCGATCAGATAAGTCATGGCTATTCTCCTTGGATAACAGTTCCAATGAGAATAATTCTTATTATCAAAATAGCAAGCGCCAATTGGCGGTTTTTTGCCTGATCAGACTTTGCGGACGAACTCGGACTTCAGCTTCATGGCGCCGATGCCATCGATCTTGCAGTCGATATCGTGGTCGCCGTCGCACAGGCGGATGTTCTTGACCTTGGTGCCGACCTTGACCACCAGGGACGAACCCTTGACCTTCAGGTCCTTGATCACGGTGACGGTATCGCCGTCCTGCAGGATGTTGCCGACCGAATCCTTCTTCACCACATCGTCGCTGGCCGCCTCGGCGTCGCCGCTGGCCGACCACTCGTGGGCGCATTCAGGGCAGATCAGCTGAGTGCCATCCTCATAGGTGTATTCGGAGTTGCATTTTGGGCAGGGTGGCAGAGTGCTCACTTCGGTTCCTCAAACAAACAGACGGGCGGTTAAAGGCCTGCATTGTAAAAGGTATTTTTCCGGAAGGGATTATGTCCGGACAAAAGCGTCGCGGGCAAGCCCGCTCCCCACCGATGGTGCAGGAGCGGGCTTGCCCGCGAATGAAGATGACTCGGTCTGTCAGTGAGTACGCGCGACCGCGAACTCGCTCAGTTCAACCAGCGCATCCCGGTATTCGCTGGCAGGCAGCACTTCGAGGCAGGCAATGGCACGTTTCACGTAGTCGCGCGCCAGTTCGGCAGTGTACTTCAGCGCACCTGATTCCTCGACCGCCACACGAATCTGCTCCAGGTCTTCCAGGCCACCCTTCTGGATTGCCTGGCGCACCAGTGCAGCCTGCTCGGCAGTGCCTTCGCGCATGGTGTAGATCAGCGGCAGGGTCGGCTTGCCCTCGGCCAGGTCGTCACCGACGTTCTTGCCCAGGGTCTGCGAGTCGCCCTTGTAGTCCAGCAGGTCGTCCACCAGCTGGAAAGCTACGCCCAGGTGGTCGCCGAAGGTACGCAGGGCTTCGCGCTGCTCGTCGGTGGCTTGGGCCAGCGCCGCGGCGCTGTGGGTGGAGGCCTCGAACAGCATGGCGGTCTTGCCGCGAATGACCTCCATGTAGACTTCCTCGGTGGTGCTGGCGTCGCGTACCCGCGACAGCTGCAGCACTTCACCTTCGGCAATCACCCGGGTGGCCTTGGACAGGATCTGCATGACCGGCATCGAGCCCAGGTCGACCATCATTTCGAACGAGCGCGAATAAAGGAAGTCACCCACCAGCACGCTTGGCGCGTTGCCCCACAAGGCATTGGCGGTGGAGCGGCCACGGCGCATGCCGGACATGTCGACCACGTCATCGTGCAGCAGGGTGGCGGTGTGCAGGAATTCGATGGTGGCGGCCAGCAGGCGCAGGTCGTCGCCTTCGCGGCCCAGGGCCTTGCCACACAGCAGTACCAGCAGGGGACGCAGGCGCTTGCCACCGGCAGACGTGATATAGTCGCCGATCTTCGATACCAGCGGCACGCGCGAGGTCAGCTGCTTCTTGATGATCTCGTCGACGGCGCTGAAATCATCAGCCACCGCACGGTAGAAGGTTTGGGGTTGCATCGGCTGCTCCAGTGAGGTTGCGCGGCATGCTAGGTCGCAGGTCCCGGTGTGTCAAGGCGCGGTGCCAGCTGGCCGGGGGCGGTACTTGCAAGCAAAACCGCGGTTGCGTACAATCGCGCACCCTAACTTCCTGGGCAGCACCTGCCTTACGCAATTGCACCGGGCCGTTCCAGCCCTGTGCAGCCATGCCAGCCAATACTCATCATATAAAGCGCTGGGTGAGCAGGATTATCGGAGAAATACCATGTCTTACGCAGTAATCGTTACCGGCGGCAAGCAGTACAAAGTCGCTGAAGGTGAATTCCTCAAGATCGAAAAACTGGAAGTCGCCACTGGCGAATCCGTGACCTTCGATCGCGTTCTGCTGGTCGCCAACGGTGAAGAAGTCACCATCGGTGCTCCAGTTGTTGCTGGCGCTAAAGTAGTGGCCGAAGTCGTTTCGCAAGGCCGCCACGACAAGGTTCGCATCATCAAGTTCCGTCGTCGTAAGCACCACATGAAGCGTATGGGCCACCGCCAGTGGTTCACCGAGATCAAAATCACCGGCATCCAGGCTTAATCCCCTAGATCCCCTGAATTTATTTGGAGAATTGAACCATGGCTCACAAGAAGGCTGGTGGTAGTACTCGTAACGGTCGCGACTCAGAATCTAAACGCCTTGGCGTGAAGATGTATGGCGGCCAGGTTATCAAGCCAGGCAACATCATCGTCCGTCAGCGCGGCACCGAATTCCACGCTGGCTACGGCGTTGGCATGGGCAAGGACCACACCTTGTTCGCCAAGATCGAAGGCGTGATCAAGTTCGAGAAGAAAGGCGAGTTCATGCGCCGTTACGTGAGCATCGTCGCCGCTTAATCGCGACGTCGCTCCAGAAGCCCCGTCATGCGACGGGGCTTTTTCGTTTGTGGTGAGCCTCTTGCAAAGCTGTTTGTCTGGGTTGCCGGCGTTGGTTTCTACGGTCGTACGGGGCCGCCGCGCTCATTTTTGCAAGAGCCTCATGTTTTTGAGTCATTCAGCTCGTCTGCCGACGAGAGGCGGTTTTAATGAAGTTTGTTGACGAAGTTTCGATTCGGGTCAAAGCCGGTGACGGCGGCAACGGTTGCATGAGCTTCCGTCGCGAGAAGTTCATCGAGAACGGTGGCCCTAACGGTGGTGACGGCGGTGACGGCGGCTCGGTGTACATGGTTGCTGACGAGAACCTGAACACCCTGGTCGACTACCGCTACACCCGTCACCACGAAGCCCAGCGCGGCTCCAACGGCGGTAGCACCGACTGCACCGGCAAGAAGGGTGAAGACCTGTTCCTGCGTGTGCCGGTCGGCACCACCGTGATCGATGCCTCCACCCAGGAAGTGATCGGTGACCTGATTACCCCGGGCCAGAAGCTGATGGTCGCCCAAGGCGGCTGGCACGGCCTGGGCAACACCCGTTTCAAGTCCAGCACCAACCGTGCGCCGCGCCAGACCACCCCAGGCAAGCCGGGTGATCAGCGCGACCTGAAGATGGAAATGAAAGTGTTGGCTGACGTTGGCCTGCTGGGCCTGCCAAACGCCGGCAAGAGTACTTTCATCCGCTCGGTCTCGGCAGCCAAGCCGAAGGTGGCTGACTACCCGTTCACCACCCTGGTGCCAAACCTGGGCGTGGTCAGTGTCGACCGCTGGAAGAGCTTCGTGATCGCCGACATCCCCGGCCTGATCGAAGGCGCCTCCGACGGTGCCGGCCTGGGTATCCGCTTCCTCAAGCACCTGGCGCGTACCCGTGTGCTGCTGCACCTGGTGGACATCGCGCCGCTGGACGAAAGCAGCCCGGCCGATGCCGCCGAAGTGATCGTCAACGAGCTGACCCGTTTCAGCCCGTCGCTGGCGGAGCGTGAGCGCTGGCTGGTGCTGAACAAGGCCGACATGGTCATGGACGACGAGCGCGACGAGCGCGTGCAGGAAGTGATCGACCGCCTGGAATGGGAGGGCCCGGTCTACGTGATTTCGGCCATCTCCAAACAGGGTACCGAGAAGCTCAGCCACGACCTGATGCGCTACCTCGAAGACCGCGCCGACCGCCTGGCCAACGACCCGGCCTATGCCGAAGAACTGGCCGACCTCGACCAGCGCATCGAAGACGAAGCCCGTGCCCAGTTGCAGGCGCTGGACGATGCCCGCACCCTGCGTCGCACCGGCGTCAAGAGCGTGCACGACATTGGCGACGATGACGGTTGGGACGATGATTTCGAGGACGACGAAGACGGCCCGGAAATCATTTACGTGCGCGACTGACCGGTTGCAGTACACTAAACGCCGCTCTCTGGAGCGGCGTTTTTGTATCCACGGTATCTACAGATTCGACATAGGTTGGAAGAAGATGCGAAGCAAGGTGACGGGCGCCAAGCGCTGGGTCGTGAAGATTGGCAGTGCTCTGCTGACCGCCGATGGCAAGGGCCTCGACCGCGGTGCCATGGCCGTTTGGGTCGAGCAGATGGTCGCGCTGCGTGAGGCAGGCGTGGAGTTGGTACTGGTCTCCTCCGGGGCCGTGGCTGCCGGCATGAGCCAGCTGGGCTGGACCTCGCGACCGAGCGCGATGAACGAGCTGCAGGCGGCTGCCTCGATCGGCCAGATGCGTCTGGTACAGGCCTGGGAATCGAGCTTCGGCGAACACGGCAAGCACACTGCGCAGATCCTGCTGACCCATGACGACTTGTCCGACCGCAAGCGTTACCTGAACGCCCGCAGCACGCTGCGTACCCTGGTCGACCTGGGTGTGGTGCCGGTGATCAACGAAAACGACACCGTGGTCACCGACGAGATCCGCTTCGGCGACAACGACACCCTCGCGGCGCTGGTGGCCAACCTGGTCGAGGCTGACTTGCTGGTGATCCTTACCGACCGTGACGGCATGTTCGACGCCGACCCGCGCAACAACCCCGAAGCCCAGCTGATCTACGAAGCCCGTGCCGACGACCCGACGCTGGATGCCGTGGCCGGTGGTACCGGTGGTGCCCTGGGCCGTGGCGGCATGCAGACCAAGCTGCGCGCCGCCCGCCTGGCCGCCCGTTCCGGTGCCCATACCATCATCATTGGTGGCCGCATCGAGCGCGTGCTCGACCGCCTCAAGGCTGGCGAGCGGCTGGGTACCTTGCTGTCGCCCGAGCGCGGCATGCTCGCTGCGCGCAAGCAGTGGCTGGCCGGCCACCTGCAAACCCGTGGCACCCTGGTGCTGGATGCCGGTGCCGTGCAGGCGCTGCGCCAGGCCAACAAGAGCCTGTTGCCGGTTGGTGTCAAGACCGTGCAAGGCAGCTTCCGCCGTGGCGAGATGGTGGTGTGCGTCGGCCCGGACGGTGTCGAGGTGGCTCGTGGGCTGGCTAACTACAGCGCCCTGGAGGCGCAGAAGATCATTGGCCAGCCGTCGGATGCCATCGAAGCGGCCCTGGGCTATATCGCCGAGCCTGAACTGGTCCACCGCGACAACCTGGTGCTGGTATGAGCCTCTTCACGCGCGCGATTGCCGTGGTGGCTTTGGCGCTGCCTATGCTGGCCGGGGCTGAGGAGATCGGCCAGGTGTCCACCGTGTTCAAGTTTCTTGGGCCGAACGACCGGATTGTGGTCGAGGCCTTTGACGACCCCAAGGTCGAGGGCGTGACCTGCTACCTGTCGCGTGCCAAGACCGGCGGCGTGAAGGGGGGCTTGGGCTTGGCGGAAGACCGCGCGGAGGCTTCGATCGCCTGCCGTCAGGTCGGGCCGATCAATTTCAAGGGTGAGTTGAAAGATGGCGAGGAGGTGTTCAAGGAGCGCACCTCGCTGGTGTTCAAGACCATGCAGGTGGTGCGCTTTCTGGACAAGAAACGCAATACGCTGGTGTACCTGGTGTACAGCGACCGCATGATCGAGGGCAGCCCGCAGAACGCGGTAACTGCAATTCCGATACTGCCTTGGGCTCATTGATAGCCTGGTAGGTTGCCAGGAGGCCTGCGGCCTCCATTCGCGGGGCAAGCCCGCTCCCACAAGTGCTATTCAGGCTTCAAGGACTGCGAGGGGCCTGTGGGGGGCTGGTGGGTTGCCGGGAGGCCTGCGGCCTCCATTCGCGGGGCAAGCCCGCTCCCACAAGTGCTATGCAGGCTTCAAGGACTGCGAGGGGCCTGTGGGGGGGCTGGTGGGTTGCCGGGAGGCCTGCGGCCTCCATTCGCGGGGCAAGCCCGCTCCCACAAGTACTATGCAGGCTTCAAGGACTGCGAGGGGCTGTGGGGGCTGGTGGGTTGCCGGGAGGCCTGCGGCCTCCATTCGCGGGGCAAGCCCGCTCCCACAAGTGCTATGCAGGTTTCAAGGACTGCGGGGGGCTGTGGGGGCTGGTGGGTTGCCGGGAGGCCTGCGGCCGCCATTCGCGGGGCAAGCCCGCTCCTACAGGTACTACGCAGGCTTCAAGGTCTACGAGGAACCTGTGGGAGCGGGCTTGTCCCGCGAATGGGCCGCAAAGCGGCCCCAATACCCAATATCAGGCCAGTTCCTCGGCCTGGTCCTCGCGCACAACCGCCTTCACCTCATCCAGACGGCTGATGAACTTCCAGTCCGCCTCGTCGATGTAGATGCCATTCGGCCCGCTGCCACCTTCCAGGTCGATCGCAACACGCGCCGATACCTGCGGCTTCACACTCGCCAGAATCGGTACGAAGCCCAGTTGCAGGCTGGTTTCCAGCAGTGCCGCCTGGTTGCGTTCGTCAATGTCTGCCGCTTCGTCCAGATAGTACGGTAGGCGGATGCGCCCAGCCAGGTCGCGGTCCATCAGGTGCAGCAACAAGTACATGTTGGTCAGCGCCTTGATGGTCATGGTGGTGCCGTTGGACGCCGCACCGTCAATGTCCGCGTGGATGATCGGCTGGCCGTTGACCTTGGTGATCTCGAACGCCAACTCGAACAGATCCTTCAAGCCCAACTGGTTGTGGTTGGCCGCCACCAGCCGCGCCAGGTACTCCTTGGCCTCTTCGTTCTTGTTGTCCTGCTCGGCGCTTTGGGTCAAGTCGAACACCGACAGGGTTTCGCCTTCTTCGTACTGGCCAGCACTGTGGATGATCTGGTCGATGTGCTTGAGCGCTTCCTTGTTCGGCGCCAGCACCACGCGGAAGCTTTCCAGGTTGGACACTTGGCGCTTGTTGATCTCACGGTTGAACAGGGCCAACTGGTGCTCGAGGCTGTCGTAGTCGCTGCGGATGTTGCGCAGGGTCCGGGCAATGTCGGTAACCGCCGCGCGGCGGGCCTTGGCCAGGGTCAGGGCTTCGTCGGTACGGTGGGCATAGGCGTTCACCAGCAGTTGCAGGCGGCGCTCCATGTCGTCTTCGCTGTCGAACTTGGCAACGCCTTTCAGGCGCACCTGCGCGTAGAGCGCTTCGATCTGGTTGTCGACGCGTTGCAGGCCCTGCCAGCTGTCCTGATAGTCGTTGAGCAGCGGCAGCAGGTTGTCCATCGAGTCGTCGATGGCTTCCATGAACGGCGTACCGTAGGGCAGGTCGGCCGGCAGCAGCTGGCGACGGCGCAGGGCGTCTTCCAGGGTGCGCTGCTTGGATTCGAGATCGCCGATCTGGCGGCCGACCAGCTGCAGCTTGGCCGACAGCTGCTGGACGCGCTCGGTGAAGGCATCGCTGGAGCGCTTGAGTTCGTCCTGGGCGGCTTCCAGCTGCGACAGCTGTTCCAGCTTCTCTGGTTCTTCGGCAGCGAGGGTTTCGCTGCGGCGGAAGTCTTCCAGCGCCTTCTGCGCGTCCAGCACTTCTTGGTACAGGGTTTCGGTCTGCGCCTTGGAGGCGGAGCGGTCAGCGGCTACGGCCTGCTGGGTCTTGAGCTGTTTCAGCTCTTTTTCCAGGCGCTCTTTCTGGTCGCGCAGGGCCGCGCGGTCGGCCAGCGCCTGCAGTGCCGGCGGGTCGATGTTGGTCAGGTCGATGGCCAGGCCCGGGGCTTCGAAGCGCTCGCCCTTGAAACCGTCCAGTACCGCTTCCAACGACTTGACCCACAGGTCGCTATCGTCCAGTTCTATGCCACGATCGCCCAGCGGCAGGCTGAACAGCGCGCCGTTGAACAGGCGCATCAGGCGGTCGACGTCCTGCTGGGAGAACTCTTCGCGCAGACGGGCGTAGCTGTTGTTGTCGGCGTGGTCGAGTTGTTGCCTGACCTGCTTCAGGCGCTTTTCCAGGTCGCGCACGCGCTCGTCGAGGTCTTCGGCGCTGAACTGCCGCGACTGGGCCAGGGCGCCGGCCAATTCGTCGTGGGCGTCCTTGGCGGCCAGCAGTTGCTGCTCCAGGACCTTGACGTCATCGACCAGGGCAAAGCGGTGCTTGAGCACCGACAGCTCCCCCAGCCAGCGCTGGATACCGGTGATTTCGCGTTCCAGGCGCATCAGCTCCTGAGTGCCACCGCGCTGATCGTTCTGCAGCCGGTCCTGCTCGCCACGGTAGTGCTCGGACTGGATTACCAGCTCTTCCTTGCGCGCCATGGCGTATTCCTGCCAGGTGCCCAGCAGGGTGTCGAGCACCGGAGAAATGCGGTGCAGCTTGCCGCGCAGGATATCGCGCTGGGCCACACCGCCCGCCAGGGCCTCGACCAGCGGGCCGGCAGCAACCAGGGCGTTGTAGTCCTGCTCCATGCGGCGCACGTCGCGGAAGGCCTCTTCGCAGGCAGCGATGTAGTCGACGCTGCCAGAGCGCAGGCTGTGCTCGAAGGCGTCGAGGAACAGCTGCTTCAGCTTGGCCGCGGTGATTTCGCGCATGTGCAGCAGGTTGATGAACAGCGCGCGGAAGGTTTTCAGGCTTTGCTCGCTGGTGGAGCGCAGCGGAATCATGGTCAGGTCCAGCGGCACCGAAGTGTGGCCGCCCACCAGCAACCGGCGCAGCTCGTCCGGCTTCAGCTCATAGGCCTTGATACCGAGGCGCTCAAGGTTGGTGAACAGCTCTTTCTGGCGCAGGCAGGTGTCGTTCTTCTGGTAATGGGCCAGGTCCAGCTCGCCCTTGTAGGCAAAGAACTGGTGGCCGAAACCGCCGCCCGGGCCGCGGCCGACCACGCCGATTACGTGCGGGCCGTGGGGTAGGCTCAGCTCGCAGAGAATGTACGAGGTGTCGCTGGCGAAGTAGAAACGGCGTGACTGCTCGAGGCTGTACTTGCCGAAGCTCATGTCCGACATGCGCGCCAGGATCGGGAACTGCAGCGCGTTGATCGACGCCGATTTACCCAGGTTGTTGGCGCCGTACACCGACAGTGGTTGCTCCAGCGGGAACAGGCCAAGGCTGTAGCCGGCGGTGTTGAGCAATGCAAAGCGGCGGATGCCGTAGCGTTCCTGGCTCATGCGTCAATCTCCTGTTGCTCTTCGCGGATGGCCCGGGCCAGGGCGTCCTCTTCGCTTTCCTCGCCCTCGAAAGGCGTGAGGTCGAGCGGGTCGTCGGTGCGGTTGAGTTCTTCGGGGCTTTCTTCCTCGACCAGTACCGGCGTCGGCAGCGGCAAGGCGCTGTGCAGGGTGGCGGCCAGGTCGCGGTCCTGCTGTACCGACAGGCACACATCGAGGAAGCGGTGCATCGGCGGCAGAAAACGGTAGATGCCGCCTTCTTCATGGGCGAAGCCGAGTTGAGTCATGCGGCGCAGGATTTTCTCTTCCAGCTCGTCCACGGTCTGCACTTCAGCCTGCAGGAACAGGTCGCGGTACTTGTCCAGCAGCGAGGGCAGTTCGTCGCGGCCGATGCTGCCGCCGTCGAGCACGGCCATCGGGTCGCGGCCCTGGTCAGCCAGGTGCTCGACCAGGATGAAGGTGAACAGCGACAGGCGCTGCGCGGTCTTGTTGACCTGCGCGGCGGTCATGTCCGGGACGAAGTAGTAGAAGCCACGGGTATCGCACACCAGTTCGAAGCCCAGGGCCTTGAACAGGGTGCGGTACTGGTCCTGGAAGTTCGACAGCTGGGCGTACAGCTCGGGGTCGCGGCGGCTGACGTGGAAGCCTTTGAACAGCTCGCGGAAGATCGGCGCGAGCTGGGACAGTTCGGAAAGATCAAGATGCATGGGCTGGGCTCGCGTTGGGTTCGGTAGGCGCGCTGGCGGCGTCTTCGCGGCTGGAGGTCAGGGCGAACGAACGCAGGCTGACCAGGTGTTCCTGGGTGGTGTACTCGCGGCGGTCGAGGCGTTCGCGCTTGAAGCGCTTTTCCCGCGACAGGCGTGAGAACCAGTACAGCAGTTCGTCGGTGGCACCGTCGGGCTCCTGCTCCAGCAGCCAGACCATCAGGTCGGGCAGCGGCAAGGCCTGCTCGCAGCGTTCGGCCATTTCCTTGACGGTGCGTGGGGCCCGGGGCAGGGCGCCGGACTGGGTCTTGTGGGCCTTGGGGAAGCGCGCTGGCTTGGGCTCGAAACGGGCCAGGGCGTACACATAGGCTTCGACCTGGCTAGCGCTGCCGAGGAAGGTGCTTTGCGGGCGGGTAAACATCGGCATGGCCGCTTGAGGCACGGCATCGATGCCTTTGCGCCGGATCACCGACAGGGCCAAGGCGGCGCCACGGGTGACGGCGTTGTGCCGGCGCGCTTCTTCGCGTAGCGGCAGCAGCAGTTCGCGGGCGTGGCGCAAGGTCAGCTGGGCGCTGGTCTGCATTTCCAGGATGCGCGCATGGGTACGTAGCAGCATGTCGTCGTCGACCAGGTGGCCCAGGCGCGCCTGTTCACCCAGCAGTTTCAGCAGCACGGTCTCGACCTTGCGCACGCCTTGCTCGAAGGCCCCGTCGGCGTTGACCAGCTGGATCATCGGCTCGACATATTCGTCCCAGGTCGCCAGTACTTCGGCATAACGCTGGCGCAGGGGAATCTGCCGGTTGCTGGTCTTGGCCCGTTCGGCTACGGCCACCAGCGCCTGTTCGTCATTGTCGAGCTTTTTCAGCACATCGCGCACGCGCATGTCGAGCAGGCGCAGTTGGCGTGCCAGGTCGTCACTGTCACGGTTGTCGAAGGCATCCTGGATGTGCCCGGCAAGGCGCTCCAGGTGGCGCAGGTAGGCCTCGATCTCCAGGCACAGGCCCAGGCGGTGTTCGCGGCGCAGGTAGGCGAGGAAGTCGTGGATCTGCGCGTTGAGCTCGAAACGGTTCGGGCTCTTTGCCACCGGGACCAGGATATCCAGGCGGATCCACACGTCGAGCAGCTGGGTGATGTCCTGCGGGGTACTCTCGACCTGCTGGCGGGCCACATGCTGGCGCAGTTCGACCAGGCTCAGGGTGCCCTGGTCGAAACGCTCGCACAGCGGCTCGATCAGGGCCCAGTGTTCGGCTAGGGCGCGCAGGACGCGCTTGGGTTCGATCATTGGCTTCGACTCGTTGCCAAGAAAAAGGGGGCGATTGTACTGCATCCGGGGGGGAGGTTTTCACCCCTTGGTCTGTAATGAGAGATAACCTTTTTGTTTGTGGGTGTATGGCGTTGTTTTTGTGGTGGTGTGGAGATCGAGCGCCGCCCGCGCGGCGCATCGCGACGCAAGGCCGCTCCCACATTTGTTTCGGGCCAATCAATCCTGATCCATTGGCGCGCGGTCCCTTGCTTGTCCCCTTCGATATCGCGTCGTGCACCCAGGGTACGCGCGCCAATGGCACAGGCATGACTGGCCCGAAACAAATGTGGGAGCGGCCTTGCGTCGCGATGCGCCGCGCGGGCGGCGCTCGGTCTGATAGGCGCTGCAAAAGCCACGGCGTACACGTTAGAATGCCCAACTGTCTTGAGCCCCTCGGATATCCGCCCCTTGCTGACCGAACCCCGTCGCCGCGCCTTCCTTTCCGCCATGCAAGTGGTGCACTGGCTGCCGCGCGCCGAACTGCCGTTCGCCGCACCGTCGCGGCCCGAGTTGCTGCTGCCGGTGGCGCCGGTCGAAGACATCGATTTCGAAGTTCGGCCGACACCCGCGGGCAACGAGGCACCGGTCGCGCCCCAGGCCCGCTCCGGCGAGCGACCGAAAATCGAGATCCCGCGCCCGGGCAGTGCGCCCAAGCCTGCCGCCAAGCCTGTCGAGGCCGAGGAGCAACCTGCACCTCCACGCCCGGCCCCCGTGCCGCCGCCACGTTTCGCGCTGCAGTTGTTGCGTGCCGGCAGCTGCCTGCTGCTGGTGGAGCTGGCCACCGGTCAGCCGTTCCAGAGCCGCGACCCGTCCTACCTGCTGCTCAAGGACATGCTACGCGCCGCCGGCCTGCCCGACGCCCCGCAGATCATCGGCGAACCGGTGCGCTGGCCGCTGCTGGTGCGCGGCAACATGGACCAGGGCCCGGAAGCCGCCCGCGATTTCGTCCAGGGCTTTGTCCAGGCGCGCCTGGAAGACGCCCCGTGCACCTGCCTGTGGCTGGTCGGCCTGCCAGCAGCGCGCTTTGCTGCCAATGCCGACGCCGAAGCCTATTACCAAACCCTGAAGCTCGACGGCCTGGGCGACGCCTGGGCCTTGCCGGGCCTTGAACTGTTGATGGACGAGCCGCAGCGCAAGGCGGACGTCTGGAAAGCCATGCGCCAGCTGATGGCGCGCTGGAAGAGCGTTGAATGAGTGAATCGATCAGTTTTCGCCCGATGACCGAGGCGGATCTGGATGCCGTACTTAAGATCGAATATGCCGCGTTCAGTCACCCCTGGACCCGCGGGATCTTTCAGGATGCGCTCAAATCGTACGAAGTGTGGCTGATGTTCGATGGCCAGCAGCAAGTGGGCCATGGGGTGATCAACGTGATCATCGACGAGGCGCACCTGCTCAACATCACCGTCAAGCCGGAAAACCAGGGCTGCGGGCTCGGCTTGCGCCTGCTTGAGCACCTGATGGCCCGTGCTTACCAGCTCAATGGCCGCGAATGCTTCCTGGAGGTGCGCGCCAGCAACCAGTCGGCCTACCGGTTGTACGAGCGTTACGGTTTCAACGAAATCGGCCGCCGCCGTGATTACTACCCGATCGCCGGTGGCCGTGAGGACGCCCTGGTCATGGCTTGCACCTTGCTTGAAGACTGATCCACGTCCACGGGTATCGCGCTAAAGTCAGAAGACCAGGATTGCCATGCACGGACGGGTAAAGGATGAGGAAGCTGTTTCTGAGCGCATGCCTGCTGGCAGCAAGTGCTGCCCATGCCGATGAACGTGATGTCTGGATGTTCGCCCAATGGGCAGGCGACCATCAAACCCGGCCCTTCCGTGAAATGCTTGTGGATGCCCGCCTGTACGGCGTAGTGCCCATCCACCAGTTGCTACGCTCGGCTTCGGACTGGAAGCTGTGCCACGCGTCGCCCTTCGCGGTGCCGCCCGCCAGCAACTGGCCAGCCGTACGTTCGACCCTTTCATTGCTCAAGACCCTCGACGACCAAGGCGTCCTGCGCCAGTTCGAAGTGGTGTCGGCCTACCGTGAGCCGCGGCTGAACACCTGCGCTGGCGGAGCGGCCAACAGTGCTCATACCCGCGCTTTTGCCGTTGATGTGCTGCTGCCCGCCTGGGCCGATCCTAACCCGCTGTGTCGCTTCTGGCAGCAACACGGCCAGGCGTGGAACATGGGCTTGGGGCGCTACCCGTCAGGCCGCATCCATGTGGATACTGCCGGTTATCGCACCTGGGGTGGTGACGGCAGCGCCGGGTCATCGTTCTGCATCAAGCCCAAATGAGCCAGGCAGCCCTGGCATTCCTCCATCACCCACTCCGCGAAACGCTGGCGCTTGCCGCTGTCAGCCAAGGGCTGCGCGCTGAGCAGGTGATAGGCCGAGCCGTCGCGGACGAAGCCGAATGGCGCCTGCAACTGCCCGCTGTCGAGTTCGTCGCACACCATCAGGGCTGAGGCCATGGCCAAGCCCAGGCCGGCGCTGGCGGCCTGGATCGACAGGTAGAAATGCTCGTAGTCGCTGCGTTCGCAGTGCCGCGCCTGTTGCCCGCTCAGGCGCAGCCAGGTGGGCCAGGCAGCAGGGCGGGTGGTGCTGTGCAGCAGCCGTTGGCCATCGAGTCTGGCGCTGGCGGCGGGGTGGCACACCGGACCGATCCATTCATCGCAGACCTTCTGGCTGAACAGCTGGTTGTTCCAGTGGAAGTCGTCACGGCGGATGGCCATGTCGACCCCAGTGCGGGCGAAGTCCAGCGGCCCGCCGGCAGCCACCAGGTGCAACTGCAGGTCGGGATGGGCGGTATGAAAGCGGGGCAGCCGCGGGATCAGCCAGCGCATGGCGATGGTCGGCTCGCAGGACAGCACAAGCACATTGTCGCGGGCCTGGTGCTGCAAGCGCTGCACGGCGCCTTCCAGCTGCTCGAAAATCGCCTGGGTGGTGCCTTGCAGGGCGCGGCCGGCAGGGGTGAGGAAAATGGCCCGGTTGCGGCGTTCGAACAGCTCCATGCCAAGGTTTTCTTCCAGCAGGCGTATTTGGCGGCTGACCGCGCCGTGGGTGACGTGCAACTGCTCAGCGGCGCGCACGAAGCTCTCGGTCCGGGCGGCAATGTCGAAGTAGCGGAAGGCGTTGAGTGGCGGCAGTTTCATGGCATCCCTTTTGGCCGGCACTGGCATTATGACTGTGTGAGAAAAACTATCAGATATGCCTCACTATAAATCGATTTTTACGCGTTCATAAGCCCTCGATAATCACCCCGTCTGTGTATTTTCATCGTCTATCGAGCGCCATTTGCATGACCGAACTCATCGCCGTCACCCTGTTCACCTTGCTCGCCGTCATCAGCCCTGGCGCCGATTTCGCCATGGTCACTCGCAGCAGTTATGCACAAGGCCGCCAGGCCGGGCTGGCGGCCGCGGTCGGTATCGCATTGGGAGTACAGGTGCATGTGTTGTACACGGTGCTGGGCATCGCCGTGATCATCAGTCAGACCCCGGTACTGTTCATGGCCATGAAGGTATTGGGCGCCGGTTATCTCATTTACCTGGGCTACAAATCACTGACCAACACCGGGCGCATCAGCCTGGAGGGTGGCGAGCGTTCCACTGCCACCGTGCTGCAAGCCCTTCGCATCGGCTTTCTGACCAATGCCCTGAACCCCAAAACCATGTTGTTCGCCATCAGTGCCTTCACCCAAGTGGTGCAACCCGGCAGCTCGTTGAAGCTGGCGTTTGCCTACGGTGCGTTCATGTCCCTTGCCCACTGGTTGTGGTTCAGCCTGGTGGCGGTGTTTTTTTCCAGCGCGCCCTTGCGCAAGGCGATGATCGACCGGCAACTGCTGGTGGACCGGGTGATAGGCCTGGCGTTGATCGGGCTTGGCTTGACGGTGGCGGTGAGCGGTATTCGCTGAGACGACGATCGGAGGCGGGGTGGGGGCCATTGCAAACCCTTGTGTGTGCAGTGGCTGCCTTCGATGCGGTAACTTTCTCTCAGGCAAAGAAAAAGGGCTTACCTTGCGGTAAGCCCTTCGTCTTGTTTGGTGGCTACACAGGGACTTGAACCCCGGACCCCAGCATTATGAATGCTATGCTCTAACCAACTGAGCTATGTAGCCGATGGCGCGCATTATTCTCTTGAACGGCCCCCCTGTCAACACTCATTTCAAAAAAAATTTGCACGCTTTCAAAAACTTAGCGGCCAGGCCTGGTTTCAGCGCACCACAAGCCAGTGCCCGAGCACCCGGTGTAGCTGCAGATGCTGGGCGGCAGCCAGGGATTGCAGGGTTTCGCCAGCCCGGTCCAGGTTGAAGTCGCCGCTGACACGGCGATGGGCCACTTGTTCATCTACCAGCCACAGCCGCTGCCCCTGATACCTGGCCAAGCGCTCCAGCACCTGCCCCAATGGCATGTCGATGGCCTTCAGGCGGCCGTTGCGCCAGCTATCGGCGGTCTTCAGGTCAACCTTCTGCAGCGGGCCGATGCGGGTGTCGTCGAACGTGACGCGCTCACCCGCCGAGACCAGGCGCTGCTCGCCACCCTGAACCACCATGGCCTTGCCAGTGAGTACCACGAGTTCGTCATGGTTGGCGTGGCGGGCTACCTGTAGGCGGGTGCCGTATACCTGGATGCGCGCGTTACCCACAGCCACTTCCATGGCACGCCCGTCGAGCATGACCTCCAGATAGACCTGGCCCTGCACCAGATGCAGCTGACGGGTGCGGCCGCGCAGGTCGACGTTCATCGCGCTGGCGCTGTCCAGGTTCAAGGTGGTGCCATCTGCCAGGCGTGTGCTACGGCGCTCACCCGTATCAGTGTGCAGCTCGCTAGCCAGGCGCTGCATCAGCGGCCAGTACAGGTAAGCGGCAGTCCCCAGCCCTAGCAAGAAGACCAGCGCCAGCCATTTGCCCAAATGGCTGCGGCGCACGGTTATTGGTCGTGGGCGAGGTCGGGCGGGTGCTGGTTGCAGCTGTTGCCAGAACGCCTCCAGTTCGGTGTAGGCGTGGGCGTTCTGCGCTACCTGGCACCACGCCCCGAATGCCTGGCGCTGGGTTTCGTCGCAACCGGGCTGGCGCAGCACTGAAAACCACTCCAGCGCTTCCTGCTGTGGGTCGGGCTTCAGCTGCTTGGCGGGCATCGGGTTCATGGGTCGGTCTGCTCACGATAGGGGCTATTTGCCCAACGATGACAGGGATGATTGGACAAGGATGCTAATTATATTGAGAACCATTTTCAAGTACGCGGCGATAAGGGGATAAAAAAGGTAGCTATGTATCTATTTGTTTCCCGATAATCGGATCCCAACCCGAGGACGGAGATTCAGCCCAATGGCCACCAGTAGTGCCTCCACCGCATCCACCCAGGCAGCGGCAAGCCAAGCCACGCCTCTGGTGATGCGCATCATTGGTTTCTGTGCCCTGGCGCATCTGATCAACGACCTGATCCAGTCGGTATTGCCGGCGATCTACCCGATGCTCAAGGCCAACTACAACCTGAGCTTCGCCCAGATTGGCCTGATCACCCTGACCTTCCAGATCACCGCCTCGTTGTTGCAGCCCTGGGTTGGCTTTTTCACCGACCGTCGGCCGACGCCCAACCTTTTGCCGCTCGGCACCCTGTGCACACTGGTAGGTATCGTGATGCTGGCGTTCGTCGGCAGCTTCCCGATGATCTTGCTGGCGTCAGCGCTGGTCGGCATTGGTTCGTCAGCCTTCCACCCAGAAACCTCGCGTATCGCGCGGCTGGCTTCGGGCGGGCGCTTTGGCCTGGCCCAGTCCACGTTCCAGGTTGGCGGCAACACCGGTTCCGCTTTGGGCCCGTTGCTGGCAGCGGCCATCGTGATCCCGTTCGGCCAGACCCATGTCGCCTGGTTTGGCGTGGCCGCGCTGTTCTTCCTTGGCGTCACCCTGATGCTGCGTGGCTGGTACAAGGAACACCTCAACCAGGCCAAGGCCCGCAAGGCGGTGCAGGCCACCCATGGCATTTCGCGCAAGCGCGTGATCGCGGCGCTGATCGTGCTGGGCCTGCTGGTGTTCTCCAAGTACTTCTACATGGCCAGCTTCACCAGCTACTTCACCTTCTACCTGATCGAGAAGTTCGATGTGTCGGTGGCCAGCTCACAGTTGCACCTGTTCCTGTTCCTCGGTGCGGTGGCGGCCGGTACCTTCTTTGGCGGACCGATCGGTGACCGCATCGGGCGCAAGGCGGTGATCTGGTTCTCGATCCTGGGCGTGACGCCATTCACCCTGGCGCTGCCGTATGCCGACCTGTTCTGGACCACGGTGTTGAGCGTGGTGATCGGCTTTATCCTGGCGTCTGCGTTTTCCGCGATTGTGGTGTACGCGCAGGAACTGGTGCCGGGCAGCGTGGGCATGATTGCCGGGATTTTCTTCGGGCTGATGTTCGGCTTTGGCGGGATCGGCGCGGCGCTGCTGGGGTATGTGGCGGACCTGCGTGGCATCGAGTATGTCTATGGGGTGTGCTCGTTCCTGCCGTTGTTCGGGCTGCTGGCGGTGTTCTTGCCAAGCACTGGCAAGCGGTGAAAGTGTCGGGGGCTGCCCTGCAGCCCCGACAATTGACGATTTGATCACTGTTGGCCTAGAGTGCCGCCTCTTTTTTCAATGCCCACAAAGTAGCCAACGCAATGCGCCGTTCCCAGTCCCTGCCCAGCGCCCGTCAGCCTGCCCTCCAGGCCCTGCGTCGTGCGTGGCCGAGCGACACGGTGCTCAAGCGCCGCCGCAGCGTGCTGTTTGCCTTCACCTTCTCGCCACATCTCGCCTGAACTGATCTGCGCTTTCGCGTCGCCCGCCATCCCGGCGTGCGCGCCTGTGTCTGCACGTCTTTTAGGTTGGCAAGGAGTGGTACATGAACAAGCGTTTGCTGGCGGGCCTGTTGTTCGCCGTATCGGTAGTGGGTTTCAGCCTGGGGGCCAGCCTGCCGCTGGTTTCGTTGCGCCTGCATGAGGCGGGGGCGAGCACCCTGGAAATCGGCATCCTCTCGGCCATCCCGGCGGCAGGCATGATGCTCTCGGCATTTCTGGTGGATGCCTGCTGCCGCCATCTCACCCGGCGCACCATCTACTTGCTGTGTTTCAGCCTGTGCACGGTCAGCATTGCCTTGCTCGAGCCGGCATTCGGCTCGCTGTGGTTGCTGGCCCTGCTGCGTCTGGGCCTGGGGCTGGGTATGGGTATCGCCATCATCCTTGGTGAGTCGTGGGTCAACGAACTGTGCCCGGAGCACAACCGCGGCAAGATCATGGCCCTGTACGCCACCAGCTTCACTGGCTTCCAGGTACTCGGCCCGGCCATGCTCGCCGTGCTGGGCGCCGACAGCCCATGGATCACTGGCGTAGTGACCGCCTGTTACGGGCTGGCGCTGCTGTGCATCGTGCTGACCGTGCCCAACGACCATGTCGAACACGAAGAAGGCGAAAAGAGCTTCGGCCTGGCCGGGTTCTTTCGGGTGGCACCGTCGTTGTGCATGGCGGTACTGTTCTTCTCGTTCTTCGATGCCGTGGTGCTGTCGCTGTTGCCGGTGTATGCCAGCAGCCATGGTTTTGCCGTGGGCGTAGCGGCGTTGATGGTGACCGTGGTGTTTGCCGGCGACATGTTGTTCCAGCTGCCGCTGGGCTGGCTGGCCGACCGCGTCGAGCGTACCGGCTTGCACCTGGTGTGCGGGCTGGTGGCGATGGCGATCGGCATCGGCCTGCCGTGGCTGCTGAACATGTCCTGGCTGCTGTGGCCCCTGCTGGTGGTACTGGGCGCAGTGGCGGGGGGCATCTATACCCTGGCACTGGTACTGATTGGCCAGCGCTTCAAGGGCCAGGACCTGGTAACCGCCAATGCCAGCGTGGGTTTGCTGTGGGGTGTAGGTAGCCTGGTCGGGCCGCTGGTCAGTGGCGCGGCGATGGGCGTGGCGCCGCATGGCTTGCCGATGGCGCTGGCGCTGATGGCTGGGTTGTTCGTGTGCTTTGCCCGGCAGTCATTCCGCGCTGCGGGGCGCTTGCGAGCGGTAGCGGACTGACAAGCCTGCGCGGCCCTGCGGGGCCACCTAGGCGTCAAGCTGCTCCAATACTTACCCAATACCGGGTGCGGTATTCCACCCGCACCGGCAGGCTATGGCTGAGCAGTTGCAGGATCTCCCCGGTATCGCTCAGCTGGTAGGTGCCAGACACCTTCAGGTTCGCAACTTCGGGCGCACAGCGCAGCAGGCCTGGGCGATAACGCGCCAACTCGGCGACAAATTCCCCAAGCGGCATCTGCTGCACGCTCAACACACCGTCTGTCCATCCCCAGGGGTCGCTATGCAGCGTCACGGCCTGGAAGCTGCCGTTGGCCGACACCTGCAAGGTCTCACCTGGCAGTACCTGCCGGGCCGTGGCTGATGCAGGAAACAGCGTAACTGCACCGCGGCGTACGGCCAGCAGCAGGCCCTGGCTGTTTTCTCGCAGCAGCAGTTGGCCGTCGACAGTGGCCAGCGGACCGACGCGTGTCTCGATCAGAAACGGGCGATTGTCGTTGGGGTTACTCTCCAGGCTCACTTCGCCGTGTACCAGCTCCAGCCGGCGCTGCGCACTGCTGTAGTGCAGGTCGATGGCGCTGGCGGTGTTCAACTGGATACGGCTGCCATCGCTACCTTGCAACTGCCGGCGCTCGCCGGTAGCGGTGCTGCTGTCGGCCAGCAGTTCAGGCAAGCCCAACGGCTCACGCGCAGCCAGGCCCAGGCTGCCGCCCACGGTCAGCAGCGCCAACAGCTTGAGGTGGCTGCGACGGCTGCTTTGTTGTTGCTGGCTGCCGTCCAGGGTGCGCCGGCTCAGGTCCTTGGGCAGGCCGGCCAGTTCGTCACCGAGCATGCTCACGCGGTGCCAGGCCAAGGGGTTGTGCGGGTGGCTGGCCAGCCATTGCTGAAATTGCTGCTGGGTACGCGGGCAGGGCCTGTCGAAGCGCAGCTTCACCAGCCAGTCGATGGCCTGGTCAACCTGCGCCTGCGCAGGTGTGCCATCAGGCGTCGACATAACGCAACCGATAGCAGACGCGCAGGGCGGTGGCGAGGTCGCGCTCGATGGTCGCTCGGGACACTTGCAGATCCTGGGCGATCTGCACAATGCTCAAACCGTCGAGCTGGGCCAGCAGAAAGGCCTGGCGGGCGCGCGGTTTGAGTTGGTGCAAGGCTCGGTCCAGACGTTCCAGTGCGTCCAGGATGACCAGCCGATCTTCCTCGCTGGGCACTTCGGCTTCGGGCAGGTGAGCCAGGCTCTCCTGATAAGCCCGCTCCAGGGCCCGACGGCGGAACTGGTCGATCATCAGGCCACGGGCGATGCTGCTCAGGTAGGCGCGGGGCTCTTTGAGCGGCGACATCTGGCGCGCGCGCAACACGCGCACGAAGGTATCCTGGGCCAGGTCGGCAGCGTGCTCGCTGCAACCCACCCGGCTACGTAGCCAGCCCCGCAGCCAGGCATGGTGGGACTGGTAGAGCAGAGCGACCTCGGCCGGTTTGAGCGTGTCGTTGATCTGCATCGTTGCGAAGACCCGGTCCCATGGAATGTGCGAATGTGAACAGTTCTCAATTCTATGCGGGGATGATGGCGCGGGGCAATGGCATGCCAGGAATTAGCCGAGCAAGATCCGGCGTTTGTCCGATGAACGGCTGCGCTAAGCTGGACCTGCAATCGACCTGATGGAGGTGCCATGATTCTGGCCGACCTTTCCCCTGAGGCTTACCGCGAAGCCAGCGAACACCTGGCGGCACTGGACCCGGACTGGTCGCGGCACATCGCGGCGACCGGGCCTTGTCTGCACCAGGCTACGCCTGGGCGCGAACCGTACGAGGCACTGGTGCGGGCGATTGCCTACCAGCAGCTGCATGCCCGTGCGGCCGAGGCCATCCTCGGGCGGTTGCTGGCGCTGTTCCCGGAGGATGCGTTCCCGCAGCCCGAGCAGTTGTTGGCGGTTGCCCCGCAAACCCTGCGCGCCTGCGGCTTCTCGGCGAGCAAGATGGCGACGATCCAAGGCATTGCCCAAGCCCGGCTGGAAGGGCTGGTCCCTACACGCGAAGCGGCGCTGGCCATGGCCGACGAGGCGTTGATCGAGCGCCTCGTAGGGTTACGCGGGGTAGGGCGGTGGACGGTGGAAATGTTGCTGATCTACAGCCTGGAGCGTTCGGACATTCTGCCGGTGGACGATTTTGGCGTGCGCGAGGGCTATCGTCGGCTCAAAGGCCTGGACAAGGCGCCGACGCCAGCGCAAATGCGCTCGCTGGGCGGCGGCTGGCGGCCTTACCGCACTGTGGCGGCCTGGTACCTGTGGCGGGCCTGAGGTTTCGGCATTGCCTGTAACGGCCCCCCTCCGGGCACAGGCCACAACGATCTGGAAGCTTACCCATGACTGCGTTCACCACCTCCAACCAACGCTGGCAAGCCGTCGAATCCCGCGACGCCGCTGCCACCGGCCACTTCGTCTACGCCGTGCGCACCACCGGCATCTACTGCCAGCCAAACTGCAAGTCGCGCCTGGCCAAACGCAGTAATGTCGAGTTCTTCGACACACCTGCCTGCGCCGAAGCCGCCGGTTATCGCCCCTGTAAACGCTGCTTCGCCCCCGCCAATGCCAGCACCAACCGCCACAGCCAGCTGGTGACCCGTGCCTGCCGCCTGATTGAAACCGGCGACCCCACCCCTAGCCTCGACCAGCTAAGCGCGCAACTGGCCGTCAGCCCGTTCCACCTGCACCGGCTGTTCAAGGCCGAAACCGGCGTTACGCCCAAGGCCTACGCCACTGCCTTTCGCGCCCGGCGCCTGCGCGCGCATCTGGAAGACGGCCAGCGCTCGGTCACCGATGCCATCTACGACGCCGGCTACAACTCCAACAGTCGCTTCTATGCCAGCGCCGACCAACGCCTTGGCATGCGCCCACGGCAGTACCGCGCCGGCGGTGCCGGAGCAACTATTCACTTCGCGTTGGGCCAATGTTCATTGGGCGCGATCCTGGTGGCACAGAGTGATAAAGGCATCTGTGCGATCCTGCTGGGCGATGACCCCGAAACCTTGCTTTACGACTTGCAGGACCAGTTCCCCAAGGCCCGCCTGATTGGCGGTGACAGTGCCTATGAACGGCTGGTCGCCGAGGTGGTCGGCTTCGTCGAAGCCCCGGCGCTGGGCCTGGCCCTGCCGCTGGATGTGCAAGGCACAGCGTTCCAGGAGCGGGTGTGGCAGGCCCTGCGCGAGGTGCCGGTCGGCAGCCGGGTCAGCTATACCGACATCGCCGAGCGTATCGGCGCCCCCAAGGCTGTGCGGGCGGTCGCCATGGCTTGCGCAGCCAATCACATTGCCGTGGCCATCCCCTGTCACCGCGTGGTGCGCCGGGATGGCGACATCAGCGGCTACCGTTGGGGCGTCGAACGCAAGCAGCAGTTGCTGAAGCGAGAAACGGCACTCTCCTGAAGCCCTGAAGCCGCGTAGAATCCACCGCCAAATCGAATTGTGAAGAGGAATATTCGATGAGGCGTGTCAGCCTTGTTCGTTTTTGCCCTGGCCTGATGGCCATGCTGGCCCTGATGCTGGTACTTGCCAGCCCGGCCTGGGCGGCCCCGGCCACCCCTTTGTCCAACCTGGCCAACGCCGAAGCCTCCGCACTGGATGAAAACGCCAGCATCGAAGAGTTGAGCGATCGCCTGGACCAGATTCGCCAGGGCGTTAGCAGCGAAGCCAATGACGACGTGCTGTCGCAGTTACGCCTGTCAGCCATGCAGGTTCAACGCCAGGCGGACGCCCTGAGTGCGCAGCGCACCACCGATGTGGAAAAGCTCGACGACAAGCTCAAGGTGATTGGCCCGGCGCAGCCAGACGAGGCGGCCACCCTGACCCAACAGCGCAAAGCCCTCGAGGCCGAGAAAAAGGCCCTGGTGGCCCAGCAGCAGCAGGCCACCAAGCTGACCCAGTCGGCCCGCGACCTGTCTACGCAGATCGTCAACCTGCGCCGCAGCCAGTTCAACTCGCAGATCACCAGCCGCGCGGCTACGCCACTGAGCCCGGCGTTCTGGCAGAGCATCATCCGCCCCACCCAGGACGACGTGGCGCGCCTGCGTGACCTGCGCGGTGAGGTGGCTGATGCCATCGGCAGTGCCTTCAGCGCCGAACATCGCTGGCTGTTCATGGCCAGCCTGGTAGCTGCCATCCTGGTGTGGACCCTGGTGCGCCTGTGGATAGAACGCCTGCTGGCCAGTGCCATGGTCAGGTGGCTGCCCGAGGGCCGTTTACGCCGCAGTGCCTTGGCACTGGGTGTGAGCCTGGCCACACTGGGCACGATCGCCGGTTCGGTTTCGCTGTTGCGCTGGGGGCTTGAGAGCAGTGCCGAGCTGGGCTCCGATATCGCCAGCCTGGTCAACCATGTGCTCGCGTTGGTGGTGTTCAGCGCCTTCATCACTGGCCTGGGCCGTGCCATGCTGATGTTGCAGCGCCCGTCATGGCGCCTGCCACCCATTCATGACGAAGTGGCCAGCGCGCTGGGCTGGTTCCCTAAAGTGCTCGCGCTGGCGCTCATGGGCATGATGACCATGGAGCGTATCAACAGCGTGATTGGCGCCAGCCTGGCGCTGACCGTGGCCGTCAACGGCCTGACCGCGCTGGTGGTAGCGATGACCTTTGCCGGCGCGCTGCTGCGCTACCGGCGCACACTGCGTACGCATGATCTGGAGCGCCCGACCGGCCTGGCCGGCTTGATCCCGTTCGTGATGGTCATCTGGCTGACGCTGATCCTGCTGGCCCTGGTCACCGGCTACCTGACGCTGGCCTACTTCCTCACGGCCAAGTTGCTGTGGGTCAGCCTTGTGGTCACCTGCGCCTACCTGCTGACCACCTTCCTCGGTGACCTGTGCGAGACCTTGTTGTCACCACGCCTGCCCGGTGGCCTGGCACTGGCCTCTACCCTGGGCCTGGCGCCACGTCACCAGGCCCAGGCCAGCACCATCCTGGCCGGTATCGGCCGTACCGTGGTGCTGTTCCTGGCACTGTTGCTGACGCTGATGCCATCGGGCACCAGCCCGAGCGAGCTGCTGCTGAGCCTGGGCGACTGGGACGGGACCGGCGGCAAGCTGCTCGGCAACCTGAACATCGTGCCGCAGGACATCCTGCTGGCGCTGGGGATTTTCCTCGGTGGCATGTTCGCCATTCGCGTGGTCAAGCGCTGGCTGAGTGAGCGCCTGTTGCCGGAAACCGATATGGATGCTGGCATGCGCGCCTCGCTGGTGACTCTGGTGGGGTACCTGGGCTTCCTGTTCCTGGCCATGCTGGTGATGTCGACCCTGCGTATCAACCTCACCAGCCTGACCTGGGTGGTCAGTGCCCTGTCGGTGGGTATCGGTTTCGGTTTGCAGCAAATCGTGCAGAACTTCATTTCAGGCCTGATCCTGCTGACCGAGCGCCCGGTGAAAGTGGGTGACTGGGTGAGCCTGGCAGGTGTAGAAGGTGATATCCGCCGCATCAACGTGCGCGCCACCGAAATCCAGATGTCCGACCGTTCGACGGTGATCGTGCCCAACTCGCAGTTCATCTCCCAGAACGTGCGCAACGTGACCATGGGCAATGCGCTTGGCGTGGTCGGCATCACCCTGACCCTGCCGCTGGAAACTGACGCTAACCGGGTGCGCGAGCTGCTGCTGGCGGCCTACCACGAACATGAAGCGATTCTGGATGCCCCGGCGACGTCGGTGTCGTTCAAGGACCTGACGGCCAGTGGCATGGTGATTGGCGTGAGTGGTTATGTAGCGGGGCCGCGGCAGGTGTCGGGGACCCGGAGCGACCTGTTGTTCACCATCCTTGGGCGGTTGCGTGACGAGGGCATTCCGCTGTCTTCGCCGCAGAGCATGGTGCTGGTGCAAGAGGGTACGCGCCCCGCTGATGAATCGGCGTAAGGGCCGTCTCGGGGTAAGTTGGATCGCCGCTCTCACAGGACTGTATATAACTCTTCGAGTTAGCAGGGCCCCTGTGGGAGCGGTCTTGCGAAACGACCCGCAAATCAATTTTCAATGCCCTGTGATTTCGCCTACATCTCGCATCAGGACCAGTTCATTGAGCGCCCTGACCATCTGCACGTTATGCACGGTATTGACCAACATTCCGATGCCAGGCTCGCCGGCATTGCCGCAGATGTATTCGTCCAGAGTGTCTTCGATACCGCGCAGCAATTGGGAAGCGTACAGCAGCGCCTCGGGCGAGGGCATGTCGTTGTTGATGGTGTAGAACGTGCGGGGGGAGGTTTTGGCGGGTGGATCAGGGACTACTTTTTTCATGCATTACTCCTAGATCGGTCAGGAGCTGATGCCCATTCCCTCTCACAGGTTTGGGTGGCAGCTGTACGCGGGGTGAGAGACCGGTGATCTAGGAAACCGGCCAGGACGAATCCTGCCCGCGCACAGCTACCGCTGAGGTTGCAGCTAGATCAACACAGGCTCTCACACCCGGTCGCCGAATTTGACGACACAGGGAAATTAGCCCTGATGCTGATAATCAACAACAGAGAAACGGCAGCGCCGTGCGTAGGATAATTCCCAATCAGGTTGTTCTTGAAGCATTTGGTTTTAGGTTGGGATTTTTCTTACGAGGGATTGATTGGGAATGCATGGCTGGAGATTGGGTGAGGGCCACCATGTGTTCGCCATGAGTAGTTCAGCGCCTGTTGGATCGAGCGCCGCCCGCGCGGCGCATCGCGACGCAAGGCCGCTCCCACATCTGTTTCGGGCCAATCACTCCTGTGGTATTGGCGCGCGCCCCCCTTGTTTGTTCCATTCGATAGCGATAGCTGATCATTTGCTCTTCTGCTATCGCCAGCCATGCACCAAGGGTGCGCGCGCCAAAGGAGCAGGAGTAACTGGCCCGAAACCGATGTGGGAGCGGCCTTGCGTCGCGATGCGCCGCGCGGGCGGCGCTCGATTTCACAGGCGCTGAAAATGTTGTGACAGGCACCTGGCGACCATCACCCCAAACACCGCGTCACATGCTTGACCGATTGGTAGGCCGACAACCCCCAAGGCCCCAGCTCACGGCCGATCCCGCTACCCTTGGTACCGCCCCACGACGTCTCGACGAACACCGCCTGCACCGAGTTGATCCACACATGGCCAACCTCCAGCGCATCGGCCACGCGCTCGGCGCGCTCCAGGTCCGCAGTGCACACCGTCGCCACCAGGCCGAAACGGCTGTCGTTGGCTTCGGCGATCGCCTGTTGCTCGGTAGCAAAGCGCCGCGCGCACAGCACCGGGCCGAAGATTTCCTCGGTCCACAAGCGGCTATCCTTCGGCACATCGGCATACAGCGTCGGGCTGACGAACCAGCCGTCGCGGTCCAGTGTCTTGCCACCGGCCAGGCACTGCAAACCTTCTTCACGCGCCGTGGCAAAGTAGCTGGCAACCTTCAACCACTGGGCTTGGCTGGTCAGCGGGCCCATTTCGACCTCTTCGGTCAGCGGGTTGCCCACCCGCAGGTTTTCCAGCGCCGCCTGCAGGCGCTGCAGCAGGGCATCGGCAATGCCGTCCTGCACCAGCAGGCGCGAAGTGGCTGAACACATCTGCCCGGCGTTCCAGCTTATGCCAGCGACAATCCATTCCACAGCCTGGTCGACATCGCAATCATCGAACACCACGATCGCCGACTTGCCGCCCAGCTCCAGCGTTACCGGCCGGCACTGCGCCGACGCACTGCGCATCACCTGGCTGCCTACGCTGTTGCTGCCGGTGAACGACAGTTTGTCCAGGCCGTTGTGGCTGCTCAGCGCGGCACCGGTCTCGGCTTTGCCGTTGACGATATTCAGTACCCCGGCCGGCAGGCCCAAGGTGTCGGCGATCTGGCCGTAGGCCTGCTCGACCAGCGGGGTCACCTCCGAAGGCTTGAGCACCACGGTGCAGCCGGCGGCCAGGGCCGGGGCAAGCTTCCAGGCGCTGGTCACCAGCGGGAAGTTCCACGGCACGATCAGGCCGACCACGCCCACCGGCTCCAGGCGAGTGCGGGCGGTGAAGCCCGGCGCAGCCAGCGGTACGTCACGGTTTTTTGCCGGCAATTGCTCGGCCAGCTCGGCGTAGTAGCCGAAGGTGGCGATGGCGTCGTCCAGGTCAATCTCTGCCTCGTGGCGCGGCTTGCCGTTGTTGCGCATCTGCAGGGTGATCAGCGCTTCGCGGCGCTGACCAAGCTGTTCGGCAAAGCCTCGCAGGTAAGCGGCACGCTCGCTGGCGCCGGTGCTTTTCCAGGCGGGCAGGGCAGTACGGGCGGCGGCCACGGCCTGGTCGACCTGCTCGACGCTGGCAGCCATCAGTTCGGCGAACGGTTGCCCCAGCGCAGGGTCGTTGACGCTGATGCAGTCGCTGCCTTGGCCTTCGACCCAGCGGCCGGCTATGTAGTGGGAAGTGGTCATGGTCGGTTTCCAGTCAGGCCATTTCGGCAGTGGTTACAGGCGTGTGCGCAGTACTTTTGCTGCGCACCCAGCGCGGGCCCTGAGGGCCATACACGCCAGCAGGTTCAGGGAAAAGGTTGAGCAATAGCAGGTACAGCACCCCTGCCAACCCAAGGGTGACCGGTAGGCTCAGGTCGACGCCAGCGGCCAGGTCGCCCAGCGGGCCGACGAACTGCCCCGGCAGGTTGACGAAGCACAGGCCGACCGCCGCGCTGGGGATCCATGCCCCCATGCCGCGCCAGTTCCAGCCGTGCAGGAACCAGTAGTGGCCACCACGCTGGCCGCGGGTGAACACCTGCAGGTCATCGGCGTGGTAGAAGCCGCGGCGTGTGATCAGGCCGAGAATCATGATCACCATCCACGGGCTCGTGCAGGTGATGATCAGCACGGCAAAGGTCGACACGCTTTGCACCAGGTTGAAGGTGAAGCGACCGATGAAGATGAAGCCGATCGCCAGCGCGCCGATCAGCAGCGTGGCGCCTGCGCGGCTGAGCAGGCGCGGGAACACGCTGGACATGTCCAGGCCGGTGCCATACAGGGCGGTGGTGCCAGTGGACATGCCGCCGATCACGGCAATCAGGCACACCGGCAGGAAGAACCAGCCAGGGGCAACGGCCAGCAGGCCGCCGACATAGTTGTTGGTGGCGATGTAGTCCGGTGCCTGGGTGGCCACCAGGGTGGCGGTGCACAGGCCGAACAGGAACGGAATCAGCGTGGCACCCTGGGCCGCAATCACGGCCAGCATGATGCGCGCCTTGGGTGTTTCACGCGGGATATAGCGTGACCAGTCACCCAGAAACGCACCGAACGACACCGGGTTGCTCATGGCCAGGATCGCTGCGCCGACGAACGCTGCCCAGAAGCCGGCCTGGCCGAGGTTGACGCTGCCCGCGTAGCCCGCATCGAACGGCCCGGCAAAGGCAACGATGCCCAGCAGGAACAGTAGGCTCGAAGCCCACACGGCAATCTTGTTGACCCACAGCATGAAGCGGAAGCCGAAGATGCACACCACCAGTACCAGCACTGCGAACAGGCCGTAGGCCAGGCCCAGGGTCAGGTCGGTTTCCGGAAGGCCGGCCAGGCGTTTGGCGCCACCGACCAGGGCGTCACCCGAGCTCCATACCGACAGTGAGAAGAACGCCACAGCGGTGAGTAGCGACAGGAACGAGCCGACGATGCGCCCGTGTACACCAAAGTGCGCGCCCGACGATACAGCATTGTTGGTGCCGTTCAGCGCGCCGAACAGCCCCATCGGTGCAAGGATAAGCGCGCCGATGCCAACGCCGAGCAGAATGGCCCACACACCGGCCTGGAACGACAGCCCGAACAGTACCGGGAAGCTGCCCAGCACGGCTGTGGCAAACGTATTGGCGCCGCCAAAGATCAAACGAAACAGGTCCAGCGGGGAGGCGTCGCGTTGATCGGCGGGGATCTGTTCGACGCCGTTGGTCTCGATACCGGTCGAGTGGCTCATGGTAATGCTCCAGCGCGGTTGTTGTGGGCCGGCGCGTGCGCGGGCCTTCTTGTGGGTGCGATGGCAGGGCGGCAGGGCCGCAATAAAGGTGATCAGGCCGGTGATACGACCGACAGGTGCTCGTGGCAGGCGAGCCACTGGTCCCCGTGGCGACGGAAGACAATGGTCTCGCGCTCGCGCAACTGGTGTTCTTCACCGGCAATGCGGATATGCGTGGCCACATCATGCATGAAGACCGCCACGTCACCCTGCAGGCTCACTTGGGCGTTACCCGATTCGCAGGCCAGCACGGCAAAGCCGTCGGCCTGCCACTGGGCCCAGAGATCTTCGTAGGCACGGCGCGACAGTAGCGGTTGCGGCAAGGTGTGGAAAAGGAAGGTGGCGTCTTCGCTGAAGCAGGCGAAATAGCGGGCGGTATCGTTGCTGGCGAAGGCGGCAACAAGGTCGGCGGCGGCTTGCCGTACCTGAAGTGTCTGGTCCACGGGAGTGGCCTCACGGTTTTTGTGATTGTGGTGAAGCGATTCTGGTGGCGCTTGCCGGGGGGAAAAATCGCTGGCAGCAAATAATCAGTTCAGGAATTTGTGAAGTGACAAGCCTGCCACAGTCCCTGCACCAATCTGCAAGCGAAGCGGCAAACTGGTATTCGTCGACCATACTGAAGCTTCATTCACCTTCAGGAGAGTGTCATGTCGAAGCCGTCCAAGAAGAAGCCCTCCCAGGAGCAATCAGAAAAGTTGGGCGGCAAGGCCTACGAAAAAGCCCTCAAGAGCCTGCATGTAGAGTTGGTGAAGCTGCAGGAGTGGGTGGTGGCCAAGGGCCTGAAGCTATGCATTGTTTTCGAAGGCCGTGATGGCGCCGGCAAGGGCGGCACCATCAAGGCTATTACCGAACGCGTCAGCCCGCGGGTATTTCGGGTGGTGGCGCTGCCCGCGCCGACCGAGCGGGAGAAGACGCAAATGTACCTGCAGCGTTACCTGGGCCATCTGCCAGCGGCAGGTGAAGTGGTGATCTTCGATCGCAGTTGGTACAACCGTGCGGGCGTTGAGCGGGTGATGGGCTTCTGCTCCGGCGAGCAAGCGGACAAGTTTCTGGCCGGTGTCCCTGGGTTCGAGAGGGTGATGGTCGACTCGGGGATCATCCTCATCAAGTACTGGCTTGAAGTCAGCGCCGAAGAGCAGACCCGGCGCCTGCAGGATCGCATCAACGACGGCCGCAAGCTGTGGAAGCTATCGCCGATGGACCTCAAGTCGTATACCCGCTGGGATGACTACACCAAGGCGCGGGACGACATGTTCCAGGCGTCGGATACCGCATGGGCACCGTGGTTCGTGGCCCATTCCAACGACAAACGTCGCGCCCGGCTGAATATCATCAGCCATCTGCTCAGCCGCATTCCCTATCAGGACATAACCCGCGACCAGCTGGTGAAGCTGCCCAAACGCGGCAAGATCGGCAAGTACAAGGCTGTCGCCTACCCGTTCAAGGTCGTCGAAGAACGCTTCTGAACCCCTCCCTCCCGGGAGCTGCGAAGGTACGAGCTCATGCCACATGACGGCAGCCTGCTGCAGGCGACGGTGGTATTTCTTCTGGCTGTGGTGCTTCTGGTGCCGCTGGCGCAGCGTCTGAAAATGGGCGCAGTGCCGGGATACCTCTTGGCGGGAATCTTGATTGGCCCGTCGGTGCTTGGGCTGTTGGGCAACCCGGACAACGTGGCGCGGCTGTCGGAAATGGGCGTGGTCATGCTGTTGTTCGTGATTGGCCTGGAGCTTTCCCCGCGGCGCCTGTGGACCATGCGCCGGGCGCTATTTGGCGTCGGCAGTTTGCAAGTGGGGCTGACCGCAGTGCTGCTTGGGCTACTGGCATTCTGGCTGTTCGATCAGTCGAAACCTGCCGCTATCGTGCTGGGCCTGGGCCTGGCGCTGTCGTCCACCGCCTTTGGCTTGCAGGTACTGGCCGAGCGCAAGGACCTGGGTAAACCTCATGGCCGCCTGGCCGTGGCCATCCTGCTGTTCCAGGACATTGCCGCCATTCCCTTGATTGCCGTGGTGCCGTTGCTCGGTGGCGATGTCAGCACTGCCGACGAAGGGGCCTGGCCGTTGCTGGCCGTGGCTGTCGGTATCGGCCTGCTGATCGTTTTCGGCCGCTATCTGCTGACCCCGGTATTCAAGTGGACGGTGGGGTCGGGCCTGCCTGAGCTGTCGACCGCCACGGCATTGCTGGTGGTGCTAGGCACCGCCTGGTTGATGGAGCATGTGGGCGTGTCGATGGCGCTGGGGGCGTTTCTGGCCGGTGTGCTGATGGCCGAGTCGCCTTTTCGCCACGAGCTGGAAACCCAGATCGAGCCGATCAAGGGCTTGCTACTGGGGCTGTTTTTCGTAGGTGTAGGCATGAGCGCCGACCTGCGTCTGCTTTTTGGCATGCCGCTGATAGTGCTAGGCCTGACCGTGCTGCTGGTGGCGATCAAGCTGCCCTTGCTGTATGGGCTGGGGCGCACGCTGGGCGAGCTCAACAAGGCCCAGGCGCTTTGCCTGGGTGTGGTGCTGGCCTCGGGGGGCGAGTTCGCCTTTGTGGTGTTCAAGCTGGCGCTGGCGCACCAAGTGCTCACACAACAGGTACACGACCTGCTGGTGCTGGCCATCACCTTGTCGATGGCGGTGGTGCCCTTGGTCATGATGGCCCTGGCGCGGCAGCTGCGCGATGAGAGCCCTGTGCAGGCATCCCCTGAAACGGGCCAGTGAATTGCGCCTAGCTGGCGCATTGAGTAACGGGAGGTGAATCATGCAGTCGAGTTTCAAACTGGACAGCGCCCTGTCGCGGGGCTTGCTCGATGTGCTCATCAAGGCCGGTCTGGTGGCAGCCTTGGTGATCTTCGCCTTTCAGGTGTTTCAGCCGTTCCTGGAGCTGATGCTGTGGGCGGTGATCCTGGCGGTTACGTTGTACCCCTTGCATTGCCGTATCCAGCGCCGCACCGGGCTCAAGCAAGGCTATGCGGCGACGCTGGTAGTGCTATTGGTACTGGTGGTGCTGCTGGTGCCTGTCTACCTGGTGATGATGTCCATCGCCGAATCGGTGGACAGCCTGGTGACGCTACTCAAGACCGGCGCCTGGAGTGTGCCGGTCCCGCCTGATTCCGTGGCGACCTGGCCACTGATCGGGCCGAAGGTGCATGCGCTGTGGTTGGCGGCCTCCGAAAACATGGCCAGTGTGCTGAACCAATGGCTGCCCCAGATCAAGGGGGCCGGGCTGACGGTGCTGGGCGCTGCGGCCAGCGCCGGTGGGGCCTTCCTGCTGTTCATCGGCGCGATCCTCATTTCCGGGGTCATCATGGCCTTCGGTGAACGAGGTGAAATCGCTGCGCAGCGTATCGCCATGCGGGTTTCAGGCGCAGAGCGCGGTAAACCCTTGGCCACGCTGTGTACGGCTACCATTCGCGCGGTGGCACAAGGGGTGATCGGCATTGCCTTCATCCAGATGCTGCTGATCGGTGTTGGTTTTATCGTCAAAGGGGTTCCCGGTGCCGGGATGCTGGCCATCGTCATCCTCATGCTGGGCATTGCACAGGCCCCGGCGACGCTGGTGACCTTGCCGGTGATCATTTATGTGTTCAACGCCGAAGGCTTCACGGTGGCGACCATCATTTTTGCCGTCTACACCTTTGTCGCCGGCCTTGCCGACAACGTGCTCAAGCCGCTGCTGCTGGGGCGCGGGGTCGATGTACCAATGCCGGTGGTACTGATCGGGGCGCTGGGCGGCATGGTGGTCAAAGGCATCATCGGTTTATTCATTGGCCCGGTAATCCTCGGCGTGACCTATGTGTTGTTCTGGCAATGGGTTGCGCTGCAGGTGCCGGAGCAACCAGCACCCCCTGCTGCCTGAGCCATGCCCAACTGTTGCCATGGCCTGGTGTTACTGATGCTACTGGCTGGTTGCACCCAGGTCGGCCCCGATTTCGAAACGCCCCAGGCGCCGTGGCTGGACGGCTGGAGCACACCTTTGCTGGAGCAGGCAGGGCGTAGCGCCGCCACCCCTGACATGCGCGCGTGGTGGGGGATGTTTGCCGACCCGATGCTGGACGCGCTAATTGCCGAGGCCGACGCCAACAACACCAACCTGCGCGTGGCGGGCCTGCGTATCGCGGAGGCTCGCGCCCAGTTGGCGATCGTGCAGACCGGGCGTTATCCACAGTTGCAGCAACTGAGTGCGCAGAGCCTGTATCTGAAGCAGGACCAGTCAGGTACCTCCACCGCCCGTGATTCGGTGTTCTGGCAATCCAGCGTCGGTTTCGACATCGGCTGGGAAATCGATTTCTGGGGCCGCTTCAGTCGCGCCATCGAAAGTGCCGACGCCGTCTACTTTGCCTCCCAGGCCAATTACGCCGACGCCATGGTGCTGCTGCGTGCGCAGGTGGCCGACACTTACTTTGCTCTGCGTACCGCCGAAGCTCGGCTGGCTATCGCCCAAGAGAACGCCAAGCGCCAGGCGCGTAGCCTGGAGATCACCGAGCGGTTGTTCCGCCACGGTGAAAATGACGAACTCGACTGGCAGCAGGCGCGTACTCAATACCTGGCGACCCAGGCCACCATTCCCGAGTTCGAGAACCAGCTCAATGCCCTGCGCAATGTGCTGTGTTCGCTGCTCGGCCGCCCGCCTGGGCCGCTGCCGCAGCTGGCGGCCGGCCATGGCCAACTGCCCTTGCCAGATCGGGCAGTGTTGCAGGATGTACCGGCCAGCCTGCTGCAGCGCCGCCCGGACATCCGTGCCGCCGAGCAGGCAGTGGCGGCGCAGTCGGCGCTGGTCGGGGTGGCCGAGGCCGATCTTTATCCACAGCTGAGCTTGCTTGGCAGTATCGGCTGGACCTTTCTATCGGCCAATCATCTGCCCAACACCTTCGACCTGGCGGCTGGCCCAAGCCTGATCTGGAACCCGTTCGACTATGGCCGGCGCAAGAACACCGTACGCGTGGAAGATGCCCGCTTGCAGCAACTTATCGAGTTGTACCAGCAGGGCGTGCGCGAAGCCGCCCGTGAGGCCGACGATGCTGCCAGCGGGCTGGTGCGCTCGCTGCAGAGTGCAGCCATTCGCGACCAGGCCTCCCAGGCTGCGCAACGCTCGCTGAACCTGGCCAGTTCGCAGTACCGCGAAGGCTTCGCCGATTTCCAGCGCGTGCTCGATGCTCAGCAACTGCTGTTGCAGCAACAGGACGGTTACCTGGTCAGCCGTGGCAACGCGGTCAGCAGCCTGGTGACTTTGTACAAGGCCCTGGGGGGTGGTTGGGACGCCAGCCGCGCGCCGATCGACCCGGCCACCCGCCAGCAAATGCAGCAACGCACCGACTGGGGCGAGTTGCTCGACGAGCCAGCCCCCACCGCGCATGCACAAGGTGAAACCGAATGAGCGACGCCACGCCAACGCCGCCCCCGTCAGCCCCGGATCGCGGCATGCGCTGGGTGCTGCTGCTGATTGCGGTCAGCCTGCTCTGGTACTTGCTGGCTGACCGCTATACCCCGTATACCCAGCAAGCTCGCCTGCAGGCTTACGTGGTCCCGGTGGCCGCCGAAGTGGCCGGGCAGGTCAAGCGTGTGGCCGTAGGCAACAACCAGGAGGTGCGCCAGGGCGATGTGCTGTTCGAACTCGATCAGGAGCAGTACCGCATTGCCTTGGCCCGTGCCGAAGCCGACCTCGATACCGTGCGCCGGCAAATCGGCGCCAGTACCGCCGGCATCGATTCGGCGCAGGCAGCGCTGGTGGCCGCCCAGGCCAACGAACGCAAGGCGCGCCAGGACGCCGAGCGCCTCAAACGGCTGATTGACGAGGACCCCGGTACGGTGTCGGTGCGCCGCCTGGAAGGCGCCCAGGCCACCCGCGACCAGGCTATCAGCCAAGTGGCGGCAGCCCGTGCCGAGGTGGAGCGCGCCCGTGAGCAGCAGGGCGGGGCACAGGAAGACAACGCCCAGCTGCGCAGTGCTGCGGCCAATGTGGAAAAGGCCCGCCTGGACCTTGCCCGTACCGTGGTGCGTGCCGACGCGAACGGGTTGATCACCGACCTGCGCACAGACGTTGGCCACTATGTCGGGGCGGGCAGCCCCATGATGACCCTGATCAGTATCCATGATGTGTGGATAAGTGCCGACATGACCGAGAACAACCTCGGTCGCTTGCGCCCTGAAACCCCGGTGCTGGTGGTGCTCGATGCGCTGCCGGGCACCGTGTTGAAAGGGCGTATACGCAGCATTGGCTATGGCGTGAGCGTGGGCCAGAGCACGCCGCCGGGTACGCTGCCGACCGTGCAGAATAGCCGCGAGTGGCTGCGTTCGGCGCAGCGCTTCCCAGTGATTGTGGAGCTGGAGCGCGACCAGCTTCAGGACAAGACCATGCTGCGGGTCGGTGGTCAGGCCGAGGTCATGGCCCTGCCCAGCGAAGGCAACCCACTGAACCTGCTGGGCCGGTTGTTCATGTGGCTGATGAGCTGGCTGTCGTATGCCTATTGAATGGCGCCGCCAGCGGGCACTGCGCCTGGCCTGGGGCGTATCGCTGTGCCTGGCCGTGAGCTTTGGTATCGGCTTGCCGGTGCCGATCCTTGGGCCGGTGTTTGCGGTGCTGTTGCTGGCCATGCGCAGCCAGCCATTACCCCTGCGTGCGGCACCGGCCCTGGCGCTACTGGTGCTGCTCGCTTGCGGCAGCGGGTTGCTGCTGATTCCGCTGTTGCGCCATGCGCCGTTGGCCGGGGTGTTACTGGTCGGGGTGGGTGTTTTCCTGACCTTGCGCTATGCACTGAAGGGCGGCAACGGCCTGCTGGCCAACCTGCTGGTGATCGGTCTGACCATGATCGCCGCTGCCGGCACCAGTGACTTCACCCTGGCATTGTCGGTGGTCGAAGCGCTGGCCAAAGGCATGCTGCTGGCAGTGCTGGGCACGTCGGTGGCGCATACGTTGTTCCCCGAACCTGCCAATGCGCCAGCACCGCCGGTGCCGCCGCTGCTGAGCAGCGAGCATGTCAGCTGGGTAGCGCTGCGTGCCACGCTGATCGTGATGCCGGCCTTTCTGCTGGCGCTGATCGCCCCGGACCAGTACATGCCGCTGATCATGAAAGCAGTCAGCGTAGGGCAGCAGGCCGGCGAAACCCGTGCGCGGCACGCCAGCCGGGAGCTGATCGGCTCAACCTTGCTTGCTGGCGTGTTGGCGATACTGCTGTGGGGGGCGTTGAGCCTGTTCGTGCACCTGTGGATGTTCTTCCTGTGGGTGCTGCTGTTCGCCCTTTGGCAGGCGCGGCGGCTGTACCAGGCCGTGCCGAATCGGCAGAGCCCGGCGTACTGGGTCAGTTGCCTGACGACCATGTTGATCTTGCTGGGGCAGTCGGTGCAGGACAGTGCAGGTGGGCAGGATGTGTACAAGGCGTTCGCGGTGCGTATGGCGCTGTTTCTGGCGGTGTCGGTGTACGCCAGCGCCATGTTGATCTGGATTGACCGGCTTCGGAATCGGCGCGGGCTTCTTCGCGGTTAAGCTCGCTCCCCTGGAAGTTCAGGGCTGCCAATCAACCCCGCTCTCTTCCAGGTAGGCATCCACCGCTGCGCCCACCGTTGGATGAAAGGCCTTCTCCCCCATATGCTCGAACAACTCGAACTGCCGCATCTTGTCCTTCACCGGGTCCTTCATTTCGGCGAACTGCAACTCCACCCCCCGCGCCTCCAGTGCCCGGTCCAGTTCGGCCAGCATGTCCGCCGAAGTGATATCGATGCTGGTCACCGGCTCAGCGGCAATGACCACCCGCTGTACCGGCGTTGGCGACGCGTCTACCGCCGCCATCACTGTGTTCTGGAACTGCTCGGCGTTGGCAAAGAACAACGGCGCGTCCCAGCGCAGCAGCACCAGCCCTGGAATACGCCGGGCCTGTGGATAACGCTGCATGTCATGGTAACCGCGCAGCCCATCCGCCCGGCCAAGCACCGCGTGGTGCGGCCGCCAGCCGTCCCACAGGAACTCGATCACCGACACCACCACGGCAATGCAGATACCGGGAATGGCGCCGAACACTGCCACGCCGACAAAGCAGGTGAACGACAGCCAGAACTCCCACTGCTGCATGCGGAAGATACGCTTGAGGTCGGCAAACTCGAACAGCCCCAGTGCAGCGGCAATCACCACCGCAGCCAAAGCGCTGTTGGGCAGGTGCTGCATGAGATTGGGCGCTACCAGCAGCAACAGGGTTACCGCCAGCGCGCCGATGATGCCGGTGAGCTGGGTCTGCGAGCCGGCGGCTTCGGCCACTGGGGTGCGCGATGAACTGCTGCTGATCGGAATGCCCTGGAACAGCCCCGAGGCCAGGTTGGCCACGCCCAGGCCGAACATTTCCTGGTTGGGGTTCACCGGCATCTTGAGGCGCGCGGCATAGGAGCGTGACAGCACACTGGTGTCGGCGAACGACACCAGCGCCACTGCAATCCCGCCCAGTAGCACCTCGACCAGGTCAATGTCGCTGACCCAGGGGAAGACGAAGCCGGGCAGGCCCTGGGGCAATTGCCCGAGTACCTTGACGCCCATCTGATCGAGGTTGAACACGCTCACTGCCAGCGTCGCCAGTACCACGGCGATCAGGATGCCCGGCAGGCGCTTGAACGGTTTGAGCAGCAGAATCAGCGCCAGGCTACCGGCACCCACGACAAAGCTTGGCCAGTGCCCTTGGCCGGCGTATAGCGCCTGGCCCAAGGACCAAAGGTCGCGCAAGGGCCCTTCGCTGTCGACTTTGATGCCGAACAGCTTGGGCAACTGGCTGATCAATACGGTCAGGGCGATGCCGTTCATGTATCCATAGCGGATGGGCTTGGACAGCAACTCGGTGATAAAACCCAGGCGCAGCAGCCCGGCAATCACACAGAACGCCCCGGCGACCAAGGCCATCATGCTGGCGATGGCGATCGCCCGCTGCGGGTCGCTGGCCGCGTATTGCACCACCACCGCCAGGATCGGCGCGGCCAGCGCCGAGTCCGGGCCCAGCACCAGGATACGGCTGGGACCGAACAGGGCATAGGCCAACAGGGGGATGATGGTGGCGTATAGGCCATAGATGCCGGGGACGCCGGAAGCCTCGGCGTAGGCGATGCCCACAGGCACCAGCATGGTGGTGAGCACCAGGCCGGCGGCGATGTCCTTGGGTAGCCAGGCTGCCTTGTAGTGGAGCAGGGTGACCAGGCCGGGTAACCAGCGTTGCCAGTCGAAACGAGTGGGGTGGGGCATGGTGTCGGCTCGGGGCGAGAAGGGCGCTGAACCTCAGCTTAGATGCTGGGATCGAGTGCCGCTTTGCGGCCCGTTGTCATCAAAGAATCGATCAATGCCCTGCTAGCCCCCGACAGCTGGCGATGTGGCGGATAGATGACCGAGAAGGGCCGTCGGGCCCCCTCGTAATCCTCCAGCAAGCGCACCAACCGGCCCCGCTGCAGGCGTTCTGCGACTATGAACTCGTAGGTCTGGCAGATCCCGACACCTTGCTCGGCCAGTGAGATGCACCCCAGCACATCGTCCGCCACCACCGGATTTCCCTGCGGAACGAAGAGCAGCTCCTCCTCTCCTTGACGGAACTGCCAAACGCCTGGCCTGCCATTGCTGGGCATGATGAAAGGCAGGCAATTGTGTCCGGCCAGCTCCGCCAGTGATTGCGGCCTGCCGGCACGCGCGAGGTAAGCTGGCGCGGCCACCAGGCATAGTCGAGCCTCCTCTAGCCGACGCGCCACCAGGCTACTGTCCGGCAGGTCGCCAAGGCGAATAGCCAGGTCATACCCTTCGGCCACCAGGTCGACATTACGATTGGTGATGTTCAACTCGACCTGCACTTTCGGATAGCGCAGGGCGAAGGCTGCCAGCATGGCCGGCAACCGGTGATGCCCATAAGTGGTCGGTGCGCTCAGGCGCACACGGCCCTGTACTTCGCCATGGCCGCTCAGGGCTTGCTCTGCGCTGGCGATCTGCTGGAACGCAGCGCGCGCCTGCTCGACGTATTCCAGGCCACTGTCGGTGAGGCTCAAGCGACGCGTGGTACGGCGTAGTAACTGCACCCCCAGGTGCAACTCAAGCCGCGAAATGGCCCGACTAACCACCGACGGGGTGGTCGCCAAGGCCACCGCTGCTGCACTGAGCGAGCCACGTTCGACCACTTCCAGCAGCGCCTCGACATCCCCCAGGTGGCCAAACCGTCGCGCCATTTTGTTCTCCAAAGCAAAAATGCTTTTCTACAGGCCCAATTTATCGCTTGTCTGATCGCCAATAAAGTGTCGGTCAGTGCACGGCATCCCGCCTGTGCCTGAATGGAGGGAATGCTATGCGCACTTACCAACGACTGGCCCTGGCTGCTGTCATAGGCAGCGCGAGTCTGGGCGCTCATGCGGCGAACGTCCTTGTGGTACTGTCTGACGAGAGCCACCTGGAGCTTCGCGACGGCAAGGCATTTGCAACCGGTTTCTACCTCAACGAACTGCTGGAACCGACCAAAACGCTGCTGGACGCAGGCCATCACGTAACCTTCGCTACTCCCCTCGGTCGCGCGCCGACGTTGGACCGCAGCTCGGCCGCGGCCCAGTACTTCGGCAACGATCCGAAGCAACTGGAGCAATATCTGGCGCTGCTGGATCAGCTGCAGCTTACTTCTGCGAAGCATTCGCCGGTGATCAGTCTGTCCCGCGTGGAGCAGATTGGTTATAGCAAGTTCGATGCAGTCTATGTGCCTGGCGGCCATGCCCCGATGCAAGACCTACTCGCCGACCCGGCGCTGGGGCGCCTGCTTCGCGCTTTCCACGCCGAAGGTAAAACAACCGCGCTGGTCTGCCACGGTCCTATTGCTCTGCTTTCGGCGCTGGAACGGCCGCAGAAGCTGATCCAGGCACTGGAGAACGGGAACCGGACAGCAATGCCTGAAGACTGGATTTATACCGGTTACCGCATGACAGTCATCAGCAATCAGGAAGAAGAACAGGCCAAGGGCCTGCTCGGCGGAGGGCAGATGAAGTTCTATCCGCAGACCGCCCTGGAGCGAGCTGGCGGGCAGTATAAGAGCAACCCGTCGCCGTGGGCGCCTAATGTTGTCATCGACCGCGAATTGATCACTGGGCAGAACCCGGCGTCAGCGGCCCAGGTGGGTCAAGCCATATTGCATCGTCTGCAGAAACACTAATGGTAAAGACATGCCATGACGCAACGTACTTTTCTTATTACAGGAGCCAGCAAAGGCATCGGCCGGGCAATCTCCGAGCAACTGGCGGAGGAGGGCCATCAAGTCGTTGGTATCGCTCGCCAGGCTGGCGATGCCAGCTTCCCCGGCGAACTGAGAGCGGGAGCCCCTGCCTATAAAGACTGCTTCTGTGCGCGTTAGGGGGCAGACTGCGCCTTCATCCACACGCATCATCCACCTTCTCCACACCGCTTGGGTTAAGCCTGTGCTGACCCAGCCATTTTCTTGTCATCGCGTGCAATACAAGCGATCGACCACCAGGTCAGCATCCCGCCTATCAATACCATTGGAAGGCTTAGGTATTGACCTGTGCTGAACAGCTGGTAGGCCTCGTAGGCGGCCTGTGGCTCCTTTAAAAACTCGAGGACCAAGCGTGCCGAAAACACCAGGGTCAAGAACACTCCAAACAACAGGCCATGGGGAGTGCTGTGCTTGAATTTTTTGTAGCAACCAAGCAGAACCAAGAACGTCAGCAGATAGGCTACCGCCTCATAGAGCTGAACGGGATGGCGTGGCATTGCATCAACAGACTGAAATACGACGCCCCAGTCTGAGTAGGTAGGCTTGCCCAGAATCTCAGAATTCACAAAATTGCCGATCCGTACAAACGCTGATCCCAATGCTGCGGGAAGGCTTGCTCGGTCGATCAGCCAGAGGAGGGGCATCTCCGATCTCAATGATCGAGATCCAAACCATAGTCCAATCAGTACACCGATCATTCCACCGTGGCTAGCCAGGCCACCTTCCCAAACACGGAGGATCGACCAAGGATTGCTGAGATAGTATTCAGGGTCGTAAAGGAAACAATGGACAAGTCGCGCGCCGACTATGGCGCCGACAACCGCGTAGTAAAATAACCGCTCTGCGTAATCCGGGTTGACGCCCTCAGCCTTGAAGATGCCTCTGAGTATTCTTTGCGCAGCCAGGAATGCTCCGACGAAAAGTACCCCGTACCAGTGGATAGTGAATGGCCCGAAAGTCACCAGGACAGGGTCAAAACTCCAGTGGATAGTCATGTGTGTTGCCTCTAAGAGTGTTGGTCGTTTTCTTCATCTGTGCGGGCATAAAAGTGTGATGGGCCTGTCACTTGGCACGCCCGGGGTGTCTTACGGTTCTTGGCGAGGCTGAAAACTAAGGCTGAAGCTTTTAGATTAAAAGAAGGTTATTTGCTCACCACGATCGTAAAGGTGCCGCATGTCTGAACTTCAGGACATAAGGTCGCTGTTAGGTGAACATCCAATTTGGTAAACGATTGTGCTGTGCTGAGTAAACAGGTTAGAGACAGCTCGATCGTATCCCTGAGCCTTTTAACCAACACCGCTACCTCAATGGGGGTATCGATTGGGGTCTCCGATCCAGTCAATACAGGCCGCTCTGACTTGCCACCCGCTAAGCCCCCAACAAGCCCTGCTCATGAGTCAGATGATGTTCTTGATTTCGAGTGGGCCGTTAGGCTCAAGCCAACCCGCTTCCGTTGGTTGGCCAAGCCTCGCAATTAGGGCGCTATTCCTGTTATCAAAGACCGCTTCGACCGATCGATGCGCCACCGTCAACGTAGATTGTCTGCCCAGTAATGAAAGCGCTGCCCTCTCCGAGCAGGAAGGCCACTGCCGACGCGATCTCTTGTGGCTGCCCTAGCCGCCCCATCGGCACCGCGGCGATATAGGCAGCTTCGCCTGCGCTGCCCACCGGATTACCGCCGCGGAACAGTTCGGTCTCGACCGGCCCTGGAGCGACCGCATTAACTGTGATTCCGGTTTGTGCCAGTTCCAGCGCCCAACTGCGAGTGAAGCTAATCAGTGCTGCCTTGGCGGCCGCATAAGATGTGCGCTGGCGAATACCAAGCACGGTCAGGCTGGAGATGTTCACCACGCGCCCCCAACAGCGCTTGCGCATCCCTGGCAGCAGCGCTTGGGTCGCCTGCAGCGCGGGGTGCAAGTTAACCCGCATAACCTCATCGAAGCTTGCCAGATCAACGTTTTCCAGCATCTGGGGACGGACCAAGCCGACGTTGTTTACCAGGCCGTCGAACTCGTAGTGTTTCGTCAATTCCGCCAGCATCGCAAACAAACGCTCTGAGTCGCTCAGGTCCCCGGCGATCAATTCGCCGGGGAAGCTGACATCATCAGCCTGGCGAGCAATACCAACGACCTGATGGCCCTCTTCCACCAGTTGCTCGGAGATTGCCCGGCCAATGCCCTTGCTGGCTCCTGTGATCAGAAAGGTACGTTGCGTCATGTCATGCCCCTATTAATGAATGGCTTGGCCCACCTGCGCAGCTCTAGCGGGACGAGCGGGCTCACCGCCAGATCAAACAAGCGGCTAGCCATGGAAATGCGGTAGCACGAATGTTCCCAACTCTTCCAGTGTCTCGTCCAACGGACGTCGGTTGTGGCGCAAATGCAGACCAATATGCGCCACACCTGCGGCGTGCATGGCCTCGAGTTCTGCAATCAACCCCTTTCGCCCGACCTTGCAGCCGAAGCGGTGACGCTCCAGCGGCGCGTCGGGGTTTTCATCCAGGTCCAGGTGGATGAACGACACGTATGGCTTGTCACCCGCCACCTCACGCCACACCCCCGCGCGGCGCACGTGTTCGGTCGGAGTGCCAGGGTAGGCCAGCCAGCCGTCCAAGTGCTCGCCGACCCAGGCTGGGCTCTGTTGTGCCAGGCCCGCCACCAGCAGCGGTAAAGGCTGGAGCGGCCTCGGAAGTACTTCGACGCCAGCCGGTAAATCGGCACTACGCCATTCACGCAGCAGGGTGATTTGCTTGCGAAACGCCTCACCACGGTTATCGAAGTCGCGGCCGAACAACGGGTACTCCACCGGTCGATCACCACTGGCCACCCCCAGCAACAAGCGTCCGCCACTTAGCAGGTCTGCGCTGGCAGCTGCCTTCATGGTCAGCAACGGTTCGCGGATCGGTAACACCACTGCAGCGGTGCCGAGCAAGATATTGCGGGTCACCCCGGCGAGGAAACCTAGGTAGGTGAATACCTCGAATACCTGTGCAGCATCGCCGAATTTTGGATCGTACAGAGGCACGTCACGTACCCAAAGAGCTCGGAATCCCAGGCGGTCAGCGAGGGTGGCCAGGCGCGCGTGGTGGGCTAGATCGGGTATCCCGAACGGTGTCCCTGCCCGCTGACGAGACTGCTCGCGCATGCTGTTCCAATCGTTGTCCAAAGGCAGTTCGAGGCCGATGCTCAGGCCTCCAGAGGCAAGTCTCTGCAAAGTAGGATTCATGGCTAAGGATCGCAAGACAAGAAATGACGCCCAGCCTATGACAGCTTCAGGTTGTGCTGTAGATCCAGATAATTCACAACAATTGTGAATTGAGTTCGTGTAAGGAACTGGAACGTCAATCGGCCTATCTCGAGGGAGTTACCTCGCTTTTCATTGATTTCGAAAACAGTTTTAACCAGGCGCGGCCTGCCCAGCCCTCGCGCCGCAAGTTAAGCTTTGCATACTTGTGCCCAAGGATCAGCAATGGCCCGACTTGATATCAACCGTTCCGGTGAACTGGAGGTTTTCGTGCGTGTTGTCCAGGCCGGAAGTTTCTCTGCGGCGGCGCGAGACCTGCGTATAACGCCCTCGGCGGTGAGCAAGCTGGTTGCACGGCTGGAAGGGAGGTTGGGGTCACGACTGTTCAACCGTTCAACCCGGCAGTTGAGCCTGACCTATGAAGGTCGTGCTTACTACGAGCGTGGTTTGGGTCTACTCGCCGACCTGGATGAACTGGAGCGCAACGTCGCATCCCAGGATGCGCCACGAGGAAGGGTGCGCATCAATGCCAACATGGCGTTCGGTTATCACTACCTGTTGCCGTTGGTCCCATTGCTCATTGAGCACCTGCCAGAAGTGAAGCTCGATCTGGTGCTGACCGACGAGGTGATCGACGTGGTCGGTCAGCGCACCGATATCGCTGTACGAGCAGGCCCCATGAAAAGCTCCAACCTGATCGCTCGGAAGCTCGGCCACACGCGGATGGTGATCGTTGGCGCGCCCGACTATCTTCAAGTTCATGGTGTTCCGGACAGTCCCGCAGCGCTGCAGCGCCACAATCTGCTGACGGCCAACTATGCTCGAGCCTTCAATGGCTGGCCCTTGGAGGACGGTGGTCAGGTGATCAAGGTAGTCACGGCGGGGAACGTTCAGGCTAGTGATGGCGAAGCCTTGCGCCGCCTGGCGCTCAATGGCACAGGGCTGGCAAGGTTGGCCGCGTTCCGGGTGCGTGAGGACATCGCCGAGGGGCGTCTGGTACCGGTGATGGAGGCGTACAACCCAGGCGACCTGGAAGAGGTCCATGCAGTGTTCGTCGGCCAGGACGGCTATGTGCCGCTGCGGGTTCGCGCGGTTCTGGATTTTCTCGTCGAGCACGTGCACGTTAAATGACCGTGACTGTGCTGCGGTGACTTTGGTCGAGGTGCGCAACGTGAGCAGCCAGGCGATTCTCGTCGGTGTTGATCTTGGTACCTCCAGCACCCGCGCCGTGGCCGTCGATGCCCAGGGTACCTTGCGTGGTGTCGCGCGTGTGGGCGATGTGCCGATGGCACGACGGGCCGGGATGGGCATGGTTCGAGAGGGGTTTCTCGATGCACCGCTGGCGGCTATCCGGCAAGCACTTGACGAAGCCCGGGCAAGCCCGGCGCAGGTCGCCGGTATCGCATTGTGTGGGCAGATGGCCGGACTTTGCGCGGTGGATGCCATGGGGGAACCCGCCACGTCCTGCGATGCGTGGCTCGACCTGTCTTGCGCCTCAAGCGTGGCCTTGTTGCGGCCCCATGAGGAACAGATCGTGGCGCGCTCGGGTAGCCAACTAATTGCCAGCCACGGCGCCAGGTGGCTGCAGATCCGCCAGCAACAGCCAGATCTCTACCAACGCTTGTGCAAATTGACGGTCCCTTGTGCTTTGGTGACCGGGCGCCTGTGTGGGTTGGACGGGCAAGCAGCGTTCATGGATACCACTTGCCTGGGGTTCAACTGTTTTGCCGATGTTCCCGCCAGCGGCTGGAACCTGGACTTAGTCCGTGCCTTAGAGCTTGACCCAGCTCACCTGCCGCGCGTCGTAGAACCGTGGGAGCGGATTGGTGGTCTGACCCGCGGCATAGCCCACACGCTTGGTCTTCTTCAGGGTACGCCGGTTTTCGCCGGATGCGGTGATGTCGCCGCGACCTTACTGGGCAGTGGCGTGTCAGTGCCAGGGCAGCTAGTAGACATTGCTGGCACCGGCTCTGTGTTCTGCGCTGTACGTGACGACTTCACCGTGGACCATCACCACCACACATTGCTGACCCTACGCCACTGCATACCGGGGCTTTATTACAACGCCGGTTACGTCGGTGGCGGCGGGTTGTGCTGTGACTGGTTGGAGTCGCTGCGAGCTCAAGCCCGCCCGCCCCAGGATGTAAGCGCGGCATTGCGAGAGCTCACACAGGTGCCACCGTTGTTGTTTGTGCCGCACATGGGTGGCCGTCATTTGCCGTTGTTTGCAGATATGCGCGGTGCCTTTGTTGGCCTGACCTGGCAGCACGGCCTGGCCGACATGCAACGGGCGATGGTCGAGGCTACCGCCTTTGAGTACGCCGGTTTTCTGAAGGCCATGCTGGGTACTGGCTTGAGGCCTGTCGAAGCTGATGTGCTGGTGGTGGGTGGGGGGGCCTCGAGCGAGGTGTTTAATCAGATCAAGGCTGACGTGCTAGGGCTGGCTTATCGTCGTCATGGGGTATTCGAGGCCGCGGCCCGGGGGGCGGCGCTGTTGGCTGGTCACGGAGCTGGGGTGTTCACCGACCTGAATAAGGCTGCTGGACGCATGGTGGGGACGGTGAATGGGGTGACGCTGCCGGACAAATCGAGGTACGGGTTGTACCGGCAGCGGCGAGAGGTGTACGGCAAGATGCTAGACGCGCTCGGGCCGGTGTTCCGAGACATGGCGAGGCTGGCATGGATGTAAAAACGGTCGATGCTGGCCTCATGTCGGTTGCAGGGCTTCTTGATTCTTTAATGCCCTACAGGCTTGAGCAGGTGGCGCGCAGGTGTTTCCAGTTCGTTGAAATAGCGCACTGCGAAATCAACGAACGCCCGTACCCGCTGGGGCAGTTTCTTACCACCCTCGGTCAGTAGGTGGAAGCCGGTCGCTGGGCAGCTGAAATCCTCCAGCAGCGGCACCAGCCGCTGCTCGTGAATATCTTCGGCAACCTCCCAGACCGACTTCCAGGCGATGCCCAACCCTTGCAGCGCCCATTGGCGCAGGGTGAAACCATCGTTGACCAAGCGATTACCCCGGACGTGCACCGAAAACGTTTCCCCGTCACGAGTGAAGCGCCACTTGTCCTGGGGGAAATCCGCCTGTAGATGGATCAAGCAGTTGTGCTCCTGCAACTGCTCCGGGCACTGCGGCGTACCGTGGCGTGCCAGGTAATCTGGCGAGCAGCAGACAATGCGACGGTCGCCCCCCAACGAACGCGCCACCAAGGTACTGTCGGGCAGGTTGCCATAGCGGATCGCGATGTCCGAGCCGGACTCGACGAAATCCAGCAAGCGGTCGGTGAAGAATAGCCGCACGGTCACATGGGGGTGCTCCTCGACGAAAGCATCGACCAGTTGGCTGACCCACTGGCGGCCGAGGTCGGTGGGGCAGGTTACGCCTATGGTGCCGCGCAGTTGCGCGCTACCGCCACGGATGACGCTGTCTAGCGCCTCCACGTCCTCCAGGATCTTCTGCGCCGATTCGAATAGGTACAACCCTTCGGCGGTGGGGCTCAACCCACGCGTGTTGCGTTTGAGCAGGCGGAGACCATAGAACTCCTCCATCGCCTTGAGACGGCCACTCATGGCCGCTGGCGAAAGGCCAAGCTGACGCCCGGCCATCGACAATGAGCCGCTCTGTACCACCAGCCTGAACAGCCGTAGGTCTTGGAGTCTGTCTGCCATGGCGTTACCTCGTTGTCGTTATTGCGTGCTATCGCTTCATTTTTCACGCTTGCTTAAAGCTTGGCAATGTAATGGCTTGAAGGCGACCAATACAGAGGGTGGCTTTTCAAATGCGCTGAAAAGTCATTCCGGGAAAATCGAATACTTGTCAGGTAAGAACGCTCCTTAACATGGCAACAGGCTCAACGCTAAGAGGAGTTGAATGATGTCAGTTGCATCGAATCAAACCACCCACGGCAATCAGGATGTCGCCGATCTGTTTCGCAGCGCCATGGGGCGTTTCGCCTCATCGGTCACGTTGGTCACCACTGTCGACGAGCACTGCTGCCCGCACGGCCTGGCTGCCACCGCGTTCTCCTCGGTTTCGATGGACCCCGCATCTGCGCTGGTCTGCGTCAACCGTAGTTCCAGTGCGTCACCAATTATCAAGCGATCTGGCCTGTTCTGCGTGAACATGTTGCAGAAGGAGCATGAGGCCCTGTGCGCAATCTTCAGCAAGCCTGAACTGCGAGACCGGCGTTTCGTCGATGGCGACTGGGCTGTAGGCGTCAACGGGCTGCGCTACCTGGCCGACGCCCAGGCTTCGATCTTCTGTGAAGTCGTCCAGGCGGTGGAATACGGCTCTCACACCATCTTCATTGGTAATGTCGTGAACGTCATCACCCAGTCGCTGGAGTCGCCACTCGTTTACATGGGTGGGCGCTTCAGAGAATTGGCAGCCTGACTGCAATTAATGCTCGTACCCCTCAAATAAATACAAGAAGTGGTGTTCGTATGTATGGCTTCAGTTCCAAGGTGCGCCTGATGCCACCTTCATTAAAGCTCAATGCCCAGGCGTCGGGTATCACCGGTCCGTTGCTCGGCCTGGTCCTACTTTGCGTCGTGCTCAGCCTGACCACCGACGCATTTCTCACCTTGAGCAACCTCCTCAATATCCTCGACCAGGTGACCGTGCTGGGCATCATGGCATTGGGTATGACACTGGTTATCTTGATCGGTGGGATCGACCTGTCGGTTGGGGCGGTGCTGGCCGTGTCGATCATGGTCATGAGTTGGGCCGAGCACGTCATGGGCCTTCCCATGGGCTTGGCAATCGGCGCGGCACTGCTTACTGGCGCAGCCTGCGGCGGTGTCACTGCGATGCTGGTGGTGCGTGCCGGCTTGCCTTCGTTCATCGCCACGCTGGCAATGATGTCCGTTGCCCGTGGCCTGGCCTACATGGTTACCGACGGTACGCAGATCAGCGGCTTTCCGGAATGGTTCGGCAACCTTTCCATCATCCGGTACGCCGGCGTGGTGTCGCTGACTGTGGCCTGTTTCGTGGTTTTGGCCCTGCTGTTCTGGTTCGTGCTGCGCTTTACCGTGGCCGGGCGCAGTCTTTACGCAATCGGCGGTAGCGCCAAGGTGGCCAAGCTGTCGGGCATACGGGTCAAGACCCATACCGCCATCGTCTACGTGATCTGCGGTATCACCGCCGCCTTGGGTGGGGTCATCCTCACTTCGCGCCTTGACACCGCCGGTGCAGGCGCCGGGGTCGGCTACGAACTGGATGTGATCGCAGCGGTGGTGATCGGCGGCGGCAGCCTCAAGGGCGGCGCTGGCAGCGTGGTCGGCACTCTGGTGGGCGTCCTGATCATCGGCGTACTGCGCAACGGCTTGAACCTGGCCGGTATCTCGCCCTTCGTTCAGCAAGTGATCATTGGTGCTGTCATTGCCGCTGCAGTGATGCTTGATGCCATGAAGCGAAAGACCGCGTAACCCCCTCACCAGCCTTTGACAATCAGAACAATTCTGGAGGCGTGTAATGAACGTTTTCTCTTCGCGTGTGCGCGTTTTTCTTGCCCTGCTGCTACTGCCCGCCTTGGCCAATGCTGAAGGCAAACCGTTGAAAGTCGGTATGTCGATCCCCAGCCTGCAATGGGAGTTCTACCTGATGGTGCGTGACGGCGTGCTGGAGCAGGCCGCAAAAGATGGCATCAAGGAGGTGCTGGTCGTTGACGCGCAGGCCGACGCCGCGCGTCAGGTCAGCCAGATCCAGGACTTGCTGAGCAAGGGTATCGACGTACTGCTGTACACCGCCACCGGCTCTGCTGCCTCGGCGGTACCAGTACGCTTGGCCAAACAGCAGGGTGTACCGGTGGTGTGCGTCGATAACTTCCCGAAGAACGTCGAGTGTGATGCGTACGTCTCCACTGACAACACCGCTGCTGCCGCCGAGCTGGCGCGCCAGGTGGTGAAACTGACCGGTGGCAAGGCGCAGGTCGGCCTGCTCCAGGGCACCCTTGGCGACACCACCGAGAAGACCCGCGCCGACGGCTTCGACGTCGAACTGGCCAAGACCCCGGGTATGGTGATCATCGATCGCAAACCCACCGACTGGTTGCAGGATAACGGCTTCAAGGTGGCCCAGGACATGTTGCAGAAGCATCCGCAGATCGATGTCTTCGTTGGCCGCTCAGATGCCCCCGCCCTGGGCGCCGCCCAGGCCGTACGCGTGGCCAACGTACAGCACAAGGTGTGGATTTTTGGCTACGACGGCCTGCGTCCTGCGCTGGAGGCGGTCCGTGACGGCAAGATGGACATGACCATCACTCAGCAATCTGTGGAGATGGGCCGTATCGCCCTGCGTACTGCACTTGCCCTCAAGGCTGGCGCGCCGGTGGAGAAGCATCAGGCGCTGCCCGCATTCGTCACCACCCGCGAGAACGTCGAGACGTTCATCGCCCGTCACCCATGAAAAGGACGCCGAGCATGAAAATGGCAAGCACGCACGCGCCATTCTTCCGCGCCGACCAGTTGGGGATGTCATTCAACGGTATTGGTGTGCTGGAGAGCATCAGCCTGGAAATCGGGCGCGGTGAAGTGTTGGCGCTACTTGGCGAAAACGGCGCTGGCAAGTCCACGCTGTCGTCGATCATCGCCGGCTCCCTGTGCCCGAGCCGTGGCCGCATGACCCTGGAGGGCCAGCCCTATGCGCCGACCTGCCCGAAGGATGCCATCGCCCAAGGGGTGATCATGATCCACCAGGAGATTCAGCTACTGCCTGAGCTGAGCGTGGCGGAGAACATCTTCCTTGGCCATCTGCCTACACGCAATGGCGTAGTGGACCGCCGGCGCATGCGCCTTGAGGCACAGGTGCAGCTCGAGCGCCTGGGCCTGGACATTTCGCCGGAAACACTGGTACGCGAGCTGAGCATTGCCGCTCAGCAGTTGGTGGAAATCGCCAAAGCCCTGACCCTGAACTCACAGCTGCTGATCCTTGATGAGCCCACCGCTGCGCTGGGCGGGGAGGAGACTGAACGGCTATTCGAGCAGATCGAGGCGCTCAAGCGCGAAGGCGTTTCGTTCATCTACATTAGCCACCGAATGGAAGAAATCGGCCGTATTGCTGACCGCATCGTAGTCATGCGTGACGGCCACCTGGTCGCCCATCACGCTCAAGCAGATGTTGAGGTGGGCGTGTTGGTGGCACAGATGGTCGGCCGTTCGATCGAACGGCTGTTCCCGGTCATCGCAGCGCCCCTTGCCCGAGAAGTGTTGACGGTGCGTCACCTGACCTGCCGCAGCAAGCGTTTTCAGGACATCTCGTTCTCGGTGCGCGCCGGTGAAGTTTTTGGAATCGCCGGTATGGTCGGCGCCGGGCGTAGCGAGGTGATCCGGGCAATTGCCGGAGTCGACCCGGTGGCCAGCGGCGAGGTGATAGTCGACGGTCACGTCCTGCGTCTGGACGGTGTGCGTGGCTCGATTGACGCCGGCGTGGTGCTGGTGCCCGAGGACCGCAAGGCCGAAGGCGTGGTGCTGGACCATTCGATCGCCGAGAACCTGGCCTATTGCAACCTTGACCGCCTCGGCATTCGAGGGTTGCTGACGCGGGGCAGGATTGATGCCTTCGCCAGCGAGCGCATCGCCACCCTCGGCGTCAAGGGCGATCCGGACAAGCCTCTGGACAAGCTCTCTGGCGGCAACCAGCAGAAGGTAGTAATCGCCAAATGGATCGCCCGTGAACCCAAGGTGATCATCCTCGACGAGCCGACCCGTGGCATAGACATGGGGGCCCGCGCCGCGATCTACCAGCTGATCGCCGACCTCGCCGCCAGTGGTGCGGCCGTCGTGGTGGTGAGCTCGGACCTGGACGAGGTGATAGGCCTTTCCCATCGCGTGATGGTCATGGCCCGTGGCACTTGCCAGGGCGTTCTCGACGGTGAGCAAGTCGCACCGCAGCAGATCATGGCCCTGGCAACAGCCTGAGGAGTGCCAATGGACGTTATCGAATACCAGCATCTTACTGAGACACCGTTCGAGAGTCTGCTGGACCTGCGTGGCCAAGTAGCAGTGGTCACCGGAGGTAGCTCTGGCATCGGCCTGGACATTTCCCGACGTCTGGCCCAGGCCGGTGCTCGGGTGGTGATCGGCAGTCTGGCCCGCGAGCGCACCGATGAGCTAGTGCACGAAGGCTTGGACGTGCACTTCGTCGCTACCGACGTCAGTTGCCGTGAGCAACTCGAACGGCTAGCGGCCGAGGCGAGTGGGCAGGGCCGGCTGCGCATCTGGGTGAATAACGCTGGCATTTACCCACTCAAGTCCATCGACGAGGTGGACGAAAGCTTTTGGGATCGTATGCAGGCAATCAATACCCGCGCCGTTTTTTTTGGCGCCCAGTGCGCCCAGGCGCAAATTCGCCGACATGGGGAGGGAGGCGGCATCATCAACCTGTCCTCGGTGTGCGGTCACCGACCGATGACCAACCATGTGACCTACGACACCAGCAAAGGCGCGATCTTGGCCATGACTCGCAGCCTGGCCAAAGACCTGAGTAGGCATGGCATCCGGGTCAACTCCATCTCGCCTGGGCTGACCGCAACACCGGGCAACCTGGAACCCGAACTGTTCCGTCAGCACCAGCAGAACCGAGTTCTTGAAAACATCCCGCTAGGTCGCCCTGGGGAGCCATATGAAATCGCCAACGTGGCGTTGTTCCTGGCATCGCCCCTGGCCTCGTACCTCACCGGCACTGACATAACGGTCGACGGCGGTTGGTTGCTGCACGGCAGCTGACTCCCTCCCTCGTCCCACCGCCAAGGCGCCCGTGTGGGCGTCTGGGCACCCTATCGCCTGATAAAGGAGAACCACCATGAAACTCGCGATGTTCATGCAGCCTCTACACCATAAGGGCTGGGACTACCATGAAATGTACGACCAGGACATTGCCTGTGTCGTACACGCCGATAAGGTCGGCTACGACGAAATGTGGATCGGTGAGCACACCTCGCAGCGCACTGAGCCGATTACCAACGCCCTGCAGTTCATGTCTGCAATGATCCCGCTGACCCAGCGCATCAAACTGTGCACCGGCGTGCTCAACCTGCCGCACCATCACCCGGCGCGTATCGCTGCTGACGCTGCCATGTTCGACCACATGAGCCGTGGTCGCTTCATTATGGGGATCGGCCCAGGGGGGTTGGCCTCCGACTTTGAAGTCTATGGCAGTAACGGCAAAGACCGTGGCCGGATGATGGTCGAGTGCTACGAGATGATCCGCAAGATCTGGAGCAGCAATGCACCCTACCAGTTCTCAGGTGAGTTCTTCGATGTGTCGCTGGTGAATACGGTCAATCATGAGCTGGAGATTGGCTATATGCCCAAGCCATTCCAGCATCCGTTCCCGCGCCCTGCCACTACCGCTATGAGCCCGTTCTCCAGCACCGCGAAACTGGCCGGCAGCAAGGACTGGGACCTGATGTCCGCAAACTTCAACCCGACCGCCACGGTAGCGTCACACTGGCAGGCTTACCTCAAGGGGGCAGAGGAGGCCGGCCATCAGGCCGACCCGCGCAACTGGCGTGTGGCACGTTCGGTGTTCGTCGCAGACTCCCAAGCCCAGGCCGAGGACTACCTGGCCGACCCGAACTGCACCCTGCGACGTTACTTCGAGTACATGATCGATAACCTCGCCAGCAACAACTACATGCAGATCTTCAAGACCCGCCCTGACATGACTGACGCCGAGGTCACCGTCGATCACTGCATCCGCGAGATGGTGATCTACGGCGATGCTGACGGTGTGGTCGATCAATTGGTCGCCTTCAGCGAGCAGACCGGTCCGTTCGGCACCCTGATGACCACTTTCCACGAATGGGATGACGAGGCCTTGTGGCGCCGTTCGATGGAATTGACCGCCCGTGAAGTTATGCCACGACTGAGCCGTTACATGCAGCCGCGTCTCGATGCAGCAATGGCCGTCAGCGCCTGACCGGCGCCTTCTGACAGACTACCGATCCAAGGTGCGACATGACCCTAGCAGTTGATCCGAGCAACACCGATGAGTACGCCCTCACGCCCACCGAGCTCGCGCGCTTGCGCGAGAAGGCGCAGTTCATTCGTCTGGAAACCATTCGCCTCATCGAGATTGCAAAAGTTGGCCACTACACCTCGGTGTTTTCCGCAGCCGAATTGTTCGCCGCGCTTTACTACGACGTGATGTCCCTACGGCATGGCGAGCCCAAGTGGCCGCTGCGCGACCGCTTCATGATGGGCAAGGGCCACGCCGCCGTTGGCTTGTTCCCGGTGTTGGTGGAATGGGGCTTCTTCGACAAGGAGATCCTCGATGGCTACACCCGGCTGGGTAACCCGCTGGGCGACCACCCGGACATGCGCAAGGTGCCGGGTGTCGATTTCTCCTCCGGCTCCATTGGCCACGCACTATCCGGCGGGCTGGGCATGGCGATGGCTGGGCGTATGCTCGGTCAGGACTTCACCACGTTTGTCATGGTCGGCGACGGTGAAATGCAGGAGGGCCAGGTGTGGGAAGCGGCCATGGCCGCCTCGCATCACAAGGTAGGCAGCCTGGTGGCCATCGTCGATCGCAACGGTTTCCAGCTGGATGGCAGCGTTGACGATGTGATTGGTGTTGAGCCACTGGCTGACAAATGGCGTGCGTTCGGCTGGGACGTCTACGACGTCGATGGCCACGACCTGGCCGCGCTGACCCCACTGTTGCGGCGTATCAAGGCTGAAAAGGGCCGTGAGAAGCCGGTGTGCATCATTGCCCAGACCCTCAAGGGTAAAGGCGTCTCGTATATGGAGACTGAACCTGGCTGGCACTTGGGCTACCTGGACCCAGAAGACGCGCAACGCGCCATCGACGAAATCAAGAGCAAGGTGATCTGATCATGAATACTGCCCCCCTGTCCCCCAACTCCTGGCAGTACCGTGCCCTCAATACTCAAACGCCTGGCCTGGACGCGTTGTCCGATGCATTGCTGGCGTTGGTCGAGCAGGGCGAACCGGTGGTCGCAGGTACTGCGGACCTTCAGTACTCCAACGGCCTGGCCAAATTTGCTCAGCTTCATCCGGAGCGCTTCGTGCAGTTCGGAATCTCCGAGCAGAACATGGTGTCGTGCGCCGCAGGTATGGCTGCGGTCGGGATGAAGCCATTCGTAGCCACCTTTGCCTCGTTCCTGCCGCTTTTGTGCTGCGAGCAGATTCGCATGGATGTCGCTTACTCGGCACTACCGGTGCGCCTGATTGGCCACCACGCCGGGATATCCCTGGGCTTCTATGGAACCTCGCACCATGCCACCGAAGACCTGGCGATCATGCGCGCGATTGCTGACATCACCATCGTCGCACCGGCCGATGCCAACCAGCTCAAGGCCGCGATCAAGGCCTCGGCCAAACATCCGCAGCCGATCTACTTCCGCATCCAGCGCGGGCGTGACCCGGTGGTGTACCAAGAAGAACCTGTGTTCGAGTTCGGTAAGGCCACCACGCTGCTTACCGGTGATGAGTTGACCATCATTGCCACAGGCTCGACCGTGCATCCTGCCCTGCAGGCAGCCAAGGCACTTAATGCCCAAGGTCGCTCGGTGGGGGTACTGGACATGACCACCGTCAAACCGCTGGATGTGGACGCTGTGCTGCGCGTTGCGCGCCAGAGCCGGGCGATCCTTACCGTCGAAGAGCACAACATCATCGGTGGCCTGGGGGGCGCTGTATGCGAGGTGATCGCTGAAGCAGGTATCGGTACGCGCATTCGTCGTCATGGCATCCATGACGAGTACAGCCTGATCGCGCCGCCCACCCACCTCTACCGTCACTACAAGCTGGATGCCGAAGGCATCGAGAGCGTGGCGCGAGAGTTGATCGACTGATCTGAAACTGCAGTTCTCCCACAGCAGGACCACGCTCCTACAGCGATTACAACGATTGCTGTAGGAGCGTGCTGGCCATACCCGACAGGGCTGGACCTACTATCACCAAATCTTGCCCGAAAAAAACAACAAGAGTGCAAGGCATGACCCTTTCCCCCGACTGACGACAGTAACTGATCCCAATAAACGATTTACGCCGCGATCGTGCGGCGGGTGAGCGCGTGTCTGACGCCCTCGCCACGGACGGCTGTCGCCCGCAGAAAGCTGATCGCCCGCAACACAAAAACAACAAAGCGGAGCACCACCATGAAACTGAAGTCCCTCACCACCCTTGCCGGGGCGTCCCTGGCTACGCTCGTATTGCCGGCCCATGCCCTGGAGTTCACTGGCTACTTCCGAACCGGCGCCGGCGGCGCCTCCAGTGGTGGTAGCCAGAGCTGCTTTCAGCTTCCCGGCTCACCCTCGAAGTACCGCTTGGGCAACGAGTGCGAACAGCTCGCCGAACTTCAATTGGCTCAAGACCTGATCAAGCCTGACGACGGCTCGACCCTGAGTGTGGTGGGTATGGCCCAGCTGTTCGCTGGCTATGGCCACAGTCCACAGTTCACAGGCGAGCATGGCTATTCCCGGATGGTGCAGATGTATGCCCAGTGGCGTGACATGCCGGTACTCAACGGTGGTGCGTTCTGGGCCGGCCGGCGCTACTACCGGCGTAACGACATTCATATCTCCGACTATTTCTATTGGAATCAGAGCGCTACAGGCTTCGGTTTTGACGAAGTGGCCATTGGCGACCTCAAGTACAGCTATGTGTTCTCGCGCAAGGACAACCTGTTTCAGGAGCCCTACATCAACCGTCACGATTTCAATGTCGGTGGCTTCAAGAGCAACTTGGGGGGAGAGCTGGAGTTCGGCGTGAGTTACCTGCAACGGCCCGACAGCCGCGACAGCCACAGCGGGTGGTCAGTGGCAGCGCAACATAAACAGAAGGGTTTTTTCGGCGGTTTGAACACGTTCGCCCTCCAATACGGCCGTGGCCCAGGCACCGCCTTGGGCTATACCGGCGACCCTACCCTGGACAACGGTAACCAGAGCTGGCGGGCGGTGGAATACTTCGACTGGCGACTGACGCCGCGTTTCGGCGGACAGTTCCAGGTGGTTTACCAGAAAGACCGGCGCCCTGATGGAAATGACCAAGATTGGTTGTCGCTGGGAGTGCGTCCGGTGTACGCGTTCAGCGAACATTTCAAGCTGATCACGGAGCTTGGTCGCGACCAGATCGATGCTCCCGGCGGTACGCGCAAATTGACCAAGTTCACCATCGCTCCCACTTGGTCGCCGGCAGGGCCGGGCTTCTGGCAGCGACCTGAGATACGCCTTTACTACACATATGCGCGATGGAACCAAGCAGCTCAGCGCGCCGCCAATGAGATTGCGGCGGGCTCGGCGTTGTCTGAAAGCGGCGCTTTCGGCAATGCGCTGCATGGCAGCAACTTCGGGGTGCAAGTGGAGTATTGGTGGAAGTGAGGCGGTAGTGGGGCGGGTGTGGGGTTTCCTGCACCCGCCAGATTCTGTTTGACTCTAAGTGGGGGATACCGACTAAACAGGTTTGCTTACCAATGCACGCTGGTGCTGCGCAGCCACTGGTGAATCGTCTCGCGCTTGGGCAACCAGCCCAGCAGCTGCCGCGCATTTACCGCCCTTACCCGGCTGTTTGAGCCAATCGCAAAGCGTGCCCAGTCACCTAGTTCGGCAATCGCCTCGTCCGCCGGCCAGCTCTCGATACGCCCTTCGAAACCCAGTGCGTGGCTGATGGACGTCGCGATCTCGATGAACGAAGCCTCGCCGTTTTCGGCAAAGAACAACGACGCCGAAGGTGCCTTTTCCAATGCCAGTCGATACAGCTCGGCTAGGTCCTCAATGTGTACGTTGGACCATCGATGTACGCCTGCGCCCATATAAGCGCCCGCGCTGAACTGACGCGACTTGGCCAGCAGCTTGGGCAACTGGTCGCTGGCGGTGGGCAGGCCCAGTGCATCGCCGTAGATCATGGTCGGACAGAACACAATGGCCCGAATGCCCAGTTCCACGCCGGCATTGCGCACTCGTTGGTTGATCGCTACACGGTCGCGACGAATATCCATCGGCTCGAAGGGCGTCTCGTCGGTGAAGATCGCCTCCCGTTCGTAGGCTCCGCGCGCGTCGTCGCCTACCACACTGGAGCCAGAGGTGTGAATGAACGGTTTGCCGCTGCCGCGTAGGGCGTTGATGAAGGTCTCGACGCTGGCCCGGTGGTCCGAGTCGGCGGTGTGCACGACGGCATCGGCTGCCTGGGCCTGTTGGGTGAGGATGTAGGTGTCATCCAAGGTGCCCAGCACTGGAGTGATGCCCAAGGCTTGCAGGGCCTCGCGTTTGGCAGGATCGCGGATCAGGCCGGTGACCTCGTGTCCGGCGTCTACCAGGTACTTGGCTACCGAGCCACCGATGTAGCCCGAAGCGCCGGTTATGAAGATTTTCATCGTGGACCTTTCTTATTGGTAGTGGAGGGAAGCAATTTGGATTGCGGCCCTACGGTAAGAACTTGCCGAAGGCGCGACCAGTCGCTAACCACGCACAACTCTTGTGACGTCGATTCGTATCAACATTTGCTGAATTGTATTTGCACGGGAAGTGAATACGGGTGTCGCGCCGATTCGTAATAGATTCCTGGCAAGAACAACTACAAAAGGTACGACATCGTGGATTACCAACTGACCGGCAAGAATGTTCTGATCACCGGCGGCGCCACTGGTATAGGTAGGGCCATTGCCCAGTGCTTCCTGGACGAAGGCGCCAATGTGGTAGTCAGTGGGCTGACTGAGGCCATGGTCGCCGAAGCCTGCGAAGCCCTTGGCCCTCGCAGCAGTGGTCTCGCTGGCGATCTGACCCAGCCGGGTGTTGCCGAGCGTCTTGTCGAGCAGGCCCGATGCAACGGCCCGATCGATTACTTGATCAACTGTGTCGGCATCTTTGAGGTGCGCGACTTCTTCGAGACAGACGACACGCAGTGGTTTCATTATTTCGACGTGAATGTCATGACAGCGGTACGCATGACTCGCCTGGTGCTGGCCGACATGCTTGCAGCGGGCCAGGGTTCGGTGGTGTTCATCAGTAGTGAATCGGCAGTCAAGCCGCAGCCTTGGATGGTCCACTACGGTGCCATGAAGTCTTGCCTGCTAGGAATATCCCGTGCCTTGGCCGAGCTGACCAAGGGAAGCGCGGTGCGGGTCAACAGCATCCTGCCGGGGCCCACCAGCACTGAGGCGGTACGTCGTTACCATGCCGAAATCGCCGAGGAAAAGGGCATCAGCCCGCAGCAGGTGGTGGCCGACTACTTCGACCAGACCGAGCCCACTTCGTTGATCCGTCGCATGATCGAGCCGGAGGAGGTGGCCCGTAGTGTGGTGCATCTGGCCGCATCACCCGCGCTCAATGGGATGGCAATGCGAGTGGAGGGCGGGACTATTCGCAGCATACTTTGATCGCGGTTGCGGCCTATTTCGGCATGGCCATTCTCAACTTCCAGGCTCTTGCTCTCGCTCCAGCTTGCATACAGTGCCTCGCTGGAGCAGAGCGAATCAGTTACCGCCGATCAGCAGGTCGCTATAGTCACTTTCCGGCGCCACAGCAACCAGGCCAGTGGCAGATTCACCAGTAAGGCTGCAGCAACACCAGCCCAGGGGGTAATCGCCAGCTGGCCGTTTTCCACCAGCATGCTACCTGCACGTTCGCCCAGGGTGATGCCCAGGTTGAATGCCGAGATGTTCAATCCCGAAGCGAAGTCTACTGCCTTGGGTGTATGCAATCGGGCGGTGGACAACATGCCGGTCTGGAACGCTGGAGTCATGCCGAAGGCAACGATGCCCCAGACGAACATGGTGATCACCATCAGAACTTTGTACTGCAGCGACAGAGCCAGTGCTACCAGCGTCAGAGCCAATACGCCAAACAGCAGACGCAAGGTTCGTTCCCAGCCCAGGCTATCGGACAACCGGCCACCAAGCAGGTTGCCGATCATGGTGGCCACACCGAACACCAGTAGCAGCACGCTGGCGCTGCTGGCGGAGAACCCGGTGATGTCTGTCAGGATTGGTGTGATGAAGGTGAATGCCGAGAAGCTCGCACCGAAGCCAAGGATAGTGACCGACATCATCGCCCAGATCGCCGGGCTGCGGAGTGCAGCTAACTGTCCCAGGGCATTGCCGGGTTTACTGGCCGGCTGCCGTGGGAGCCAAACTGCGGTGGCCAGCAGCGCAATCAGGGCGAGCAACGCCACAGCATAAAATGGCAGGCGCCAGCCGAGGGCGTTGCCAAGGTAGCTGCCCAGCGGCACACCAATGACCATCGCCAGTGTCAGGCCGGCGAACATCACTGCAATCGCCTTGCTGGCCTGGCCTTCTCGTGCCAGACCAGCTGCCACTGTAGCGCCAATAGCGAAGAAGCTACCGTGCGCCAGCGCGGTGATGATGCGCCCCAATAACAAAACAGGGTAATTCGGCGCTAAGGCCGAGATCAGGTTCCCCAGCAGAAACACACCGATCAGTACCATCAGCACGATTTTTTTCGGGAAACGCCCCAGGCCGATAACGATCAACGGCGTGCCGATGGCCAAGGCCAAGGCATACAGCCCAACCAGGCTGCCGGCGCTAGCGAGGGAAATAGAAAAGGCTGCGGAGATCGACGGCAGAATGCCGACGATGATGAATTCGGCGACGCCGATTGCGAAGGCGGTGATCGCCAAGGTGAGGATGCCGGGATGCAGCCCGGTGCTGGATCTGCTCATGTTCAGTACTCCGGATTCGAGATCGCAAGACGAAAAGGTGCCTTCGCCGGAGTTCTGGTTCTTGTGCGGGCGGGGGAGGCGGCCGGGCTCGAGGTTATGATTGTCGCCCGGTGTGACGCGTGGGGGCTGCGTCAACGGCCTCTACTTTGGGGGATAAGGCGTAGGATGGGTATCCAGTGGTGAGGCACATCATTTGTGATGCCAGGGCATATACGGGACATCAAATCATGTGTCATGGCTGTACCAACTTGCAGGCAAAACAAAACCCCTTGAAGCGCAAGCCTCAAGGGGTTTGTGGGTGCTGCAGGGTACCGCTTAGACGTTGAAGCGGAAGTGCATCACATCACCGTCTTTGACGATGTAGTCCTTGCCTTCCAGACGCCACTTACCGGCTTCCTTGGCACCGCTTTCACCCTTGAACTGGATGAAGTCGTCATAGGCCACCACTTCAGCGCGGATGAAGCCTTTTTCGAAGTCCGTGTGAATCACACCGGCCGCCTGTGGCGCGGTGGCACCGACACGCACGGTCCAGGCACGGACTTCCTGCACGCCGGCAGTGAAGTAGGTCTGCAGGTTCAGCAGCTCGTAACCGGCGCGGATCACGCGGTTCAGGCCAGGCTCTTCAAGGCCCAGGGCCTCCAGGAACATGTCTTTCTCTTCACCGTCATCCAGCTCGGCGATTTCTGCTTCGATCTTGTTGCACACCGGCACCACTACCGCGCCTTCTTCCTCGGCAATGGCCTTGACCACGTCCAGGTGCGGGTTGTTCTCGAAGCCGTCTTCAGCGACGTTGGCGATGTACATCACCGGCTTGCTGGTCAGCAGGTGGAAGCCACGGATCAGGGCCTTTTCGTCCTCAGCCATGTTCTTCATCAGGCTGCGCGCAGGCTTGCCTTCGGTGAAGTGCGGGATCAGCTTTTCCAGAATGGCCTTCTGCGCCAGGGCATCCTTGTCGCCACCCTTGGCGTTGCGCGCTACCTTCTGCAGTTGCTTTTCGCAGCTGTCGAGGTCGGCGAAGATCAGTTCGAGGTCGATGATCTCGATGTCACGCTTGGGGTCGACGCTGTTGGAAACGTGGATCACGTTCTCGTCTTCGAAGCAGCGCACCACGTGGGCAATGGCGTCGGTCTCGCGGATGTTGGCGAGGAACTTGTTGCCCAGGCCTTCGCCTTTCGAGGCACCGGCAACCAGGCCGGCGATGTCCACGAATTCCATGGTGGTCGGCAGGATGCGGTTTGGCTTGACGATTTCAGCCAGCGCAGCCAGACGCGCATCGGGCATCGGCACGATGCCGCTGTTCGGCTCGATGGTGCAGAAAGGGAAATTCTCCGCCGCGATGCCAGACTTGGTCAGGGCGTTGAACAGGGTGGACTTGCCGACGTTGGGCAGGCCGACGATGCCGCAATTGAAACCCATGGGTATTCCCCTCTCTAAAGGAAATCAGGCCTTCTGGCTGTGCAGCTCGCGCATCGCCTTGGCGAAATCGCCGGCAAGCACGTCCGGCAGCACGCCGAGGGCAAAATCGATGCTGGCGTCGAGCTTCTCCTGCTCGGCGCGCGGCGCGCGGCCCAGGACGAAGTTGGAGACCAGTTTGGCGTCACCCGGGTGGCCAATGCCAAGCCGCAGGCGGTGGAAGTCGTTCTGGTTACCGAGCTGCGCGATGATGTCGCGCAGGCCGTTGTGCCCACCATGGCCGCCGCCGCGCTTGAGCTTGGCAACGCCCGGGGGCAGATCGAGTTCGTCGTGTGCCACCAGTATCGCTTCCGGCTTGATGCGGAAGAAATTGGCCAACGCCGCCACGGCCTGGCCGCTACGGTTCATGTAGGTGGTGGGGATCAACAAACGAACGTCGTTGCCCTGATGGCTGAACTTAGCCGTCAGGCCGAAATATTTTTTGTCAGCGGTCAGCGATACACGCTGGGCGCTGGCAATGCGTTCAACGAAAAGAGCCCCTGCGTTATGCCGGGTCTGTTCGTATTCGGGGCCGGGGTTACCCAGGCCAACGATCAACTGGATGGCGGTCACGTCAGGGGCTCTTCCTTGGAGTTGGTGGGTTACAGGGCGCGGCGCGCACTGTAACCCGATCAACACCGGCGTGCGAGTGGATTACTCGGCAGCGCCTTCGTCAGCAGCTTCAGCGGCAACGCGCGGAGCGTGAACGTTGGCAACAGCTTTGTCATCACCGTGGGCCAGAGCTACGAACTCTACGCCTTTCGGAGCTTTCAGGTCCGACAGGTGGATGATGGTGCCGATTTCAGCGTTGGCCAGGTCGACTTCGATGAACTCTGGCAGGTCTTTGGCTTCGCAGGAAACTTCGATCTGCGATTCAACGTGCGAGATCTCGCCGCCTTTCTTGACCGGTGCTTCTTCGTTGATGAAGTGCACTGGAACAACAGCAGTCAGCTTCTGGCCAGCTACGACGCGAACGAAGTCGGCGTGCATGATGAAGCCTTTGGCTGGGTGACGCTGCATGGCCTTGACCACGACGTTCTGCTTGGCGCCGTCGACGTTCAGTTCGATAACGTGGCTGAAGGCAGCTTCGTTTTCGAACAGCTTGGCGATTTCCTTGGCCACGATGGTCAGGGATTGGGCTTCTTTATCGCCACCGTAAACTACGGCAGGGATGCTGGCGGCGTGACGCAGGCGGCGGCTCGCACCTTTCCCCAGGTCAGTACGCGCTTGGGCGTTCAGGATGAAATCAGTCATTTTGCTTCTCCAAAATAGCCTCCCGAATGGCGTTTGCGACCAGCGCCAGACGGGGATGGCAAAAAAGCCCCGCCCCAACACAGGTTGGGGCGGGGCGCTTCACATCAACACGTGTTCCGCTTAGCGGAACATCGCGCTGATCGATTCTTCGTTGCTGATGCGGCGTACCGCTTCAGCGACAACCGGTGCGATATCCAGCTGGCGGATACGGTCACAGGCTTGAGCAGCGGCGGACAGCGGAACGGTGTTGGTCACCACCAGCTCGTCCAGTACCGACTTCTCGATGTTCTCGATCGCGCGGCCCGACAGGACAGGGTGCGTGCAGTAGGCGTAAACCTTGGCAGCGCCGTGTTCTTTCAGGGCTTTGGCCGCGTGGCACAGGGTGCCGGCGGTGTCGACCATGTCGTCTACCAGGATGCAGGTGCGCCCTTCGACGTCGCCGATGATGTGCATGACCTCGGAGTGGTTTGCCTTCTCACGGCGTTTGTCGATGATACCCAGATCGACGCCCAGGGACTTGGCGACGGCGCGTGCGCGCACAACACCACCGATGTCCGGGGAGACGATCATCAGGTTCTCGAAACGCTGGTCTTCGATGTCGTCAACCAGTACGGGCGAGCCGTAGATGTTGTCGACGGGGATATCGAAGAAGCCTTGGATCTGGTCAGCGTGCAGGTCGACGGTGAGAACACGGTCGATACCTACGACAGTGAGCATGTCAGCAACGACTTTGGCGCTGATGGCTACACGTGCCGAACGCGGACGGCGGTCCTGGCGGGCATATCCGAAGTAAGGAATCACGGCGGTGATTCGGGATGCTGAGGAGCGGCGGAAGGCGTCGGCCATCACTACCAGTTCCATCAGGTTATCGTTGGTCGGGGCACAGGTCGGCTGAATAATGAAAACGTCTTTACCGCGAACATTTTCATTGATCTCAGTGCTGATCTCACCGTCGGAGAATTTACCGACAGAGACGTCACCGAGAGGGATATGCAGCTGACGTACGACACGCCGAGCCAGATCGGGGTTAGCGTTCCCCGTAAAGACCATCATCTTGGACACGCGCAGTACCTGAAGGCTGAGGGTATACCTGGATGAGTATAAGGAAAATGGCAGGGGCGGCTGGATTCGAACCAACGCATGGCAGGATCAAAACCTGCTGCCTTACCGCTTGGCGACGCCCCTGTATCTGTTGCTTGCGAACGCTTATGCGCTCGACTTCTTGACCAGACTTTGCAGCTTGCGATGCAACATCGAAACATTGCTTCCTTTCGCCACAAACCCTGTTTGGGTCGCTGAAAGAAGGGCCAGAACTTTATCAGCTTCGGCTTTGCTTGGGAAGGCCCCAAACACACAACTTCCAGTGCCGGTTAGTCGAGCCTCAGTGAATTTTCCCAGTGAATTCAACGCATTGCGAACTTCTGGGTAATTCTGCTCTACCACCGGTTGGCAGTCATTTCGACTGTTTCCCTCGGGAACGGGGCGCATCTTAAGGGGGAGAGAATCACGTGTCAACTGTGGATGTGAAAAAATTTCTACTGTGCTGACAGACACTTGCGGCACCAGCACGACATACCAGGGTTCCTCCGGGTCGACCGGGGTCAGTTGCTCGCCCACACCCTGGGCGAACGCGGCGTGGCCGCGTACGAACACCGGCACATCGGCACCCAGGCTCAGCCCCAGTGCGGCCAGGCGGTCTTCGTCCCAGTCCAGTTGCCACAGGTGGGCGAGGGCCAGCAAGGTGGTTGCGGCATCCGAGCTGCCGCCACCGATGCCACCGCCCATGGGTAATACCTTGGTCAGCCAGATGTCGGCGCCCAAGGTGGTACCGGACTGTTCCTGCAGCGCGCGCGCGGCGCGCACGATCAGGTTGCTGTCGTGCGGTACCGCAGCGATCTCGGTGTGCAGGCGGATCACGCCATCGTCACGCAGGGCGAAACTCAGTTCGTCGCCATGGTCCAGAAACTGAAATACCGTTTCCAGTTCGTGGTAGCCATCTGCGCGGCGGCCGATGATGTGCAGCCACAGGTTGAGCTTGGCCGGGGCGGGCAGGGTGAGCTTTTGCATGCGATCAATGCCCCAGCTGGCGCGGCTGCCAGTCCTTGACCACCAGGGTCACGTCCAGGTCCTTGCCGTGCAGCTTCAGGCGCTCGGGCAACCAGTAGCCGTTCTGTTCGGTGTAGCTCAGGTATTGCACCTGCCAGCCATCCTGGTCGAGGCTGGCCAGGCGGCTGTCGCCATCCAGGGTCAGCTTGCTCTTGCTGTCGGGGGCGGGCAGGCCGCGCACCCACCAGACCAGGTGCGAAACCGGCAGCTGCCAGCCCAGTTGTTCTTCCAGCAGGGCTTCCGGGCTGGTGGCTTCGTAGCGGCCCTGGTTGGCCACTTCCAGCACCACGCCACCCGGGCGGCCGGTAAGGCGTGCGGCGCCACGGCCCAGTGGGCCTGCCAGGCGAATGTCGTAATAGTCCTGACGCTGCAGCCAGAACAGCGTGCCGCTGCCGGAATCGCGCGGGGCGCGGATGCCGACCTTGCCGTTGATCTGCCAGCCATCGAGGCTGCTCAGCTGCTCTTTGTGGGCGCGCCACTGCTGCGGGTCGCCGTGGCCCTGCAGGGCCTCGCGGCTACCGAAGCCGGCACAGCCGGCCAGCAGGGCGATCAGGGTGAAGGTGATGCAATGGCGCAGGAACATGGCGTTAAAGGGTCTCGGATCCGGTCAGGCGCAGGATGGTCTTGCGCAGGATGGGGCTGTCGGGCTGGGCTTCGAAGCCTTTGGCCCAGACCTGGCGGGCTTCGCGGCGCTTGCCGTTGGCCCACAGTACTTCGCCCAGGTGTGCAGCCACTTCATGGTCGGGGAAGTTGGCAAAGGCCTGGCGAAGGTAGGTTTCGGCGGCGTCGAGGTTGCCCTGGCGGTAGTTGACCCAGCCCAGGCTGTCGAGCACTGCCGGGTCGTCCGGCGTCAGCTGGTGGGCCTTGTCGATCAGCGACTGGGCTTCGGCGTAGCGGGTGGTGCGATCGGCCAGGGTGTAGCCCAGGGCGTTCAGGGCCATGGCGTTTTCCGGCTCGCGGGCGATGATGGCGCGCAGGTCTTTTTCCATCTGCGCCAGGTCGTCGCGTTTCTCGGCCAGCATGGCGCGGGTATAGAGCAGGTTGAGGTCGTCGGGGTAGCGCTGGATGGCTTGCTGCAGCACTTGGCTGGCCTGGGCATCCTTGTTGTTGTTGCTGTAGCTTTCCGATTCGATCAGGTACAGCTGGATGGCGTAGTCCGGTTGCGCTTCGCGGGCTTCGGCGAGCAGGCGCGAAGCCTCGCTGGCGCGGCCGTTGGCGATCAGGATGTCAGCCTGGCGCAGCTGCGCCGGCAGGTAGTCGGGGCCGGGGCCCACCAGGGCGTATTCGCGCAAGGCGCCGGCGGGGTCGTGGCGTTCTTCGCGGATGCGGCCCAGGTTGAGGTGGGCGGCGTCGACGTTGCTATCGCGTTCGACCAGCTCCTGCAGATAGCCTTCAGCTTCATCCCAGTCCTTGTTCTCCAGGCATACCAGGGCCAGCGAGTAGCGCAGCTCGTCGTCGTCCGGGTACTGCTGGACCAGGCTGAGGAACTCGCCCTTCGCGTCGGCGATGCGGTCCTGCTCGACCAGGGTGCGCGCGTAGGTCAGGCGCAGGCGCTTGTCGTCCGGGTTGTCACGAATGGCCCCGCGCAGCAATGGCAGGGCCTCCGGACCACGGTCCAGGGCCTGGAGCAGGCGGGCGCGCAGCAGGACCGGGGCAATTTCGCCGTTCTGCGCGGGGTGCGACTCGAGCAGTTCCAGGGCTTCCTCGGCCTTGCCGTCCTGGTTCAGCAGCAGGGCCTTGCCGAAGACCAGCTGGCCGTTATCCGGGTATTTCGCCAGCAGCCGCTCGAAGCTTTGCAGCAGGCCGTCGCGGGTGCTTTGGTCGGTTTCGGCGGCTGACAGGGCGAGGAAATCGAAATGGGTATCGCCCTGGCCTTGCAGGACCTTTTCCATGTAGGCCATGGAATCGTCATAGCGGCCGGCGCGGGCCAGCTGGATGGCGGCGGCACGCTGGGCGTCGAGGTTTTGCGGGTCGTTGCGTGCCCAGACCAGCGCATTGTCCAGGGACGGTTCGTCGGCGCCCAGGTATTCGGCAATGCGGTAGGCCCGCTCGGAAACCCCCGGGTCTTGGGTTTTTGCCGCCTGGTCGGTGTAGTTGGCCAGGGCGATGTCGAAGCGGTTGCGCTGGCCGGCCAGCTCTGCCACCAACAGGCTATAGAGGGTGTCCTGCTTGAACGAGCCATACACCACGGGCTTTTCCGCCTCGCCCTTGCCGGTTACGGCGACGGGGGGCTCGGCCTGTTGCGGGGCCAGGCTCTGGCAGCCCTGGAGCAGGGCGAAGGCAAGCAGCAATGCGTATGGTTTGTTCATAGAAAGGCTTATAGGAGGACTCACCGGCGGTCGGGGCATGATGACACAAGCGCGGAGGCAAACCCACCTGCGAAGGTCGTGGTTTACAGGCTGGGTGGTGCTGAGTAGGACAGCGGGGTGGGGGAGAGGTTCGCTGGGGCTTGTGCTTGAGGTTTAGCGCTGCTTTCAAAGGGTTTGGTAATGATCGGCAACATATAGGAATGCCCTAAAGAGTAACAGTGCGAGCAAAAGCGCTAGGCACACAATTACGAGTCTGCTGAGTAATTTCTTCGTGTGGCTTGGTAATTGGTTTGCTTCTTTGGCATCTATTAAGCCTTTGCGTGCATAGGCTTTCGGGAAGGTTAGCATTAAAGATATTGTTCTGAATCGAAAAACTTTCCCGGTAAAGCCAAGTCCAGCATATGTTTTTCTGTCCTCGATGATTAACTTGCAATTGGATGGCATTGACTCAATGTGTTCAGTCAGGCGATGGGGTAATATGCACCAACTAGGCCTCCTCCCACGCTACCTGCCTATGAACTACTCTCGACTATTTTAGAACTTCTGCAATCTACCTGTCTTCCTAGGCATTCGTTATCCTCAGTCCCACCAGTAACAGCGCAGAGGAGTGCGCCTGTATCGGCTGTTGGCACGCCAAGAGCGAGACAAATACTAGGGGCAATAGTACCACCGTAGCTTGCTGCTATCCCTCCCCCGTCGACACGGCCTGTCAAGGAAGATTCATGGACGTATTTAGCTCTTCTGCACTCATTATCGCGGCCAGTGGTACAGGCTTTTGTAGGAAATATTCCCTCGTTACGTTGCCACGTCAGGTTTCGATTCGGGGCAAGTCGTATCGGCATGAAGTCATAGATAATGCGACAGCATCAGTGCAATGAACAAGGTGATGTGAATAACCCATAGGGTTAACAAAATGCGCTTTTCGCGGAGGGGGAAATTTTTTATTTCCTCAATTTCAGCGTAACCCCTGTAGATGAAGATTTTGGGTATGGCCAATAGTGTTGCAATCTGGCCGGTTCTTATTGTTTTGCCCAAGAGTCCGGCGTACTGGTAATTTTTGATGTTGTCAGATACGAGGCGGGAGGTGGGCAGGAAAGATTCAAAATGCTCGGTGTATTTGTGCGAAATAATAATTTGCGCGCTAGCGGCAATTAGCATTGCTGTAATCAGGATCAGCGCGATCAGTCCTGGCTCTATGTTAGTCATTTTGAGAACTCGTGATACAAAAAGTCACCTAATACCTCGCCTTTTTCTCCTGCGAAATCACCGGCTAACTTCGCCCCGGCAGCGCCACCGATGACCGCGCAGGTGAGTGCCCCTAGTCCGGCAGTCCCTACTCCTAGTGCCGCACATACTGCGGGTGCAACAATACTCCCTCCTAGGTAACCGCCTACAGCGCTACCAGCCAGACCTCCAGCTAATGATGCAGAGTTTACATATGCAGCACGCTGGCATTCGCTTTCTCTGCCCAGAATACAAGCCTGGCGAATCTCTAGCCCCGTCGCTGCTACGTCAAGCGCTATGCCAATATAGGTTCCCTTTTTGATCAGGTTGGCAGCCTTGCCCACCCCGGCAACCTTATCCGCATACCCCGCAATTTCACCCGTGTGCAAATAGCTTTTCGTAGAAATGGCCAGTGTCCTCTTGATCGATCCCTTGTTGCGCAACCCAGCGCCGAACGCCGCCAGCTTGCCCAACTGTTCGTCAAGTTTCGAGAACAGTGCCGTACGCTTGGCATAAAACTGGTCGCGGGCATTGAGCGTCCCTGAGCCCAGATGCTCCCTGTGCAATTTCTCGATTTCCAGCAATGTGTCCTCAATTGCTTTCAGATGCTTGCTCCAGCCATCGCTAACCACGCCTGCACCCATTGACGCGTGGGCGAGCAAGCTCTTCAACAGTTCGAAGTTCTCCAGAAAAAACTCATCGGCACCTTGCCCGCTGCGCATCAGCCCCATATGGGTCACGGCAGCTTTTGACATCAGATATGCCTCCTGACTGGTGCAGGAAGGCGTGGACCAGTCACCGACGATCACCAGTTCGCCGCCTCTGACAACGCTGTTGAAAATGTGCGAATTGAGGATGTCAAACTTGCTGGCCGAGTGCCCGGTCAGCGCGAAACCGGCCTTGAGCGTGTGGTAGCTTTGCATCCTGGGGTTGATGAACGCACGGGCTTCAGACATGGCGACCCCTCATGCGTACTTCTTGTTACCTATCCGGTCCCACCCGCCAGCAATGTTGCCGCCGCCGGAGCCGTCGGTGCGTTTTTGCTGGGTATAGGTGGCCTTGATTCGGCCGTAGTCGAGCTGAATCACCTCGATCGGCACGCCATCGGCGGCGCTCTGGGTGTAGTCGGCGATGATCACTTCTTCGAGAATGATTTCGTAATACTTGAGCTTGTCGCCGCCCGCGCGGCACAGCGCGAGTTTCACTTCCTTGAAATGCTGGCCTGCACAACTGGCCTCCATCAGTTTGCAACTGGCGCTGTCGAGAAACTTAGTGAAGGTGAAGTTGCTGGCTGCGGTGCGGCCAGAGCTGGCGCCGCCGGCGGAGCTTGCGGTGGCGGAGGTGCTTTGGCTTACACCGAATTCATAACCGGTCACTTCAATCCACTTGCTGTACTTTTCGTCCAAGGCTTCGCCTGGGATATCGCTGATTTGCAAATACGCGTCAAAAGCCATGTTTACCGCTCCTTGGCAAGGATGTGGGTACGGAATATTGATGTAACGACGGGACTTGCCCCGTCAGTGCTTGGCAAGGCTAGGCGCGGAAAGGGGGGAGGGCAACAGCTGGGCATATATTTGGGAAATGGACTACAAGATTATGGATAAGTCCTCTGGAAATATTTAGAAGTTTTCTCGCTCTGGTCGGATTACTTGGCCTGGGCGATATTGAAACCGGCCGGCCAATTTCGCGACCAGCAGACTATAGAGCGTGTCTTTCTTGAATGAACCATGCATTACGGTTTTTCCAACTTGCTCTTGCTCTTGCTTCTAAGTGCGCGATAGTTGAGGCGACGCAGATTGCGACTTCAGGAGGCCGAGCGCAGGGCTTGCGGAGGGAGGTGACGGGCATGGATGCCCGTCAAGCGCTGGGCCCCAGGATGGGGCCTGCAGCGCGGTCCTCCCGGGAGCAAGTCCGGAGTGAGGGGACCCCGGAGCGGAGCGTAGGGGCCGGATGATGGGAGCCGACGGCTTTGGTTACTTTGGCCACGACCAAAGTAACCCGCCGGAAGGGCGGAAAGGTGACTACGCGCCACCTTCGCGAATGAATACCTACTTGATGTGGATGCTCACATCCAAGAAGCAAGAAGCAAGAAGCAAGAAGCAAGAAGCAAGGAGCGAAGTGGTCTGTTTTGACTCGGCGAACCGTCATTTGCGATGGCGACGCTGACTCACCTTTTCGCAAAAGGCTTAAGGCAGTTAGCTCTGTAACCAGCTTCTTGGCGTCCGTTGTCACGGGGCAAGCCCACCAAAAAACGCTGCGCTCCCATCATCCGGCCCCTGCGCTGCGCTCCGGGATCCCCTCTCACCGGCCTCCTGAAGTCGCGAAGATCAAAAGCGGGAGTGAAACCTGAAATCAACGTTGATGCTGGCCCGCGAGCGGCGATAGCCGCAGGACTATCAGCACAATAGCGAACGGTGGTTGTCCTAAAACCTGCGAAAGAGGACAATTATCGGCTTCCCGTCACAACCAGCGACCTTGCATGGCCTTTCTTGCACTTGGTATCAACCATAAGACTGCCTCGGTAGACGTACGCGAGCGCGTGGCGTTTACCCCAGAGCAGCTGGTAGACGCCCTGCAGCAGCTCTGCCGACTGACGTCCAGCCGCGAAGCGGCGATCCTGTCGACTTGCAACCGCAGTGAGCTCTATATAGAGCAGGACCACCTGTCCGCCGACGCCGTGCTGCAATGGCTGGCCGATTACCACCGCCTCAGCCTCGACGAACTGCGCGCCAGTGCCTACGTGCATGAAGAGCACGATGCCGTGAAGCACATGATGCGCGTGGCCTCGGGCCTCGACTCGCTGGTGCTCGGTGAGCCGCAGATCCTCGGCCAGATGAAGTCCGCCTACGCCGTGGCCCGCGAAGCGGGTACCGTCGGGCCGTTGCTCGGGCGCCTGTTCCAGGCCACCTTCAGCGCCGCCAAACAGGTGCGCACCGACACCGCCATCGGCGAAAACCCGGTGTCGGTGGCATTTGCCGCCGTCAGCCTGGCCAAGCAGATCTTCGCCGACCTCGGCCGCAGCCAGGCCCTGCTGATCGGCGCCGGCGAAACCATTACCCTGGTCGCCCGCCACCTGCATGAGCAAGGCGTGCGCCGCATCGTCGTCGCCAACCGCACCCTCGAGCGCGCCAGCACCCTCGCCGAGCAGTTCGGCGCGCATGCCGTACTGCTGGCCGACATCCCCCAGGAACTGGCCAACAGCGACATCGTCATCAGCTCTACCGCCAGCCAGTTGCCGATCCTCGGCAAGGGCGCGGTCGAGAGCGCGCTGAAGCAACGCCGGCACAAGCCGATTTTCATGGTCGACATCGCCGTCCCCCGCGATATCGAACCTGAAGTCGGCGAACTGGACGACGTTTACCTGTACACCGTCGACGACCTGCACGACGTGGTGGCAGAAAATCTCAAGAGCCGCCAGGGCGCGGCCCAGGCCGCCGAAGAACTGGTTACAGTAGGCGCTGAAGACTTCATGCTGCGCCTGCGCGAGCTGGCTGCGGTGGATGTGCTCAAGGCCTATCGCCAGCAAAGCGAGCGCCTGCGCGACGAAGAACTGCAAAAGGCCCAGCGCCTGCTGGCCAACGGCGGCAACCCCGAAGACGTGTTGGCCCAACTGGCCCGGGGCCTGACCAACAAACTCCTGCATGCGCCCAGCGTGCAGTTGAAAAAGCTCTCGGCTGAGGGGCGCGTCGATGCGCTGGCCATGGCCCAGGAACTCTTTGCCCTCAACGAGGGCTCGACGGACAAATCCCCGCAATGAAAGCGTCGCTGCTGAACAAACTGGAAATTCTCCAGGACCGCTTCGAAGAACTCACCGCACTGCTCGGTGATGCCGAGGTCATTTCCGACCAGACGCGCTTTCGCGCGTATTCCCGCGAATACGCCGAGGTCGAGCCGGTCTACGCTGCTTATAAAGCGTGGCGCAAAGTCCAGGACGACCTCGAAGGCGCCCAGGCGCTGCTCAAGGACAGTGACCCGGACCTGCGCGAAATGGCCGTGGAAGAAGTGCGTGAAGCCAAGGAGCAACTGCTGACGCTGGAGGCGCAGCTGCAGCGCATGCTGCTGCCCAAGGACCCCAACGACGGCCGTAACGTGTTCCTCGAAATCCGTGCCGGTACCGGTGGCGACGAGGCGGCGATCTTCTCCGGCGACCTGTTCCGCATGTATTCGCGTTATGCCGAAAAACGTGGCTGGCGCCTGGAAATCCTGTCCGAGAACGAGGGCGAGCACGGCGGCTACAAGGAAATCATCGCCCGCGTCGAGGGCGAGAACGTGTATGGCAAGCTCAAGTTCGAGTCCGGCGCCCATCGCGTGCAGCGCGTGCCGGAAACCGAATCCCAAGGCCGTGTCCATACATCTGCCTGCACCGTGGCAGTACTGCCCGAGCCGGACGAACAGGCAGCTATCGAGATCAACCCGGCCGACCTGCGCGTCGACACCTATCGCGCATCCGGTGCCGGCGGCCAGCACGTCAACAAGACCGACTCGGCAATCCGCATCACCCACTTGCCCACCGGCATTGTGGTGGAGTGCCAGGAAGAACGTTCTCAGCACAAGAACCGTGCCCGTGCCATGTCGTGGTTGTCGGCCAAGCTGAACGACATGCAGACCAGCGCCGCACAGAACGCCATTGCCAGCGAGCGCAAGCTGCTGGTGGGTTCCGGTGACCGCTCCGAACGCATCCGTACCTATAATTATCCACAGGGGCGGGTGACCGATCACCGTATCAACCTGACCTTGTACTCGCTGGACGACATCCTCAGCGGTGGCGTGGAGGCGGTGATCGAACCGTTGCTGGCCGAATACCAGGCTGATCAACTGGCCGCCCTGGGGGACTGATGACCATCATCGCCAGCCTGCTGCGCAACGCGCAGCTGCCCGAATCGCCTACCGAGCGCCTGGACGCCGAACTGCTGCTGGCCGCGGCCATCGGCAAGTCGCGCAGCTATCTGCACACCTGGCCCGAGCGGATTGTCAGCAGCGAAGATGCCGAGACCTACGCCGGCTACCTGCAGCGCCGTCGGGGTGGTGAGCCAGTGGCTTATATCCTGGGCCAGCAGGGCTTCTGGAAGATCGACCTGGAAGTCGCGCCGCATACCCTGATCCCGCGGCCGGATACCGAGTTGCTTGTCGAGACTGCCCTGGAGCTGCAAGCCGCCTCGCCAGCCACGGTTCTTGACCTGGGTACCGGCACGGGTGCTATCGCTCTGGCGCTGGCCAGCGAACGGCCGGCCTGGCAGGTGACTGCGGTCGACCGGGTGGAGGAAGCCGCAGCCCTGGCCGAGCGCAATCGTCAGCGTCTGGGCCTGAACAACGCCCAGGTACGCGTCAGCCATTGGTTCGACAGCCTGGTCGGTGAGCGTTTCGACTTGATCGTCAGTAACCCGCCCTACATTGCCGCAGCAGACCCGCATCTGGTGGCTGGCGATGTACGCTTCGAGCCCAGCAGCGCCCTGGTGGCCGGTGCCGATGGCCTGGACGACCTGCGTGTGATCGCCGCCCAGGCCCCGGCGCATCTGTTGCCGGGGGGCTGGTTGCTGCTGGAGCACGGCTACGATCAGGCAGCTGCCGTACGCGCTTTGCTGGCTGAGCAAGGCTTTGTCGAGGTCGCCAGTCGTACCGACCTGGGCGGCCATGAACGCATTACCTTGGGGCGCCTGCCATGCTAAGTGATGAGGAACTGCTGCGTTACAGCCGCCAGGTACTGCTGGCGCAGATCGACATCGACGGCCAGTTGCGGCTCAAGCAAAGCAAGGCGCTGATCGTCGGGCTGGGGGGCCTGGGCTCGCCGGTTGCCTTGTACCTGGCTGCTGCCGGTGTAGGGGAACTGCACCTGGCCGACTTCGACACCGTCGACCTCACCAACCTGCAACGCCAAGTGATCCACGACAGTGCCAGCGTCGGCATGAGCAAGGTCGACTCGGCGCTGCAACGTCTGCAGGCGATCAACCCGGAAATCAGCCTGGTCGCCCACCGCCAGGCTTTGGACGAAGACTCGTTGGCCGCCACGGTGGCAGCGGTCGACCTGGTGCTGGATTGCTCCGATAACTTCGCCACCCGCGAGGCGGTCAACGCCGCGTGTGTCGCTGCCGCCAAGCCGCTGGTCAGCGGTGCGGCAATCCGCCTGGAAGGGCAACTGTCGGTATTCGACCCGCGGCGCGACTATAGCCCTTGCTACCACTGCCTGTACGGGCATGGCAGCGAAGCGGAGCTGACGTGCAGCGAAGCCGGGGTGATCGGCCCTCTGGTGGGCCTGGTAGGCAGCTTGCAGGCGCTCGAAGCAATGAAGTTGCTGGCGGGCTTTGGCGAGCCGTTGGTCGGCCGTTTGTTGTTGATCGATGCCCTTGGCACCCGTATCCGCGAGCTGCGCGTCAAGCGCGACCCGGCTTGTGCTGTCTGTGGCAAACGCGATGGCTGAGCGCTCGGCGCCGGTCGGCGTGATGGACTCGGGGGTCGGCGGGTTGTCCGTGCTCGCCGAGATCCAGCGCCTGCTGCCCAACGAGACGTTGCTGTATGTGGCCGATTGCGGGCATATACCCTACGGTGAGAAGTCGCCGGACTACATCCGCGAGCGCTGCCGGCACATTGCCGGGTTCTTCCATGAGCAGGGCGCAAAGGCCATGGTGTTGGCCTGCAACACCGCCACGGTGGCGGCAGTGGCCGACCTGCGAGAGTTGTATCCGGGCTGGCCTTTGGTGGGCATGGAGCCGGCCGTGAAGCCGGCAGCGGCCGCCACGCGCTCGGGTGTGGTGGGTGTGCTGGCTACCACCGGTACCTTGCAGAGTGCCAAGTTCGCGGCCTTGCTCGATCGCTTCGCCAACGACGTGCAGGTTATTACCCAGCCTTGCCCCGGCCTGGTCGAGTTGATCGAAACCGGTGACCTTGCAAGTCCGGCGTTGCGCCAGCTGCTGCAAGGTTATGTGCAGCCGCTGCTGGCAGCAGGCTGCGATACGCTGATCCTCGGCTGCACCCATTACCCTTTCCTTCGCCCATTGCTGGCCGGCATGGTGCCGGAGCACGTAGCCGTGATCGACACCGGCGCGGCCGTGGCGCGTCAGTTGCGACGGCTGCTGGGTGCCAATGACCTGTTGGCCGAAGGCCCGGCCGGCGCTGCACGTTTCTGGACAAGCGCTGACCCAGAAACCTTAAGAAGAATCCTACCTGTGCTGTGGCATAAGTCCGACGATGTGCAAAGCTTTGCGTTGTGAAAAAAACGTGAAAAAAGGCTGAACTATCGTTCCACTTCTGCTTTCTACCGCTTGCCTGAGATGAGGCGGACACTAACAACAGCATCAGGAAGGATGTTTCTTATGAGGAAACTGCTGGGCTTGGCAGCGGCTGCTGCCTTTATTTGGGGGCAAGCGATGTCGGCACAAGCTGCCGATGTTTCGTTTTCGGTGGGGCAAACCGGCGACTCGACCATGGTCTACCGGTTAGGGCTGCAATCGAACTGGGACGCTAGTTGGTGGCAGACCAGCGTTGGTCGGCTGACCGGCTATTGGGATGGGGCCTACACCTACTGGGATGGCGACGAGACCGCGAGCAATCACAGCCTGTCTTTCGCGCCAGTGTTCGTCTATGAATTTGCCGGTGAGTCGGTGAAGCCTTATATCGAGGCGGGGATTGGGGTGGCGGCGTTCTCCAGCACCGAGCTGGAAAGCAACGAGCTGGGTTCGGCATTCCAGTTCGAAGACCGCATCGGCTTTGGTTTGCGCTTTGCCGGCGGGCATGAGATTGGGGTGCGGGCAATTCACTATTCGAACGCCGGCATCAAAGAGCCCAATGATGGTGTAGAAAGCTACAGCCTGCATTACCGAATGGCGCTCTGAGTCCACTTGCATTCACCCCTTCGCGGGCAAGGCCCGCGAAGGCGGTAATGCTGATTTCAGGTACTAGCGCGTCAGCGGCCACAGGCTGCTGAGTTCCAGAGTCTCCAGGACCAGTTCCGGTTCTGCCTGAGGCCACCGCCGCAATAACTCTTCTGCAGCACTGCCGGGTGTCCACTCCTCTGGTATCGCCTGTGCGGACGTCACCGTTACCTTCAGCGATTGTGGCCCAACGATAGTCAGGGCTACCCCTTGCTGCTCAAGGGCCTTGCGCTGCTCACGCATCCATTGCGGCAAGGTGTTCCAGCCTGCGGTCACCTGTGTCGGCGCAAACAGCTGCAGCGCCGAATAACGGTTGAAAAGCGCCATCACTTGCGGCGACTGCCCCTTTGCCAACAACGGCAGCGCTTTGCTCAGGCAATGCTCTGCGGCGAGCTGGTTGGTAGTGACGATCGTTTCAATCAACTCGCTGTCACCCACATTGTCTGGCAAGTAATCGCTGGTGCCGGTGTTGATGATCAGCCCGTCCAGCGAGCACCAGGCATGGCAAATTTGTTGGCACGCATCGGTGACTTGTTGCTCATCATGCAACCCCCACGGCACCTGCAACAATTGGCTGCCGTAACGTGCCCGCAACGCTTCCAGCACAGCGCTGTCCTTGCCACTTGCGGCAACGCGATGCCCTTCATCGAGCATCCGCTCCACCAAAGCCAAGCCAAGTCCGTTGCTTGCGCCTGTAACCCAGAAACTGCGCGAGTTAATCAAGACGTTATCCCCTAATTCTGCCGGCGTGGCAGCCCTTTGAACGCATCCAGGGCCCGCTGGCGACTGCTGCTGAGATCTACGATTGGACTTAGGTATGAAGTATTACCGAAAAGGTCCGTCGATTTAATGGGTTGATGGATGGCTTTTTCATCGAGCGTTTGCAGTTCGGGTACCCAGTGGCGAATGAACTGCCCCTGAGGGTCGAAGCGCTGCGATTGCGAAACCGGGTTGAAAATACGGAAATAGGGCACCGCATCGGTGCCGGTGGACGCGCTCCACTGCCAGCCGCCGTTGTTGGCGGCCAGGTCACCGTCTATCAGGTGGCGCATGAAGTGGCGTTCGCCCTTGCGCCAGTCGATCAGCAGGTTCTTGCTGAGGAACATGGCCACGACCATGCGCAGGCGGTTGTGCATCCAGCCTGTGTGCAGCAGTTGGCGCATCGCGGCGTCGATGATCGGGAGGCCGGTGCGGCCTTGTTTCCAGGCTTCGAGGTCGTCGGGTGCATCGCGCCATGGCAGGGCCTCGGTATGGGCGCGGAACGCGCGGTGGCGTGACACCTGTGGATAACCGTGCAGGATATGCTTGTAGAACTCACGCCAGAGCAGCTCGTTGATCCAGGTCTGCACGCCGATGCTGCCGCTGTCGAATTCGCCCCGGTTGCTGGCCAGGGCGCCATGCAGGCATTGGCGCGGTGAAATGACACCCGCGGCCAGGTAAGTGGAGAGCTGGCTGGTACCGGGCTTGGCCGGCAGGTCGCGCAACTGGTGGTAGTCGTCGATGGCCTCGTCAAGAAAGCGCGACAGCCTGGTCTGTGCCTCTGCTTCACCTGCGGGCCAGTGCTCACGCAATGCATGCGCGGTTTTCTCGAACCCGTCGATGTGTTGGGGAATCGGGTCGCTCTCGATGTTCAGCGGTGCCTGGCGCTTCACCCGATGGGCCAGCGCAGGCAAGCTGCGGTGCAAGTGTTCCAGGCAGTTTTTCTTGAACTGGCTGAACACCTGGAAGTAATCGCCACTGCGGGTCAGGATGGTGCCGGGGCGGAATAGCAGCTGATCGAGATGGCTGTGTGCCTGGATAGCCGCTTTTTCGAGCATTGCGCGGGTAGCATCGTCCCGGCGCTGCTCGTTGATGCCATATTCCTCGTTCCAGTGCACGCTTTGCACCTGATGCTGGCGGCAGACATCAAGGACGGCTTGCGGCGCCTGGTCCCAGGTACTGACTTTACGGATCAGTAGCGGAATGTTGAGCTTTTCCAGCGACTGGCGCAGGTCGCGCAGATTACGCAGCCAGAAGTCGACTTTGCAGTCGGCGTCGTCGTGCGCTTGCCATTGCCCGGGGCTGACCAGCCACAACGCGATGGTTGGGCCGCGTTCGGCAGCGGCGCTAAGAGCGGTGTTGTCATCGATGCGCAGATCGCTGCGCAGCCAGGTCAGGTGCATGGGGCATTCATCTCTACAGGCTGGCGGTCATGCGCTTGAAGCAAGCGCAATGCCGCCTGCGGGGTATCGAACAGGAAAAGGTCGGGCAGCTCGGACTCCCTCAGTTGGGCTTCATGCAAGGCGACCATGCTGCCGCCCAGCAGCTTCGGTCCTGGCATGCCCTGCAGAGAACGCAGCAACGCTTTGTCGTCGATGCGCGGCCCCAGATGCAGCAGCACGGCGCGTGGCTGGAAGGCGCTGAGCGCGGTTTGCAGTTGTGGGGCGGATACCGGCTGTTCCAGCACCTCGACCGGGAAGCCATTGCTGGTGAACAACCACGCGCATAACCACAAGCCGGGGTTGAAGGTACGTTCGCAGTCCTCCGCAAGCAGTACAGCGGGGCCTTGCAGCAGCTGGTTGTCGTGGTACACGCGAGCACCGAGCTTGCTGCGCAGCCAACCGTGAAAGAACACCTGCTCCAGCCGCGCATTGAAATAATTGCGCCAGCGCAGGTCGAGCAGGTCGAGCAGCGGGAGCAGCAGTTGCTCGCACAGGGTCACGGCGGGGTACAGGGCCATGGCCTGGTTAAGCTGCTGGTCTAGGGCACGCTGTGACAGGCTGGCGATGGCTTCGATCAGCTGGAACTGCCTGGCTTGCCAGTCACCCTTGGGCGCTGTGCTGGCCGGTTTGTCGAGCAAGTCACGGACCTGGCCGACGGAGGCACCACGTTGCAGCCAGGCCAGGATCGCCTCGACCCGCTCAACCTGCTCCAGCGGATACAGGCGATGCCCCTTCGCAGTGCGCTGGGGCTTGAGCAGGCCATAACGACGCTCCCAGGCGCGCAGGGTGACCGGGTTGACGCCGGTGCGGCGCGCCAGTTCGCCAATGGGCAGTAACGCGTCAGACCGCATTGCGCAAGCCCAGGCTTTCGGGGTGCGGCTGCAGGTAGGCCTGCTGTTGCAGGTACGGGTCAGGGTGCTTGCGCAAATGGTGCTTGAGCAGGGTCAACGGCACCACCAGCGGCACCACGCCTTTATGGTACTGGCCAATGACTGTCTGCAACTCGTCCTTGTCCTGTTGGGTCAGGGCATTCTTGAAGTAACCGCACAGGTGCTGCAGCACGTTGCAGTGGGTGCCCCGGCTGGCGCAGCGACGCAGGGCCTGCATCAGCTGGCTGAAATAGAGCTGGCCAATGGCTTGGGGGTCGACGTCCTTGTCCATGCTGCCAAGCAGGCGGCCAAGGGTGCGATAGGCCTGCGGATTGTTGGCCATCAGCAAGTACTTGTAGCGTGAGTGAAAGCGCACCAACGCGCCCCGGCTGAGGCCTTCGGCCAATACGCGCTGCCAGTCAGCATAGGCGTAGACGCGGCTGATGAAATTCTCGCGCAGCACCGGGTCGTGCAGGCGGCCTTCTTCCTCGACCGGCAGGTCGGGGCGCATTTCGCAGAAAGCCTGGGCATACACACCGCGGCCGCCATTCATGGCTGGGTAGCCATTGTCCTGGTACACCTTGACGCGCTCCAGGCCACAAGAGGGCGATTTCTGCATGAAGATATAGCCGCAGATGTCGTCGAGCTGGCTGGCCATCTGCTCGCCATAGCTGCGTAGCGGGCCGGTCACGTCCATGCCCGGGTTGCGAGTACCCACCACTTCCGGTTGTTCGGGGTTGCCGATAAGGCGAATCGGATCGCGTGGCACGCCCAAGCCAATAGCCACTTCCGGGCATACCGGCAACCAGTCGAAGTGTTGTTCGAGTTGTGTGCGACACAGGTCAGAGGACTTGTGGCCACCGTTATAGCGCACGCTGTGCCCGGTCAGGCAGGCGCTGATGGCGATACGCGGCTTGCTGTGGGCGGAAGGGTCGTGCATGGCTGCCTCCATAAACCTGTACGTAAGTAAAATCTTGTACAGGTTTATTCCAGCACAGCACAGAAGTTATGCAAACCACTATTTTTGTATAGTGCTAAATCACTCCAGGTGTTCGAGCAGTCGTCGTGCCGCTTCCTGGCCACTGAGCCATGCACCTTCGACCCGCCCGGACAGGCACCAGTCGCCGCAGGCGTACAAGCCCTGGTCGGCATCGGCCAGTGCGCCCCATTCATGGTTGCTGCTGGGGCGGGCGTATAGCCAGCGGTGGGCCAGGGCAAAGGTTGGCTCGGGTACCACGCAGCCGACCAGCTCGGCGAATTCGCCCCACAGCTGTTCGATGACTTCTTCCTTGGACAGGTCGATGTGCTGCCGGCTCCAGTCGGCAGTGGCGTGCAGTACCCAGGTGTCGAGCTGTTCGTCCCGGCCTGGCTTGCTGCGGTTGCGGGCCAGCCAGTCGAGTGGGTTGTCCTGGACGAAGCAGCCTTGCATCGGCGTGTCCAGGGCTGCCTGGAAGGCCAGTGCAACGGCCCAGGTGGGCTCCATCTGCACACCCGCAGCCACCGCCGCCAGTTTCGGGGTGGCGGCCAGCAGTGGTGTGGCCTGGGGGGCAGGGACTGCGATCACGACGCGGCTGTAGGGGCCGTGGCTGCAGCCTTCGGTGTCCTGCAGGTGCCAGTACTGTTTGCCGCGGAACACTTCGGCAATGCGGCAGCCGAAATTGACCGTGACGTCCTTGAGCAGGCCGCGGGTGATGGCACTCATTCGTGGCACGCCGACCCAGCGCGTCTGCTCGTCCGGGGAAGGGCTGAGGGTGCCATCCCGGTAGTTGTACAGCTGCGGTTTCCACTGTTCGGCCCAGCCGGCGGCAACCCATTGCTGCACCTGGTCGACAAAGCGCCGGTCACGCGCAGTGAAATATTGGGCACCGAGGTCGAGTGCGCCGGCCTCGCTGCGCTTGCTGGCCATGCGCCCCCCACTGCCGTGGCCTTTGTCGAACAAGTGCACGGATTGCCCGGCCTTCTGCAGGGCTTGGGCGGCTGACAGGCCGGCGATACCGGCCCCGATGATGGCAATAGGTACTGTCATGATGGCCTCTTCGAACCTTGCTGTGAGCAGAGTACGCTTTCAGGCAAACCTGTACAATGTGCAAAATTTGTATAAGGTTATTCCGCTTAAGCGGTCAGGTTGGCCTATGTTTATCCGAGAGCGTCGGGTCAAAAAAGTGCCTTGATGTTAAAAATAGACCACCGCCGCATTCTGCGAGGACACAGCCATGCATATATTGCTGACGGGCGGCACTGGGTTGATTGGCAAGCACCTTTGCCACTACTGGCTTGGCCAGGGCCATCGGCTGACAGTGTGGAGCCGGCGCCCTCAGGATGTGCCGAAAATTTGCGGCACTGGCGTACGGGGTATCGCCCGGTTGGAGCAGCTGGAGCCGGATGATCAGCTCGACGCGGTGGTCAACCTCGCGGGGGCGCCGATTGCCGACCGGCCTTGGACGGCTGCCCGGCGCAACCTGCTGTGGGCCAGCCGCATTACGCTCACCGAGCAGCTGCTGGCTTGGCTCGGCACCCGGGAGCAGCGCCCGGAAGTGTTGATTTCGGGGTCTGCGGTGGGCTGGTACGGTGATGGCGGTGAGCGCGAGCTGACCGAGGCCTCAACCCCCGTGCGGGAAGATTTCGCCAGCCAGTTATGCATTGCCTGGGAAGAGACCGCCCAGCGTTCCCAGGCCCAGGGTATTCGCGTGGTGCTGGTGCGTACCGGGTTGGTGCTGGCCAGCGACGGCGGCTTTTTGTCGCGCCTGCGCGTGCCGTTCAAACTGGGACTGGGCGGGCCTCTGGGCGACGGGCGGCAATGGATGCCCTGGGTCCATATAGACGACCAGGTCGCCCTGATAGATTTTCTGTTGCAGCACAAGGATGCCAGCGGTCCTTATAATGCCTGCGCGCCCGAGCCGGTGCGCAACCGCGAGTTCGCCAAGCGCCTGGGGCGTACCTTGCACAGGCCGGCACTGCTGCCGGTGCCCGCATTTCTGCTGAAGGCAGGCTTGGGCGAGCTGTCGATGCTGCTGCTCGGTGGCCAGCGGGCGCGCCCAGTGCGCTTGCTCGCGGCAGGCTTCACCTTCCGTTTCAACGATCTGCAATCGGCCCTGGACAATTTGTCCAGCCGCCTCTGACATAGGACGCTGCATGACCGATCATGCCCTGCTGCTGGTCAACCTGGGTTCCCCGGCCTCCACCTCGGTGGCCGATGTACGCCGCTACCTCAACCAGTTCCTCATGGACCCGTACGTGGTCGACCTGCCGTGGCCGTTGCGGCGCTTGCTGGTGTCGCTGATCCTGATCAAGCGCCCAGAGCAGTCGGCACATGCCTACGCTTCGATCTGGTGGGAGGAGGGCTCGCCTCTGGTGGTGCTGACCCGTCGGCTGCAGGCCGCGATGGTCGAGCACTGGCCGCATGGCCCAGTGGAAATTGCCATGCGCTACGGCCAGCCAGCGTTGCCTGATGTGTTGGAGCGGCTGGCCGCCGAAGGTGTGCGCAAGGTGACTTTGGCGCCGCTGTATCCACAGTTCGCCGACAGCACGGTGACCACGGTGGTCGAGCAGGCAAAACAGACAGTCAGCGAGCGCCAGTTGCCGTTGCAGATGCGTGTGCTGCAGCCGTTCTACGAGCACCCGGCGTACATCGAGGCACTGGCTGCCAGTGCCCGGCCGTACCTTGAGACGGGTTACGACCACCTGCTGTTGAGCTTCCATGGTTTGCCGGAACGGCACCTGAAAAAGCTGTTTCCGAAAGGGGTCAAGCACGACCTGCGTGCTGCCGATTGCTGCTACGAAGCGACCGCCGAAGTACGTTCGGTTTGCTATCGCGGGCAATGCCTGGCTACGGCCAAAGCCTTTGCGCAGAGAATGGGCATACCTGATGGCAAGTGGTCGGTATCGTTCCAGTCGCGGCTGGGCCGGGACAAGTGGATCGAACCCTACACCGAGACGCGGTTGGATGAGCTGGCCAAGGCAGGTGTGAAGAAGCTGCTGGTGATGTGCCCGGCGTTTGTGGCGGATTGCATCGAAACGCTGGAAGAGATAGGCATGCGTGGCAGCGAGCAGTTTGTCGAGGCGGGTGGCCGGGAGCTGGTGCTGGTGCCGTGCCTGAATGATCACCCGGAGTGGGTGAGGGTGTTGGCTGATATGTGTGACAAGGCCTGAATCGAAGGGGCCGCCTTGCGGCCCCTTCCGACCGTTTATACATCCAGCTTCTTGTGCTTCCAGCCATCATTGCCCGGCAGAATCAGGTTCAGCGCAATAGCCACAATGGCGCACAGGGCGATGCCCTTCAGGCCCCAGTCATCCGGGCCGTCACCGCTGCCGATCAGCACGCCGCCGATACCGAACACCAATGTCACCGAGACGATCACCAGGTTGCGTGCTTCGGCCAGGTCGATCTTGTGGCGGATCATGGTGTTCATGCCCACCGCTGCGATCGAGCCGAACAGCAGGCACAGAATGCCGCCCATCACCGGCACCGGGATGCTCTGCAGCAGCGCGCCGAACTTACCGATGAACGCCAGGGTAATGGCGAAGACCGCCGCCCAGGTCATGATCTTCGGGTTGTAGTTCTTGGTCAGCATCACCGCGCCGGTCACTTCGGCATAGGTAGTGTTGGGCGGGCCGCCGAACAGGCCGGCTGCAGTAGTCGCCAGGCCGTCCCCCAGCAACGTCCGGTGCAGGCCAGGCTTCTTCAGGTAGTCACGACCGGTCACGCTGCCCACCGCGATCACCCCGCCGATATGCTCGATCGCCGGCGCCAGCGCAACCGGAACGATGAACAGAATGGCCTGCCAGTTGAACGCAGGGGCGGTGAAATTGGGGATTTCCAGCCACGGTGCGGCAGCGATCCTGGCGGTGTCGACCACGCCAAAGGCGAACGACAGGGCAAAGCCCACCAGCACGCCGGAGATGATGGGTACCAGGCGGAAAATGCCCTTGCCGAATACGGCAACGATCAAGGTTGTCAGCAGCGCTGGCATCGAGATCAGCATGGCCGTCTTGTACGGCATCAGCGCTGTACCATCCCCACCTTTGCCCATTGCCATGTTGGCGGCGATAGGCGCCATGGCCAGGCCGATGGAGATGATTACCGGGCCGATCACCACGGGCGGCAGCATGCGGTCGATGAAACCGGTGCCTTTGATTTTTACCATCAGGCCCATGAAGGTGTACACGAAGCCTGCAGCCATCACGCCGCCCATGGTCTCGGCCAGGCCGAACTGGCCCTTGGCGAGGATGATAGGGGTGATGAAGGCAAAGCTCGAAGCCAGGAACACCGGTACCTGACGGCCGGTGACCAGCTGGAACAGCAAGGTGCCGATGCCGGCAGTGAACAGCGCGACGTTCGGGTCCAGGCCGGTGATCAGGGGCATCAGCACCAGCGCGCCGAATGCCACGAAAAGCATCTGCGCGCCCGAAACGACCTGGCGCCAGAGCGGGTCGTTGAAGCCGTCCTGCATGGTCAGGCGTCCTTTTGCTTGGTGCCGAAGATCTTGTCACCGGCATCGCCCAGGCCTGGCACGATGTAGCCGTGCTCGTTCAGGCGCTGGTCGATCGAGGCGGTGTAGATTTTCACGTCCGGGTGGGCTTTTTCCACCACCTCGATGCCTTCTGGCGCGGCGACCAGCACCATGGCGCGAATCTCTTTGCAGCCAGCCTTTTTCAGCAGGTCGATGGTGGCGACCATCGAACCGCCAGTGGCCAGCATCGGGTCGATGATCAGGGCCAGGCGCTGGTTGATGTCTGGCGCGAGCTTTTCCAGGTAGGTGTGGGCTTCCAGGGTTTCTTCGTTGCGGGCAACGCCAACGGCGCTGACCTTGGCACCCGGGATCAGGCTGAGCACGCCATCGAGCATGCCGATGCCGGCGCGCAGGATCGGTACCACAGTGATCTTCTTGCCGGCGATTTTTTCCACCGAGACCTTGCCACACCAGCCGTCGATCTCGTAGGTTTCGAGTGGCAGGTCCTGGGTGGCCTCATAGGTCAGAAGGGCGCCGACTTCCTGGGCGAGTTCGCGAAAATTCTTGGTGCTGATATCGGCACGGCGCATCAGGCCGAGCTTGTGGCGGATCAGCGGATGGCGGATCTCACGAGTGGGCATAGGGGGGCTCCGAAAGGCGGGCAAAAAAACCGCGCTAGATTAATCTATTCAGCCTGTGCTGTCGTCTGGTCATTCTGGACGTTAGTCCATAAATGCTTGATCTGTGACGAGCGGATGCGTACCTTTGCCCGCTTTTCCAAATTGCACCCCGGAGAGCGCCATGTCCGCCGATCTCGAGCATATCCGTCAAGTCATGCGTGAAGCTGACTGCCTGTACACCGAAGCCGAAGTCGAAGCGGCCATCGCCAAGGTCGGCGAGCAGATCTGCAAAGACCTGCACGACAAGAACCCGGTGGTGTTCTGCGTAATGAACGGTGGCCTGATCTTCTCCGGCAAACTGCTGACCCACCTGCAGTTCCCGCTGGAAGCCTCGTACCTGCACGCCACCCGCTACCGCAACCAGACCAGCGGCGGCGAGTTGTTCTGGAAGGCCAAGCCGGAAGTGTCGTTCATCGACCGTGACGTGCTGATCGTCGACGACATCCTCGACGAAGGCCACACCCTCAGCGCCATCATCGAGTTCTGCAAGCATGCCGGCGCGCGCTCGGTGCACACTGCGGTGCTGATCGACAAGGACCACGACCGCAAGGCCAGCCCGGACCTCAAGGCCAACTACGTGGGCCTGCCCTGCGTCGACCGCTACATCTTCGGTTACGGCATGGACTACAAAGGCTACTGGCGCAACGCCAACGGCATCTTCGCCGTGAAGGGGCTGTGATCATGCGCCAGCCTGCGTTCATCGACCAATCGCTGTTCGCCGGGCTGGCCGAAAAGGCTGCTGCCAACCCGCGCGGGCGGCAGCATCACACCTTCCACGAAATGGAAGAGCCGTGCCATCGCATGGCGGTCGGGTTGCAGCCGACGACCTACATCCCGCCGCACCGCCACCTGAGCGCCGACAAGGCAGAGACCTTGCTGGTGCTCAAGGGGCGCTTTGGCCTGCTGATTTTCGATGAGCAGGGCGGGGTCACTGCCAAGCGGGTGCTGCAGGCTGGGGGCGACTGCCTGGGTGTCGACCTGGCGCCGGGTACCTACCATGGCTTGGTGGTGCTGGAGCCCGACAGCATCCTGTTCGAGTGCAAGGCTGGGCCGTACCGGCCGGTAGGCGAGGGCGAGCATGCGCACTGGGCGCCGCGCGAGGGTGAGGCGGGTGTAGCCGAGTACCAGGCCTGGTTGCGCGCGCAGTTCGATTGATGGCGCCGGTACAGCCCAGACACAGCGTGCTAGAGTGCTCCTTCATACAAGGAGCCTCACATGCGTGCGATTCTTCCCCTCCTGTTGGCCTTCAGCCTGCCACTCGCCGCCGCACCCCTGCACAGCCAGTTCCTGCCACCTGACGACCTGTCCCTGCGCCAGGAAGCGCCGACCAGCCAGCAACTGCTGCAAGTGACCGATTACTCGGTGGTAGTCGGGGCCCAGCGCCAGTCCGACCAGCAACCGATCCCGATCACTTCGTCGCTGCAGGTGCGCCTGAAGGGCAAGCCGTTGAGCAAGGGCGCCACCATCGCTCAGGTGCTGCTGACCTTCGACGGTGAAGCCGCCAAGAGCCTGAAGAAGCCGGTGTATGACGAAAAAACCCGCACCTTGAGCCTGAATTACCCGGTGAGCGACTACCGGGTGATCATGGACCTGTTGCGCAACGAAACGCTGTACGTGCAGTTTCTTACGTATGGCAACGGCCATATATGGGCCGACTTGCACACCGGCACCGTACGTACGCGTTGAGGCGCGTAGCCTGCGAGGGGTAAACTGCCGGCCTTCGAAATTCCGTGATGGTCCAGTTGGAGTCGGCAATGCGTAAAGACAAGAAACAGGTAATCGGTGACGAAATCAGCGACGACTACATCAAGTCGTTCCTTCAGTTCGAGCCGGCCGATGGCGTGACCTCGCCGTCGCTGCACAAGCTGGTCAAGGCTTACCGTGGCCTGCGCGTCGATGACTTCGAGCGCTTTGTCGGCTTCTTCGTCGAAGCTGGCCTGGACCTGGATGGCAAGGACGAGCACGGCAAGACCTTCGTCGAGCAGATTGCCGACCAGCGCAATGCGCCGGAGTACATCGAGATCATCGATAACGCCCGCGGCTGATCTTCAACCTGTGCTGGCCCTTTCGCGGGCTCGCCCGCTCCCACAGGGATGAGGGCAGCGCCGAACCTGTGGGAGCGGGCAAGCCCGCGAAGAGGCCCACACAGGTTGATAGATCGCCAGACACAAAAAAACGCCCCGAGGGGCGTTTTTTCGTTAGCGGGCGGTTCAGGCGTAATGCTTGGCCGCCGGGCTGCTTTCTGCCAGGTCCAGCGCCACGTCGTTTTCGGCACTGATCTTGTGGTACAGGGCAGCATCGGTCGCCAGGGTCTTCTCGCGTGCGGGGAAGATTTCCTTGAGCTTGGCAGCCCAGGCACCCTTGGCCTGCTCGGGGAAGCAGCGCTCGATCAGTTCCAGCATGATCGATACGGTTACCGAAGCACCCGGCGATGCGCCGAGCAGTGCCGCCAGGCTGCCGTCCTGTGCCGAGACCAGCTCGGTACCGAACTGCAGCACGCCGCCTTTCTTCGGGTCTTTCTTGATGATCTGGACGCGCTGACCTGCCACTTCCAGGCGCCAGTCTTCAGCCTTGGCCTGTGGATAGAAGCGACGCAGGGCTTCCAGGCGCTGCTCCATCGACTGCATCACTTCGCTGACCAGGTACTTGGTCAGGTCCATGTTGTCGCGGGCCACGGCCAGCATTGGGCCAATGTTGCCCATGCGTACCGACAGCGGCAGGTCCATCAGCGAACCGTGCTTGAGGAACTTGGTAGTGAAACCGGCATATGGGCCGAACAGCAGCGAAGTCTTGCCGTCCACGACGCGGGTGTCCAGGTGCGGTACCGACATCGGCGGGGCGCCGACAGCGGCCTGGCTGTAGACCTTGGCCTGGTGCTGCTTGACGATTTCCGGGTTGTCGCAACGCAGCCACTGGCCGCTGACCGGGAAGCCGCCGAAGCCCTTGCTTTCCGGGATGCCGGACAACTGCAGCAACGGCAGGGCCGCGCCACCGGCGCCGAGAAACACAAAGCGGGCATCCACTTCGCGGCTGCCGCCGCTGTTGACGTCCTTGATGCTCACGGTCCAGCCGCTGCCATTACGGCGCAGGCCAACGACTTTCTTGCTGTACTTGACCTGCGCGTCCGGCGAGTCTCCCAGCAGCTTGAGCAGCTTGTTGGTCAGGGCGCCGAAGTTGACATCGGTACCTTTGGCCACGCGGGTTGCGGCGATATGCTGGTCGGCCGGGCGGCCAGGCATCATCAGCGGCATCCAGTCGTTCATCACGGCCTTGTCTTCGGTGTATTCCATGTCGGCGAAGGCGTGGTGCTGCTTGAGCAGCTCGAAGCGCTTCTTGAGGAAGGAAACACCCTTGTCACCCTCGACGTAGCTCAGGTGCGGGACAGGGTTGATGAACGCACGCGCCGAGCCGAAGTTGCCCTTCTTGCTCAGGTAGGCCCAGAACTGGCGCGAAACCTCGAACTGGGTGTTGATGTGCACGGCCTTCTTGATGTCGATGCTGCCATCGGCGGCCTGCGGTGTGTAGTTCAGCTCGCACAGGCCGGCGTGGCCGGTACCAGCGTTGTTCCAGGGGTTGGAGCTTTCCGCGGCTCCGGAGTCCATTGCCTCGACGACCTCAAGCTTCAGGTTCGGGTCAAGCTCCTTGAGCAGTACGGCCAGGGTGGCACTCATGATGCCCGCGCCTACCAGTACCACATCAACCGATTCGTTCTGCGCCATTTAACGCGTCTCCACAATCTACAGCTACCTAATTGACAGCATAGGACCTGGGTTCGCCAGGGTCGCCATGTCCGACTTTTCGCAGTTCTTTCAACTTCCGCGGACACCGCCAATCAGTCTTCGGGTTCAGGTATTGAACGCCGTTTGCCACAGGTGCGGCAATTCGACTTATGGTCAAGGTGTCGTGCGTGCGTTATGGAACGGTTCAGACACTCATGCGCGATGAGCGTATTTGCCGCCTGTTCAGGGCTGTTCGGGAAACATCTGCCGCTTTTGCACATGCCAGACTGTTCATTTGCTCGCCACACTCTTGTGAAGTTGTGAAAACCGTTTTTTCACGCTCTTTTGGAGACGTGAACCTCAAAAGGGGACTGCGCGATGGCAACCCGCAGGTTCATGCAGTGTGAAGGGCCGGAAAAGCAGGCACGACAGCCGATGCAAGACCTGAGTGGAAGGCTCTCTGTGGGCTAAGCGGTGAAGTTGCCGGGGTCAATCGGCGAATGCGGGGCCCGATCAGGAGACGTCCTTATAATCGGGGGGAGATTATAGCGATGTCGCGGGCAGAAATGTCGCCATTCGTGGTTTTTATTGCAGCGTTTGTCAGGCCGCGAGGATGCGCTGGTGCCAGCGGCGGCTTGCGCGGGCGCAAACCCGGGCGCTGGCGGGCAGTTCGCGGCCCAGCCAGGCCAGCTGAATTTCGCCGATCTGCACCCAGCCGCTGCCGCTGGGTGCCTGGGTGCATTGCTTGAAGGCCAGGCATTTGCCTTGTCCATCGAGGCGGGCGTAAACGTTGTGGCGCGGGCGTTGGAAGAGCAAGGTCCAGAGCGAGGCCATGGCGACGAGTCCTTTGCGTTAGGGCTTGGTGCAAGGATACGGGCGCGGCCATGAAACGATTGTGACAAGCGGTTCGGACCGATGACTGGTCGATATCAGGCTAGGTATACTGTGCCCCTTAGCCGCATTTTCTGGAGAAACGCGCATGTTGCAACGTCTGTTGTTCGGTTTGCTTGCCGTGGCCAGCCTTAGCCTGGTCGGTTGTGCCCACAGCCCGCAACAACTCAACCCGCAACCCACGCTCAAGGCCCAGTTGGCCCCGGTCGGCCACGGCCAGCCGGTGGTGGTCCGGGTGGTTGACGGCCGCCCATCGCAGTCCCTGGGCACCCGCGGTGGCATGTACCCCGAGACCAGCACCATCAGTGTCAGCGGTAACGACATCGTGCCCAAGCTGCAGGCCCAGGCCGAGGCTGCTGTGCGCCTGCTCGGCTTCACCCCGACGCCGAACGCCTACAACGCACCGCAGCTGACCGTGACCCTGGCAGAGCTGAAGTATCAGTCGCCGAAAGACAACCTCTATGTGACCGAGGCCACCATTGGCGCCACGTTCCGTGCAGATGTGAAAAACGGCGGCCGCAGCTACAACGGCCGTTACGGTGCTTCGCTGGACCAGCGTTTCGGGATGGCGCCGAACCAGGACACCAACACCCAGCTGGTTGGCGATGTGCTGAGCGATGCACTGACCCGCTTGTTCAAAGACCCGACCATCGGCCAGGTGCTCGGCCAGTAAGCGTGTTGTTGCCTGTACCGGCCTCTTCGTCGGTACAGGCTCACGCTGCTGCTATGTGGAAATCCAGCAGGCTGAAGCCGGTGCTGGCATCCACCTCCGGCAAATTCTCATGCGCATGCCCGCCCAGCGCACAGTAGACCAGCCACTGACGGTCCTGCACATTGATGGCAAAACCATCGATCAGCGCCTGTTGTTCATCGCTCTGGGCGACGAGGTAGAGGCGGTCCTGGTTTTCGGCGTGCAGCATGAACAAGCTCCGTGTCATGAAAAGGCCGACAGGGTGGCCTGCTCAGATGACGAGCGGATGACAGATGAAATTTAATGACAGTTTGTCGCCAAGGCCGGGCGCCACGGGGCGAGTTGGGTAGAATGCGGACCTTTGCCGTCGCTTTCACCGAGGTTGCGTGATGTCCTTGCAAGTGCTCTGGGGGTTCCTGGCCGCCCATCCTACCAAGCTGATCAACGTACTGGCGCTGCTGCTGACCTGCCCGGGCGGGTTGCTGCTGCACAGCGCGCGGCGGCGCGAGGCCGAAACCCGCGAGAGCCTGGCACTGGAGGAAGGGCTGGTGGATGCGTTCGACCTGCGGGTGCCCAAGTACTTTTATATTCTTGGGTTTGCTTGCCTGGCGATGGCGTTGCTGCTGTCCTGGTTCAGTACCTGGCTCTGAAATTCCGGGGCCGCACAGCAGCCCCGGTATCTGTCAGGCTACCGGTGCCTGCTGCTTGACCTGGTACTGGTTACGCACCGGGGTCGCATACTGCAGCACCAGGTACGGACGCTGCTCTTCAGGGCAGGCATCCAGCCGGCGCTGCCATTCTTCCTTGGCTTTGGCCAGTTCGTCCGCCGGGAACACCTTCTCCGCCCCCGGCACTTGCAGGGCTTCGTCCTTGCCTTCCCACATCGCATAGGCCAGGTAGTGCACCGGGAACAACCGGTAGCCACCCAGAATCTGCCGGTCGATTTCCGCCGCCAGCTGCTTGGTGTCCTCGTAGTACTCGGTCACCGGGGGGGCAAAGTTGATGTGCACCCGCCCCTTGTAGCCGGTAATACCCTTGGCAATGCTGTTGTCGTCCTCGCCCGGTGCCTTCTTGTAGGTGCCGGTGGTGGCGCGGATGTACAGCTCGCGGGCCTTGGCCTGGTCGCATGGGTCGTATTCGTAGCTGATCGACACCGGGGTCAGGTTCAGGCTCTGGATAACTGCCCCGAACGCCTCGTCCTTGCGGCTCATGTGGAACATCTTGAGGATCGCCGAGTCAGTACGATCATCACCGTCCTTGGCCCGGCCTTCAGCCTGGGCAATCCAGATCGAGGTCGCGTCATTGCGGATCGAGTGATTGATGTAGGCCGAGAGCAACTGGTAGGCAGCGAGCTTTTCCCGGCGCCCACTGATCGAGCGGTGCACGATGAAGCTCTTGTTCAGGCGCATCATGTCGCTGACGAACGGCTTTTGCAGCAGGTTGTCACCGATGGCGATGCGTGGGGTGGGCAAGCCTGCGTGGTACACCGCGTAGTTGACGAACGCCGGGTCCATGACGATGTCGCGGTGGTTGGCCAGGAACAGATAGGCGGTACCGGCCTTGAGCTGTTCCACGCCCGAATAAGTGACGCCGTCGGTGGCGCGATCGATGGTCTGGTCGACGTAGTACTCGACTTTGTCCTGCAAGGTCGAAACGCAGGTGACACCGGCGAACTCCTTGCGCAGGCGTCGGGCGATCAGCGGCTTGAGCAACCAGCCGAGAGCTCCGGCCGCGCGCGGGAAGCGAAAGTGGGTGAGGATATCGAGGAATGCCGGGTCGCTGAGCAGGCGTGCCAGAACGGCAGGGACCTCAGCATCGTCGTACGGTCGGATGGCATCGAATTCGCCCATCATGCTCTCTTGTTGGAAACGGCTAGGGTAATAAGGTAGGGGCGGGCTCCGAAAAACGGCTCGGACGCACACAGGCCCTTCAAACAGACCGGCAATTATACGCATAAGTCACCCCGGAGGCCGCGATGCTTGAAATTGCGATCTACGATTGCCCTTATTGTGGCGAAGAAGTCGAAACCACGGTGGACCTGTCCGGCGGCGATCAGGAGTACATCGAGGATTGTCAGGTGTGCTGCAAGCCTATCCGCTTCGTGCTGCAGGTTCATGGCGAGGAATGGATGCTGGATGTTTTTGGCGAGAACGACTGATGCGGCGGATCTACGAACCGGAAAACCTGCTTGAAGCCGAAATGCTTGTGGGCATGCTGGCCAGCGAGGGCATCGACGTGCAATTGATGGGCCGTGACTTGATGGGCGCTGTGGGCGAACTGCCTGTGCAAGGGCTGCTCGGCCTAGCGGTGGCGGATGAGCAGGCCGAGTACGCACGGCAGCTGATCGATGCGTACAATGGTGCCCAGCCACTGGTTGGCGACGAACCGGAGAGTTTCCCCGGTACCTTGATCTGCTAGGTTCTGAATTCGCCCATGTGTGGACGTTACGCCCTGTTTCGCTGGCCCCAGGCCCTTGCCAGTCTGCCGGGCTTTCCCGCAGGCCAGCCGGCCCAATGGAATATTGCGCCCGGGGCTTCGGTGCTGATCCAGCGCCAGCTCGAGGGCCAGCAGCAGTTGGCCAAGGCGCGCTGGGGGCTGACCCCGGCCTGGCTTACCGACCTGTCCCGCACCCCTGCCCATGCCCGTGCCGAAACGTTGGCCGAGCAACCCATGTTCCGCGAGGCGTTTCGCCAGCGCCGTTGCCTGATGCCGGCCAACGGTTTTTACGAGTGGCGGGGTACCGTGCGCAAGCGCCCCTATTGGCTGACGCCGGGGGAGGGCGCCTCGCTGTATTTTGCTGCTGTCTGGGAGGCCTACCCGGTGCAGGACCAGGTATGGCTGAGCTGCGCGGTGGTGACCCAGGCCGCCATGAACCAGCGCCGGCCGCTGATCCTTGACGAAGCCGGGCAGGCGGCCTGGCTCGACCCGGATACGCCGGTTACCCGTTTGCACGAACTGCTGGCCAGCCCGCCGGGCCAACTGCGCGAGCGGGCTTTGGCGACTTTCGTCAATGATCCCAAGCTGGATGCGCCGGAGTGTCTGACCCCGGCCTGAGGTACTGCCTGCCCCGGGCTGTTCGCGGCTGAGGCCAATGCCGGCGACGAAAATCTTCCCTGCGGCTATAGCGGCTACTGGCGACTCGGCCTAGGATACGGCGCATGTAAAAAGGGAGTGTTTTCATGCGTAAGTCTTTTGTCGTCAGCCTTTTGAGTGCTGGCATCCTGCTGGCCGGCTGCCAGGCGGTGAACACCACCAGCGGCGGTGCTGTCGGCGTCGAGCGCCAGCAGTACATGTTCAGCATGCTCTCGACCGATGAGGTCAACCAGATGTACGCCCAGTCGTACCAGCAGACCCTGGGTGAAGCCTCGAGCAAGGGTGTGCTCGACAAGTCCAGCGCCGATGCCAAGCGTGTGCAGGCAATCGCCAATCGCCTGATCGCCCAGGCGCCCAAGTTCCGCCCGGATGCTGCGCAGTGGGACTGGCAAGTCAACGTGATCAAGAGTGATGAGCTGAACGCCAACTGCGGCCCTGGCGGCAAGATCATCGTCTACACCGGCCTGATCGATCAGCTCAAACTCACCGACGCGGAAATTGCCGCCGTAGTGGGCCACGAGATCGCGCATGCCCTGCGTGAACACAGCCGTGAAGCCATGTCCAAGGCGTACGGTGTGGAAATGGCCCGCCAGGGTGCCGGTGCCATCTTCGGCCTCGGCCAGAGCAGCATGGCGATGGCCGACACGGTGGTGAACTACGCCATGACCCTGCCCAACAGCCGGGCCAACGAAAACGAGGCCGACCTGATTGGCCTGGAACTGTCGGCGCGTGCCGGCTACGACCCGAACGCCGCGATCACGCTGTGGAACAAGATGAGCAAGGCCTCCGAAGGGGCGCCGCCCGAGTTCATGAGCACTCACCCGGCGTCCGATAGCCGCATTGCTTCATTGCAGGCGGCGATTCCGAAGGTGATGCCGCTGTATCAGGCTGCGGCCAAGCAGTAATCGCTTGAATCGTGGGGGCGCCAAGCGCCCCCCTTTTCATGTTACCCAATCCAGCCACTGGCCTTCATCGCCGAGTAAACGGCCACGATCGCCAGCACGAAGAACGCCGTGGCCGCCAGGCGGCGAATCAACGTCAATGGCAGCTTGTCGGCCGCGAAGTTACCCGCCAGCACCACCGGCACGTTGGCAATCAGCATGCCGAGGGTGGTACCGATGATGACCATGATCAGGTGCGGGTACTGTGCAGCCAGCATCACCGTGGCGACCTGGGTCTTGTCGCCGATTTCCGCCAGGAAGAATGCGATCAGCGTGGTCAGGAATGGCCCGAAGCGGCGTGCCGGGTTCTCGTCGTCGTCCATCTTGTCCGGCACCAGGGTCCACAGCGCCGTAGCGGTAAAGCTCGCAGCCAGGATCCAGTGCAGTGCCGAATCACTGAAGAAACTGCCGACCCACGCGCCAACGGCACCGGCTGCGGCATGGTTGGCCAGGGTGGCGGCGATGATGCCGGCGATGATCGGCCATGGCTTGCGGAAGCGGGCAGCGAGAATGAGCGCGAGCAGTTGCGTCTTGTCGCCGATTTCGGCGAGAGCAACGATAGCGGTGGGGACCAACAGAGATTCCAGCATCAGGATTCCTACGGGGGCGGGTCGACACGGCTATGACACGTACAGCCTCCCCGCCCCGGGTAAGGTGTGCGTGTCATAGGTCTTGTCAAACCCCGTATCCGTCTATGCGGATCTCTCCATGCAGGCTCGCATGGGGGTCGCACGCGCCATGGTCTGTGGACCAAGTATGTTGACGCGTACCGGGCGAGCTGGGTGCTCGCGGGAGACTACTCCCCTAGGACGGTGCGGATTCTGCCTCGGTAAAACGCTTTCGGCAAGCGCTGTTTTTATCCGTGCGTGGCCTGGTAGATACGGAAGCCATCGGCTTCTTCGCGTACTTGGCAGTTGCCCAACGCCCCTTCGATCAGCGGCTGGTAGCGCAGGAAGCTATTGGCGACCAGGCGCATTTCGCCGCCTTTTTGCAGATGATCGGCCGATTTTTTCAGCAAGTTTTCCGAGGCCTGGTAGCTGGTGTGAACCCCGGTGTGGAACGGTGGGTTGCTCAGGATCAGGCTCAACCCGGTTGGCGCCGCGTCGATGCCGTCACCGCTGATCACCTCACCCTCCAGCCCATTGGCGGCCAACGTCAGGCGGCTGGCGGTCACGGCGAAGGCATCCACGTCCAACAGTGTCACCCGGTTTTGCGGGTAACGGCGTTTGACCGTTGCGCCCAGCACCCCGGCACCGCAGCCAAAGTCCAGCACGTGCCCGCTGGGCAGGCCATTCAGGTGCTTGAGCAGCAGCGCGGTGCCCCGGTCGAGGCGGCCGTGGCTGAACACCCCGGGCAGGCTGACCACTTGCAGCGGGCCGTCTTCCAGGGCCAACTCGAAGCGCTCGGCTAGGGTTTCCAGGGGCTTGGCCTCGGGCGCGTGTTCGACGGTCACCTGCCAGAGCTGGCAATGGCGGGCGCTGTCGAGCTTGCGCGGCTTGCCGAAGGCCTGCAACTGCTTGGCTGCGCCTTCGATACCGCCGCGCTTTTCTCCAACCAGGTACAGCTCACGGCCAGCCAGGCGCGCGGCCAAGGCATTGAGCAGGTAGGCTGCCAGCTCGCGGGATTTGGGCAGGAACAGCACGGCGCTGTCAAAAGCCGCAGCTGGAGGTGCCACCGCATAATGGCTGCGACCGGCGAAGCGGCTGTCGAGCATGGCCTGATCGCCGGCATGCCAAGTCCAGGCCTGGGCCTGGGGCAACTGGCCGAGCAAGTCGTCGGCGGGGGCGCCGGCGAGCAGCAGCGGCCCCTGGAACAGCTCTGCCTGGCGGAGCAACACTTCACTGCGCGGGTCCATGGACGACGCCTCCTGGAAAAAGTGGCGCAGTGTAGCAGAGGCAGGCGCTGGGCTCAGCTGACCACGCGGCGGGGCTGCCCGGCGAAGAAGCCCTGAGCGTTCTCGCTGAGCTGGCCGACGATGCGCTGGCGCGACTCCACTGCGCCCCAGGCGCTGTGTGGGGTGATGATCAGGCGTGGGATGCCGGGTTCGAGCAGCGGGTTGCCATTGACCGGTGGCTCTACGCTCAATACATCGGTGGCGGCGCCGCCCAAGTGGCCGCTGCGCAGAGCGTCGGCCAGGGCCTGTTCATCGATCAGGCCGCCACGCGCGGTGTTGACTACCAGCGCACCGGGTTTGAGCAGGGCCAGTTCGCGGGCACCGAGCATGTGCCGGGTGTGCTCGTTCAGCGGGCAATGCAGGGTCAGCGCGTCGACTTGCGGCAGCAGCTCGGCCAGCGGCAGGCGGTCGGCGCGTTCCGGCCGGCCGGGGATCTGCCCGCTGATTACGCGCATGCCGAAGGCTTCGGCCAGCCGTGCCACCGCGCCGCCCAGCTCGCCGTGGCCGAGCAGGCCAAGGGTCTTGCCCTCCAGCTCGACGATAGGGAAGTCCAGCAGGCAGAACTGGCTGGCCTTGGCCCACTGGCCTTCGGCCACCGCCTGGTTGTAGTCGCACAGCCGGGTGGCCAGCGCCAGTAACAGGGCCAGCGTGTGCTGGGCGACCGAGGGCGTGCCATAGCCCTGGCAGTTGCACACGGTGATGCCCTGGGCGCGGGCGGCGGCCAGGTCGACATTGTTGGTGCCCGTGGCGGCCACCAGGATCAGCTTCAGTTGCGGGTTGGCGGCCAGCGTTACGGCGTCGAGCATGACCTTGTTGCTGACCACGGCCACGGCGCCTTGCAGGCGTTCAGCCACTTGCTCGGGGCGGGTGGCGGCGAACAGCTCGAACTCGTCGAACTGCTGCTGCAGGGGCGAGAGGTCGAGGTCGCCAAGGTCCAGGGACTGGTGATCGAGAAACACGGCGCGACGCGGGCTGGGCATTGGGGCTCTCCGGAGGGCAGGGCGGAATGTCGGTGTCACGGCGCAGTGTCTAGCCCGCGGTTACCACACGTCAACGCCCGCCACTCATACCTTTGCCAGGCAAATCATTCCTTCGGCTGATTTAGCCGTCACATTGGCGAACTACAGTAATCCCCAGACTTGTCCGGCCCGCTTTTCAGAAAAGGGATACCCATGTTGCAGACTCGCATCATCAAGCCCGCCGAGGGCGCCTACGCCTACCCATTGCTGATCAAGCGTCTGCTGATGTCTGGCAGCCGCTATGAAAAGACCCGTGAAATCGTCTACCGCGACCAGATCCGGCTCACTTATCCACAGCTCAACGAGCGCATCGCCCGCTTGGCCAACGTGCTGACCGAGGCCGGGGTCAAGGCCGGTGATACCGTGGCGGTGATGGACTGGGACAGCCACCGCTACCTGGAGTGTATGTTCGCCATCCCGATGATCGGTGCAGTGGTGCATACCATCAACGTGCGCCTGTCGCCCGAGCAAATCCTCTACACCATGAACCATGCCGAAGACCGCGTGGTGCTGGTCAATAGCGACTTCGTCGGCCTCTATCAAGGCATTGCCGGGCAGTTGACCACCGTCGACAAGACCCTGCTGCTGACCGATGGCCCGGACAAGACCGCCGAGCTGCCCAACCTGGTCGGCGAGTACGAGCAACTGCTGGCTGCCGCCAGCCCGCGCTACGACTTCCCGGACTTCGACGAAAACTCGGTGGCCACCACCTTCTACACCACCGGCACCACCGGTAACCCCAAGGGCGTGTACTTCAGCCACCGGCAACTGGTGCTGCACACGTTGGCCGAAGCTTCGGTTACCGGCAGTATCGACAGCGTGCGCCTGTTGGGCAGTAATGATGTGTACATGCCGATTACACCGATGTTCCACGTTCATGCCTGGGGCATCCCCTACGCCGCCACCATGCTCGGCATGAAACAGGTTTACCCTGGCCGCTACGAGCCAGACATGCTGGTCAGGCTGTGGCGCGAAGAGAAGGTCACCTTCTCCCATTGCGTGCCGACTATCCTGCAGATGTTGCTCAATTGCCCGAACGCCCAAGGCCAGGATTTCGCCGGCTGGAAAATCATCATCGGCGGCAGTTCGCTCAACCGTTCGCTGTACCAGGCTGCGCTGGCTCGCGGCATCCAGCTGACCGCAGCGTATGGCATGTCCGAGACCTGCCCGCTGATTTCCGCCGCGCACCTGAACGACGAACTGCAGGCCGGGAGCGAGGACGAGCGCGTCACCTACCGCATCAAGGCCGGTGTGCCGGTCCCGCTGGTCGAGGCAGCCATCGTCGACGGCGACGGCAACTTCCTGCCCGCCGATGGCGAAACCCAGGGCGAGCTGGTGCTGCGAGCCCCTTGGCTGACCATGGGTTACTTCAAGGAGCCGGAAAAGAGCGAGGAGCTGTGGCAGGGCGGCTGGCTACACACCGGAGATGTCGCCACCCTCGACGGCATGGGCTACATCGACATCCGCGATCGCATCAAGGATGTGATCAAGACAGGAGGCGAGTGGATCTCCTCGCTCGACCTGGAAGACTTGATCAGCCGCCATCCTGCCGTGCGCGAAGTGGCGGTGGTGGGAGTGGCCGACCCGCAATGGGGCGAGCGGCCGTTCGCCCTGCTGGTGGTGCGCGATGGCCAGGCCATCGACGCCAAGGCATTGAAGGAACACCTCAAGCCATTTGTCGAGCAAGGTCACATCAACAAATGGGCGATTCCAAGCCAGATCGCCGTTGTTACTGAAATTCCCAAGACCAGTGTCGGCAAGCTCGACAAGAAACGCATCCGCCAGGACATCGTCCAATGGCAGGCCAGCAACAGCGCGTTCCTGTCCACGCTTTGACCGCCATGCGGGTCGCGCACGTCAGAACGCGACCCGCATGCTAGAGGGTCTGGCGCCTTGCCAAATGGCGAAAATGCGCCATCCTAATGCACTGCCAACGCGCAAACGGAGCACATTTACAGCGAGTTGGCGGCATGGAGCGCAAATCACACTTTAGAGGGATCAAGCGCCTGTGCCTTGCTGGCTATAGTCGGGGCCAGGGGATTTTCAGGAATGGGGGAGGGCGACACGCGCAAGCCGTGTCGTCGCAGGTCAAAGCCTGCAAACCGGTCGCTCGGGCCGTTCTTGAAAGGACTCACTGCCATAACAATAAAGTACATGGAGTAGCGTCGATGAAATCTGCAAACCTGTTCTGGCGCCGGGCCAAGTTGCCCTTGGCGGTCAGCCTTGCTTCCACGCTCGCAAGTCCTGCTTTCGCTGTCAGTTTCAACATCGGTGAAATCGAAGGCCAGTTCGACTCGTCGCTCTCCATCGGCGCCAGCTGGTCGACCGCCAACCCCAACAAGAACCTGATCGGGGTGAACAACGGCGGCAAGGGCCTGTCGCAGACCTCCGACGATGGCCACCTTAACTTCAAGAAGGGCGAAACCTTCTCGAAAATCTTCAAGGGCATCCATGACCTGGAACTGAAGTACGGCGATACCGGCGTGTTCGTGCGCGGCAAGTACTGGTACGACTTCGAGCTGAAGGACGAAGGCCGCGAGTTCAAGGACATCAGTGACTCCAACCGCAAGGAAGGCGCCAAGTCGTCCGGTGCCGAGTTGCTCGACGCCTTCGTGTACCACAATTATTCCATCGGCGATCAGCCGGGCTCGGTACGCTTCGGCAAGCAGGTGGTGAGCTGGGGCGAAAGTACCTTCATCGGCGGCGGCATCAACTCGATCAACCCCATCGACGTGTCGGCGTTCCGCCGCCCTGGGGCCGAGATCAAGGAAGGCCTGATCCCGGTCAACATGTTCTATATCTCGCAAAGCCTTACCGACAACCTGTCGGCCGAGGCCTTCTACCAGATCGAGTGGGACCAGACGGTTGTTGATAACTGCGGTACGTTCTTCTCGCAGCCGGACATCATCGCAGACGGTTGCACCGATAACCTGCGCGTACTCAACAGCAGCCGGACAGTGCCGGGTGCGGCTCAGCAGTTTCTCGCCACCCAAGGCGTGAACATCAACGAAGAGGGCGTGATGGTGCGCCGTGGCGCCGACCGCGATGCACGCGACAGCGGGCAATTCGGTGTGGCCATGCGCTACATGTTCGAGCCGCTGGACACCGAGTTCGGTGCCTACTTCATGAACTACCACAGCCGTGCCCCGATCTTCAGCGCCACCGGCGCACCGGCTTCGGTGTTCTCCGGTATCGCTGGCCTGCCGGCGCAGCTGCGGGCCTTGGCGCCACTGATCGTGGCGGGTAACTCGCAATACTTCGTCGAGTACCCGGAAGACATTCGTCTGTACGGCTTGAGTTTCTCCACCACGTTGCCAACCGGCACCGCATGGAGCGGCGAAATCAGCTACCGGCCCAACGCCCCGGTGCAGTTGAACACCACCGATATCCTGTTTGCCGGTGTTCGTCCGTTGGGCGGCGCACTGACCAACGCTTCGCTGTTGACCGGTACTCCGGGCCAGGACCTTCACGGCTATCGCCGCAAGGAAATCACCCAGTTCCAGACTACCCTCACGCACTTCTTTGACCAGGTGATGGGCGCCAGCCGCATGACGGTGGTGGGCGAGGTGGGTGTCACCCACGTGGGGGGCCTGGAGAACGCCCACGATACTCGCTACGGTCGCGACCCGGTGTTCGGCCCCGGCCCACTGCCTTCCACCGGTGGTGCAGATACCTGCCAGGCACTCAACGGCAGCACTATCGGCGGTGCCGGTGCTGGTGCATCGACCACCAACCTGAACCGCAAGTGCGAGAACGATGGCTACACCACCAGCACCTCGTGGGGCTACCGGGCTCGCGTCATCTGGGACTACAACGACGTATTCGCCGGGGTCAACCTCAAGCCAAGCGTGGCCTGGTCGCATGACGTTTCCGGTTACTCGCCTGGCCCTGGCGGCAACTTCGAGGAAGGCCGCAAGGCGGTCAGCCTGGGCCTGGACGCCGAGTACCAGAACACCTACACGGCTAGCCTGTCGTACACCAACTTCTTCGACGGCAAGTACAGCACCGTGGATGACCGCGACTTTGTTGCGCTCAGCTTCGGCGTGAACTTCTAAGCACACAGATCCAGGACGACACGACATGAACAAGACCAGAAGTCTGCTGCAAGCCGGTGTGCTGGGCCTGTCCCTGCTGGCGACCAGCGTCATGGCTGCGGTATCCGCCGACGAGGCGGCCAAGTTGGGCAGCACCTTGACCCCGATGGGTGCCGAGAAGGCCGGCAACGCCGATGGATCGATCGGGCCATGGGAGCCGCTGTCGAAGACCGCAGGCAGTGTCGACGGCAAGGGCTTCCTGGCCGACCCGTACGGCAGTGAAAAGCCGCTGTTTACCATCACCGCCCAGAACGCCGAGCAGTACAAGGACAAGCTTTCGCCGGGCCAGTTGGCGATGCTCAAGCGTTACCCGGACACCTTCAAGATCCCGGTATTCAAGACCCACCGCGGTTCCACGGTGCCTGCCGACGTATTCGCCGCCATCAAGGAAAACGCCACCAAGACCACCTTGGTGGAGGGCGGCAACGGCCTGAACAATTTCCGCACCGCCGTGCCGTTCCCCATCCCGAAAACCGGCCTGGAAGTGATCTGGAACCACATCACCCGCTACCGCGGCGGCAGCGTCAGCCGCCTGGTGACCCAGGCCACGCCGCAGCAGAACGGCTCGTTCAACCCGGTGTATTTCTCTGACCAGTTCGTCTTCCGCGACAAGATGAAGGATTACGACCCGAACAACCCGGGCAACATCCTGTTCTACTTCAAGCAGGAAGTGACCGCACCGGCGCGCCTGGCCGGTACCGTGCTGCTGGTCCATGAAACCCTTGACCAGGTGAAGGAGCCGCGCAAGGCGTGGATCTACAACGCCGGCCAGCGTCGCGTGCGCCAGGCGCCGCAAGTGTCGTACGACGGCCCGGGTACTGCCGCGGACGGCCTGCGAACTTCAGACAACCTGGACATGTTCAACGGCGCGCCAGACCGCTATGACTGGAAGCTGGAAGGCAAGAAGGAGCTGTACATCGCCTCCAACGCCTTCAAGCTCGATGATCCCAAGCTCAAGTACGCTGACATCATCAAGGCCGGGCACATCAACCAGGACCTGACTCGTTACGAGCTGCGCCGGGTCTGGCATGTGGTTGCAACGCTCAAGCCGGGCCAGCGGCATATCTATGCCAAGCGTGACTTCTATATCGACGAGGACACCTGGCAGGCTGCTGTGATCGACCAGTACGACGGCCGTGGCCAGCTGTGGCGCGTGTCCGAGGCGCATGCCCAGGCCTACTACAACGTCGAGGTACCCTGGTACACCCTGGAAGCCATCTATGACCTGCAGTCCGGTCGTTACCTGGCCCTGGGCATGAAGAACGAAGAGAAGCGTGCGTACGACTTCGGCTTCAGCGCCAGCAAGGCCGACTTCCAGCCAGCAGCGCTGCGCCAGTCGGGTATTCGCTAAGCTGAACGCACTCGACGCTGTGTGATCCCCAGAACGCCCCGGCTTGCCGGGGCGTTTTTTTGTTTTCCTGCTCCGGGCTTTCCGCGGGCCAGGCAATCAACCTGCTGAATACCTCTCCAAACCCTCGTTCCAGCCCATGTCCATCGGCCATGTTGCTTTTTGTCGCAGTCTTTTCTGAGGCAATTGTTCCCATCATCTTCAAATGCGCCGCGTTAACGGCTAGTCTCGCAAGCATCCATATGCCGTAGTCTTCCACCCAGAATGAGCCGGCCATGACTGATCTGTCCCGTACGCATGGATTCGCCAGTCAGGCCCTGGGCCTGCTGGACGGGCGTTTCTTCCGGCCGCCCCTGCCGGATGGCCATGTGCCGCGCGTGCGCTTGTGCCAGCGGCTGAATGCCGGTTTGGGCGGGCGCTTGCTGCTGGTCAATGCGCCGGCAGGTTTTGGTAAAAGCTCCTTGGCCATCGAATTCTGCGAAGCACTGCCCGAGCACTGGCGCAGCCTGTGGCTGGGCCTGAGCCAGCGCGATGCCGACCCTGGCCGCTTCCTCGAGCGGCTGCTCGAAGGCTTGCAACAGTACTGCCCGGCACTTGGCGGCCAGGCCATGGGCCTGCTGAAGATGCGCCAGCGCCACCAGCCGTTTGCCTTCGAAGAATGGCTCGACGGCCTGCTCGACGAGCTGGCGCTTTACCTGCAAGCCGATACGCCCTTGCTGGTGGTGCTGGACGACTACCATCTGGCCCAGGGGCCGGTACTTGACCGGTGCCTGCAGTTCTTCCTCAATCACTTGCCTCCCGGCCTGGTGTTGCTGGTCACTAGCCGACAACGTCCAGACTGGCACCTGGCGCGCCTGCGCCTGTCACGGCAACTGGTCGAGCTCAACGAACAGGAACTGCGCCTCACCGCCGAGGAGTCTTTGGCGGTAATCGGCCGCCAGCCCACCGGGCTGCGTGGCCAGGCGCTTGATAACCTGATCCAGCGCAGCGACGGCTGGGTGGCCGGGCTGCGCTTCTGGCAGCTGGCGGCCAGCGACAGCGCTGACGAACAGGCCTTGCCCCAGGCGCTGCACGGTGGCGAGGGCCTGATCCGCGACTACCTGCTCGAAGAAGTCATCGACATGCTACCCGCGGATGTACAGGCCTTCCTGTACGAGACCGCCTGCCAGGAGCGCTTCTGTGCCTCGCTGTGCGACGCCGTGCGCGGCGCTCACGACAGCGCCGCGATCCTGTGCTTCCTGCAGGCGCACCAGGTGTTCCTGGTGCCGCTGGACGAGCATGGTCAATGGTTCCGTTATCACCACTTGTTCTCCGACTTGCTGCGCAGCCGCCAGGCCAGCGAACCACTGGCCGGCCTGCACCTGCGCGCGTGCCGCTGGTTCGAAGCCCAGGGGCTGCTGGACGAGGCGGTGGAGCAGGCGCTGCGTGCCGGTCACCTCGATGTCGCCGCCGACCTGGTGCAGAGCCTGTCCGAGGAACAACTGCTGGCCGAGCAGAACGTCGGCATGCTGCTGCGCTGGAAGATGGACCTGCCCGACAGCCTGTTGATCAGTACGCCGCGGTTGATTGTGCTGTACAGCTGGGCGTTGGGCCTGGCTTGTCAGCTGGACGCGGCCGAAGAGCTGGCCGGTTACCTCAGCCGCTTCCTGCCCGCGCCCTCGGCGACCGCGCAAAAGTCGATGCTGGCGCAGTGGCTGGCATTGAGCGGGGTGATCGCCCGTGGCCGGGGTGACCGCGAGCGCACCCTGGCCTATTGCGGCGAAGCGTTGCAGAGCTTGCCGAGCAAGCGTTATGGCCAACGCCTGGTGTGTTTGTCGACACTGTCCAACCTGGCCATTGCCGATGGCGACTTCTGGCGCGCACGCGGGTGGAATCGTGAGGCGCTGGAGCTGGCTCAGCGTGTTGGCAACCCGTTGTTCGAGGCGTTGGCCCATTACGACCGCGCACGGGTGCTACACGCCCGTGGCGAAGTGCTGCGCGCCCTGGACGAAGTGCGCCAGGGCCTGCAGCGCCTGCAAGGGCTTTCGGCGCAGCGCCTGTATGCCGTGCGCGCACGCCTGACGCTGTATGAAGGCTACCTGCTGGTCTCGCGCCTGCAACCCGCCCAAGGCCGTGCGCGCTTGCGCGCAGGGCTGGGTGAGGCGCGGGCCTGTCGGGATATCAGCGTGCTTATCGGCCATTGCGTGATTGCCACGCTCGATGGCCGGGAAGGGCACTTTGCCGAGGCTTTTGCCGAGCTGGCCGAGGCTGAGCGGCTGATGCACATCTGGGACGTGCCGCCGGTCTATTACTTGGCCATGATCACTTTGGTCAAATGCGAACTGTGGTTGGCCCAGGGCCGCATCGACCTCGCCGAGTCGTGGCTGCTGCGTCTGGGCCAGACCTACGGCGGCGAGCAGCCAGCGGCAGCGCCAGAGTTTCACCCGCTGCTGCCGTTGCACATTGCCTTGCAACAAGCGTTGCTCGAGCGTGTTCAGTCACGTCGTGATGACGCCGTCAAACGTCTGGCTGGCCTTGCCGAGCGTGGCCAGGCCAGTGGCGGCATGATGCTTGCCGTCAGTGCCCTGAGCCAATGGCTGGTGCTGTTGCTGGACGAAGGCCGGGACGGCCAGGCAGCGCAATTGTTGCCACCGCTGCTGGAGGCAGCTCGCGGCGGTGTGCTGCAGCCATTCCAGGCGCTGTTGGAAAAGCACCCGCAATGGCTTCACGAGCATCTGCAGGCAGGTAGCACGTGCCCGGTTCAGGCAGAACTGCTCAAACGCCTGCCGTCACTGCCAAGTCCCAGCGCCGGGACCGGTGAGGCGTTGAGCGGTCGCGAACTGGCCGTGCTCGAGCTGATCGCCCAAGGTTGCTCCAACCAGCAGATCAGCGAGCGCCTGTTCATTTCCTTGCACACGGTAAAAACCCACGCCAGCCATATCAACAGCAAGCTGGGCGTGGAACGGCGTACCCAGGCGGTGGCCAAGGCCAAATCCCTGGGGCTGCTGGCTTGAAGCTGGCCCCTGGGTTCATTGCCCGCTAAAGTGATGGCGTGAGGCCATGGTTTGTGGCCGGCAATGCTCTACCCTCATCTTTCCCGACCGGCTGCCGATACAGCGATCGGTGGCATCGCCTCGCGCGATTTTTCAATCATTCCAAGGCAGGTCGTGTTGATGCTGCAGTACGGGCAAAAGAGCTTTCTGATCGTCGACGATTTTACCGACTTTCGCACGTCGACCCGCTCCATGTTGCGTGAGTTGGGCGTGCGCGACGTTGACACCGCCGACAGCGGCGAGCAGGCGTTGCGCATGTGCGCGCAGAAGCGCTATGACGTCATCCTGCAGGACTTCCACCTCGGCGACGGCAAGAAGAACGGCCAGCAGGTGCTGGAAGACCTGATCATCGACAAGCACATCAGCCATGAGTGCGTGTTCATCATGGTCACGGCCGAGAGCAGCCAGGCCATTGTCCTTAGCGCCATCGAGCACGAGCCCGACGCCTACCTGACCAAGCCTTTCAACCGGGTTGGCCTGGCCCAGCGTGTCGAGAAACTGTTCCAGCGCAAGACACTGCTCAAACCGATCCTGCAGGCGCTCGACCGCCACCGCCCGGGCGAAGTGCTGGCGGCTTGCGCCGAGCTGTGCAAGAGGGACCCGCGCCTGGCACCGCTGTGCCTGCGTTACCGGGCCGATGCCTTGCGCAACCTCAACCGTTTCGAGGAGCTCGAAAAATTCCTCAAGGCGATCCTGGCCAGCCGCCCGCAGCCGTGGGTTTACGCGGCCTTGGGGGCGCTGATGCACAAGCGTGGCCAGAATGCCCAGGCCCAGGGCGTGTACGAACAGGCACTCAAGGCCTTCCCGATCATGCCGAGCCTTTACGACGGCATGGCCGAAGTCCTGGTAGCTCAGGGTGAAACCAAACGCGCCCAGAGCCTGCTTGAAGAGGCCGTGCGCCTGTCGCCGCTGTCGGTGCGCCGGCAATCGACGCTGGGCAAGCTGGCGCTGGAAAACGAAGATTTCGAGAGTGCCTCGAAAGCGTTCCGCCATGCGGTGAATCAGGGGCAGAGCTCGCGCTACAAGGATGCCGAGAACAACCTTGGCCTGGTGCAGGCGCTGATGAGCAAGAATGCGGGTTTTGGCCTCGACGCCCGAACCCGGGTCGAGATCAACACCACGCTCAGCGAAGTGGCCAAGGAAAACCCCGAGGATCAGGGCTTGCAGGTACGTGCGCGGATGATGAAAGCCGCCAGCCTGTTGCAGGCCGGTGACCCGGAAACGGCGGCCAAGCTGACCGAGCAGGCGATTCAGCGCCTGGACAAGATGAACCAGTTCTTCTCGGTCGATTCAGCCCTGACCGTTGCCGCGCAATTGCAGGCGATGGGGCAGGAAGCTGCCGCGATCGGCGTGCTGAAAAGCTGTGTGGAAAGTTATGGCGATGACCCCAAGGTCATGGAAAGAGTGGGCAAGCTGACGGACGACCCCAGTGTGCTCAACGCCATCACCGAAGCGGTCACCCTCAATCGCCAGGGGGTGCGCAGTTACCAGGGAGGGCAGCTCGGCGAGGCGCTGCAACTGTTCCGCAAGGCACTGGGTTTACAGCCGAAGAACATCAGCATCGCCCTCAACACCGCCCAGGCGCTGCTGCGCATCGGCGGTGACGACCCTCAGCCCGCGATCATGCAGGAATGCCGCGACGCCTTGACCAGCGTGGCCGGTATCCCTGCCAGCGACAATCGCTATGACCGTTACCGCAAACTGCACATCCGAGTGTTCGGCGCATGACTCAAGACAATCAGGGGCTGGATTTTTCCACGGTGATCGCCTCCACCGTGCACGACCTCAAGAGTTCCCTGGCGGCGTTGATCCAGTCCCACAGCCAGTGGGTGCAGCGCTTGCCCGAAGAGCTGCGCGGCGGTGCCGAGCAAGGGATGATGGAGCACGAGTTTCGTCACCTTAACGGCATGCTGGTGCAGTTGCTGGGGTTGTACAAGCTGGGGGTTAACCAGCTGCCGGTGTGCCCGGACTACCATGAGCTGGATGACTTCATCGAAGCCCAGCTGGCGGCGCACGAGGAAGTGCTGAAGCACAACGATATCCTCGCCACCTGGCGCATCGACACCGACAACCCGTTGGGTTTCTTCGACCGCGAACTGGTGGCCTCGGTCATCGCCAATGTCATCACCAACGCCACCCGCTTTGCCGGACATGCCTTGCTGATCACCATTGAAGAAGCTGACAACCAGCTGGCCATCTGCGTCAACGACGATGGCCCGGGTTATCCACAACGCATGCTCGAGCGCCAGGAGGAATACATCCAGGGGATCGATTCGACTAGCGGCAGTACTGGCCTGGGGCTGTACTTCGCGGCGCGGATCGCGGCGCTGCATGAAAGCGGCGGTGTGCGCGGGCGGATCGAGATTTCCAATGGCGGGGCGCTTGGGGGCGGGTTGTTCAGGTTGTTCCTGCCTTGAGGGATTGGGTGCCTGTGAGATCGAGCGCCGCCCGCGCGGCGCATCGCGAGCTGCGCTCGTTCCGTTTTTTTCGGGCCAATTATTCCTGGGGGAGTTGCGCGCGCCCGCTTGGCGCATGGCGCGATATCGCGTCGTAAAACAAGGCGGTCGCGCGCGCCTGTCACAGGCATAACTGGCCCGAAACAAATGTAGGAGCGAGCGCAGCTCGCGATGCGCCGCGCGGGCGGCGCTCGATCTCACAGGCGCCACTTCGCTCAAGCCATGAACCTCGTGCACCCACCCCATTTTCCTGTCAGGCTCCCAGCAGAACCCAGCGTTACCTGCGAGAACACCATGACCCAAACCCCGCCTGCACTCATCCGCGAAACCTTTCCGGTAGGCCCTCTGCAATGCAACTGCACGCTGATCGGCGACCCGCTGACCCAAAAGGCCATCGTCGTCGACCCGGGCGGTGACCCGGACAAGATCCTCGCCCGCCTGCAGGCCCACGGTCTCACGCTGGTGAGCATCATCCACACACACGCGCACTTCGATCATTTTCTGGCCTCGGGCAAGCTCAAGGCGTTGACCGGCGCCACCTTGCACCTGCACAAGGACGACCAGGCGCTGTGGGACAACCTGGAAATGCAGTGCCAGATGTTCGGCGTGCCCTACACCCCAGTACCGTCCCCCGACCGTTGGCTGGGCGATGACGAAGAACTGGCCTGCGGCTGCGGCGTGGCCCTGCATACACCAGGGCACACCCCGGGCTCGATGAGCTTCTGGTTCGCCGATGCCAAGCTGCTGATCGCCGGTGACACCCTGTTCCGTCGCGGCATTGGCCGCACCGACCTGTGGGGGGGCGACCAGCGGGCGATCGTGCGTTCCATCAAGGAGCGGCTTTACCGGCTGGACGAGGAGGCCGTCGTGGTGACCGGCCACGGGCCCGATACCCGGTTGGGTGACGAAATGCGCGAGAACCCCTTCGTGCGTGCCTGATGGCAGATGAAGGCACTTTCATGGAATTTTTCGTTGCCGACGCAATCCAAGGCTGGCATAGATCCCTTTATGATCTGCCGCATTCATGAATTCAGTAGGAGCTTGTCCATGTTCACCATGCGTCGTCTGATTATCGTCGCAACTGCCGCTGCCCTGATGACCGGCTGTGCCGGCCAGAATCCCTACGACAACCAGGGCCAGGCGCAGGGCTCCACCGGGATGAGCAAGACCGCCAAGTATGGTGGCCTGGGCGCGTTGGCCGGCGCCATCGCGGGTGCCGCCATCGACCACAACAACCGTGGCAAGGGGGCACTCATCGGTGCCGCTGCAGTGGGTGCTGCCGCTGCTGGTTACGGCTACTACGCCGACAAGCAGGAAGCCGAACTGCGCGCGCAGATGGCCAACACCGGCGTGGAAGTGCAACGCCAGGGTGACCAGATCAAGCTGATCATGCCGGGCAACATCACCTTCGCCACCGACTCGGCCAACATCGCCCCAAGCTTCTACTCGCCGCTGAACAACCTGGCTGGGTCGTTCAAGCAGTTCAACCAGAACACCATCGAAGTGGTCGGCTTCACCGACAGCACTGGCAGCCGCCAACACAATATGGACCTGTCCCAGCGCCGCGCGCAGGCGGTCAGCACCTACCTGACCTCGCAGGGTGTGGATGCCTCGCGTATTTCTGTACGTGGCATGGGCCCGGACCAGCCAATCGCCAGCAACGCTGACGCCAATGGCCGTGCGCAGAACCGCCGGGTGGAAGTGAACCTGAAGCCGATTCCGGGTCAGCAGTATGACCAGCAGCAAGGCCAGGTTCAGCAATATCCGTGATTGACCGCCCGGGGCTGCAACGCAGCCCCGGCTTCTTAGCGCGCTACGCTGGCCTGAATCGCCGTCAGGGCAATGGTGTGCACGATATCGTCTACCTGTGCCCCTCGCGGCAAGTCGTTCACCGGTTTGCGTAACCCCTGCAGCATCGGCCCCAGGCTGACCCCGTCAGCACTGCGCTGTACCGCCTTGTGTGTGGTATTGCCGGTATTCAGGTCGGGGAACACGAATACCGTGGCACGCCCGGCCACCGGGCTGCCTGGCGCCAGCTCCCGGGCAATTGCCGGGTTGGCCGCCGCGTCATACTGCAGGGGGCCGTCGATCAGTAGATCGTGCGCTGCGTCCTGTGCCAGGCGTGTCGCTTCGCGCACTTTCCCGACTTCCTCATCGCTGGCCGAATCGCTTGAGTAACTGATCATCGCCACCCGCGGCGCAATGCCGAAGGCCTGCGCCGATTCGGCGCTCTGCCGGGCAATTTCGGCCAGTTCGACAGCGCTCGGGTGCGGGTTCATCACGCAGTCGCCGTACACCAGTACCTGCTCGGGGAACAGCATGAAGAACACCGACGACACCAGGCTCGAGCCCGGCGCAGTCTTGATCAACTGCAGGGCAGGGCGGATGGTGTTGGCAGTGGAGTGCACCAGCCCGGAAACCAGGCCGTCCACTTCATCCAGAGCCAGCATCATGGTCCCGATCACCACCGGGTCTTCCAGTTGCTGCTCGGCCATCGGGGCGTTGAGGTTCTTGCTTTTGCGCAGCTCGACCATCGGTTCTACGTAGCGCCCGCGTATCAGCTCCGGGTCGAGGATCTCCAGGCCCGGCGGCAGGGTAATGCCTTGGGCGCGTGCCACGGCATCCACATCCTCGGGCTTGGCCAGCAGCACGCAACGGGCAATGCCTCGGGCCTGGCAGATGGCTGCCGCCTGAACCAGCAAAGGCTCGGCACCCTCAGGCAGGACGATGCGCTTGTTCGCTTGCTGCGCGCGCTGGATCAACTGGTAGCGGAACACCGCCGGCGACAGCCGCAGTTCGCGCGGCGTGCCGCAGCGTTGGTGCAACCAGGCCGCGTCGAGGTGGCTGGCGACAAAGTCGGTAATGAATTCGGCGCGCTCGCGGTCATCCACCGGAATTTCACGGTTCAACGAGTTGAGCTGGTTGGCGGTGTCGTAAGAGCCGGTACTTACCGACAGGATAGGCAGCCCGGCCTGCAGCGCGCCACGGCACAGGCCAAGGATACGTGCGTCAGGCTTGCTGTCGCTGGTCAGCAGCAGGCCGGCCAGTGGCACACCATTGATTGCTGCCAGGCTGACGGCAAGGATGATGTCGTCGCGATCACCCGGGGTTACGACCAAGGTGCCTGACGTGAGCAGCGGTACGGTGTTGGCCACCGTGCGGGCGCAGATGATGATCTTGCTCATGCGCCGCTGCTCGTAGTCGCCGGCATTGAGCACCTGGGCGCCAAGCAGGTCGGCCACGTCACGGGTGCGCGGGGCGTTCAGCTCGGGCTGGTAGGGGATACAGCCGAGCAGTTGGAAATCATTGCCACGCAGCAGCGGCGAGTGCTCGCGCAGGCGGGTGGCGAAGTCCGCCATGCTTTCCTCGGTACGCACCTTGTTGAGAATCACCCCGAGCACTTTCGGGTCGCGCGGGCCGCCGAACAACTGGGCCTGCAGTTCGACCCGGCCGGACAGCTCGCTGAGCACTTCATTTTCCGGGGCTGAAACCAGGATTACCTCGGCATCCAGGCTCTTGGCCAAGTGCAGGTTGACCCGTGCCGCATAGCTGGCGTGGCGCGTTGGCACCATGCCCTCGACCACCACCACGTCATTGCCGACGCAGGCTTGCTGGTACAGGCGGATGATTTCTTCAAGCAGCTCGTCCAGCTGGCCGTCACCGAGCATGCGCTCGACATGGGCCAGGCTCAGCGGCACGGGCGGCTTGATGCCATGGGTGCGGGCGACCAGCTCGGTGGAGCGCTCCGGGCCGGTGTCACCCGGGTGGGGCTGGGCGATCGGCTTGAAGAAGCCGACCTTCAGGCCGGCACGCTCAAGGGTGCGCACCAGGCCCAGGCTGATCGAAGTCAGGCCGACACCAAAATCGGTCGGCGCAATGAAAAATGTCTGCATGCGTGCTTCTCGAAATAAGCGGTGCAAGAAATTAACGGCCAAGGGTAGCGCTATCGGCCCCTTGTGCGCACCAGCCGCAAGCGAAAGGCTGGCCGATGTGCTGCGCGCGCTGGACCGGGTCGAGCACCCATGGGCGTGCCTGCCACGGCGGCTGGTGGCGCAGGTGCTGGGTATGGCCACAGGACAGTTCGGCCACCCAATGGCCTTCTTCGTCCTGATGAAAACCGGTGATCCGACTGATGGGCCGTTGCTCGTCCGCGGTGCGTTCGCAATCGGACGATGGCTTGGTTACACTTGTGCGCTCTACATTCTTTTGCAAAAGGTCTTGCCCCATGCTGATCGCCGCCAACAAGGCTGTCTCCATCGACTATACCCTGACCAACGACGCCGGGGAGACCATCGACAGCTCCGCCGGTGGTGCCCCGCTGGTTTACCTGCACGGTGCCGGCAACATCATCCCGGGCCTGGAAAAAGCCCTGGAAGGCAAGCAGGCCGGTGACGAGCTGAACGTTTCCATCGAGCCGGAAGACGCCTACGGCGAATACCTGGCCGAGCTGGTCAGCACCCTGAACCGCAGCCTGTTCGAAGGCGTTGACGAACTGGAAGTGGGCATGCAGTTCCACGCTTCGGCGCCGGACGGCCAGATGCAGATCGTCACCATCCGCGACATCGACGGCGACGACGTCACCGTTGATGGCAACCACCCGCTGGCCGGCCAGCGCCTGACCTTCCAGGTCAAGGTCGTGAACGTGCGTGACGCCAGCGACGAAGAAATCGCTCACCGTCACATCCACGGTGAAGGTGGCCATCACCACTGATTTTCTGCGCTAAGCTCAGAAAGTCGCCAGGCGCTCGGGCAAGCCGATTTGCCTTCCTACGGGAGGGGGACGGTTTGGACGAGCGCCTTTTTAGTGGGCGGAATTCGCCGACGCGGCAACCGGGAACCTGAGAGGGGATGTCATCATGAGTGCATTTCACGAGCTGAAGCTGGACGCGCTGAACGGCGGAGAGCTACCTCTGGCACCGTTCAAGGGCCAAGTGGTGCTGGTGGTCAACGTTGCCTCCAAGTGTGGTCTTACGCCGCAATACAAAGCCCTGGAACACCTCTACCAGGCGTACAAGGACAAGGGCTTCAATGTGCTTGGCTTGCCGTGCAACCAGTTTGCCGGGCAGGAGCCGGGTAGCGAGAAGGAAATCCAGGACTTCTGCAGCCTCAACTACGGGGTGAGCTTCCCGCTGGGGGGCAAGCTGGAGGTCAACGGGCCGCAGCGCCATTCGCTGTATCGCCTGTTGGCGGGTGAGGGGGCCGAGTTTCCGGGCGACATCACCTGGAACTTCGAGAAGTTTCTGGTTGGCAAGGACGGCCGGGTATTGGCGCGTTTCTCACCTCGCACCGCGCCGGATGACCCGGTGGTGGTGCAGGCAATCGAGAAAGCGCTAGCCTGAAGAACGCCTGTCGCGATGCTTTGGGCACCTGTGAGATCGAGCGCCGCCTGCGCGGCACCTATCTCACAGGCGCTGCAAAAATTGCCCAGAACGCCCAGCCGCAGCACCAGGTTGCCGGCAGGCGCCGTCCAGGTACCCCTCGAACTGCTCGACAATTGCCCCCCAGCCTTGACGGCTGGCATGCTGCCGCGCATTCAGGCGAACCCGGCGCAACGTTTCCTCATCTTCCAGCAGCCAGCAGGCCGCATCGATGAACGCTGCCTGGTCACCCGGCATCGCTAGTGCACCACTGTGCCCATGGCGAATATGCTGTGCGGCCGCGGCTTCGTCATAAGCGATTACTGCCAACCCGGAGGCCATGGCCTCGAGTACCACATTACCGAAGGTTTCGGTCAGGCTCGGAAACAGGAACAGGTCCCCGCTGGCATAGTGCTCAGCCAGGACCTCGCCGCGTTGGGCACCACAGAACACCGCGTCTGGCAGCTGTTGTTGAAGGGCGGCGCGCTGTGGGCCGTCACCGACCAGAATCAGGCGCAGGCGCTTCTGTGGATAAGTCTTCTGCAACGCCTCGAGGCAAGGGCGCAGCAAGCCAAGGTTCTTTTCCACCGCCAACCGCCCCACATGCAGCACGGCGATATCATCCGGCCTTAACCCCCAGCTTTCGCGCAACGCCTGGCTGCGCCGGGCGGGGTGGAACAGGCAGGCATCCACACCACGGGCAAGCAGTTCCAGGCGCTCGAAACCACGGCGTTCCAGTTCCAGGCGCTGGCTGGCGCTGGGCACCAGGGTGACCGCTGTTCGGCGATGGAACCAGCGTAGGTAGTGGGTGAGCAGGCGCGCCAGCAAACCCAGGCCGTACTGGCCGGAATACTGCGGAAAGTTGGTATGGAAGCCGCTGACGACCGGGATCCCAAGGCGCCTGGCCGCGCGCAGGGCGCTGAGCCCCAGCGGCCCCTCGGTGGCGATGTACAGTACATCTGGCCGTTGCCGCCGCCAGCGTCGCAGCAGCGTGTGCATCGACACCTCGCCCCATTGCAAGCCGGGGTATCCCGGCAGTGCCCAGCCACGGCAAAGCATGAGCTGGGGGTCATTGTGCACCGGCCTTTCGCCGGGTTGGCGCGGGCGCACCACTTCGATCTGGTGGCCGCGTTGACGCAGGCCTTCGCCGAGACGGCCAAGGGTGTTGGCCACGCCGTTGATTTCGGGTGGGAAGGTTTCGCTGACCAAGGTAATGCGCAGGGCGGGTGTATTCATGACAAAAAGTTTCCGCCTGCTCGGTTGCGTCACTGTGACGGGCCTGTGACGCGCAGATGACAGCTGACCGGCGTCGCTTGTGGAATTTGCGAATATTTATCGGCACGGCACTCAAGAAGGTGTCACCGGCAGCCGATGAAGATGCATTCGATTACCGATGCGCTCCAGGAGAGCGGTGATGTTCAACAACAAGCTCAAGCAAGAAATCCGGCAGCTGCGCGAAGACCTGATGTCCATCGAACAGGTCAAGAGCAGCCTCGACAGCGAGATGCTGGTTTTGCAACTCGACCCACAGGGACGGATCGAGATGGTCAACGGCAATTTCGAGAGCGAGATGCTCTACCGTGCCGAACAATTGCTTGGACGCAACATAGAGGACATCGTCCCGGGCCATGTCAAGTCGCTGGATTTCTACCAGCGCATGAAAACCGCGATCAGCCGCGGCGAGCACCTGAACGGCGCGTTCCGCCTGCTGCGTGGCAATGGCCAGGAAGCCTGGTTGCGCTCGATCCTTCAGCCGGTCAAGGACAGCGAGGGGCGCATCAAGTACTTCACCCTGCATTCCAGCGACCTCACCCGCACCATCGAGACCTCGCGCGAGCACGAAAGCCTGATCAAGGCGCTGATGCGTTCTACGGCGGTGATCGAGTTCGACCTCGACGGCACCATCCTCACCGCCAACGAGCGCTTCCTGAGCAGTGTCGGTTACCGCCTGGAGCAGATCCGCGGCAAGCACCACCGTATGTTCTGCGAGCCGGAAGAGTCCAACTCGGTTGGCTACCAGGCATTCTGGGACAAGCTGCGTCGAGGCGAGTACGTTGCCGACCGCTTCAAGCGCATTGATGCCCATGGCCGGGTAATCTGGCTGGAAGCTTCGTACAACCCGATCTTCGATGCCCACGACGTGCTCTACAAGGTGGTCAAGTTCGCGACCGTGATTACCGACCAGGTCAACCAGGAGCAGGCGGTAGCCGAGGCGGCAGATGTTGCCTACAACACCTCGCTGGGGACTGATGCCAGCGCACGCAAGGCTACCGATGTAGTGACCCAGAGCGTCAGCGTGATGCGTGGCCTGGAGGCCTCCATGCAAGAGGCGGCCGAAGGCATTCAGGCGCTGGATACCCAGTCGCGGGTGATCGGTTCGATCATCAAGACCATCAGTGATATTGCCGGGCAGACCAACCTGCTGGCCTTGAACGCCGCCATTGAAGCGGCCCGGGCGGGCGAACAGGGGCGCGGCTTTGCCGTGGTCGCCGACGAAGTGCGCCAGCTGGCCTCACGCACCAGCACCGCCACCGAGGAAATCGCCCGGGTGGTGCAGCAGAACTCGCAGCTGGCGCAGGCGGCGGTGGCGATCATCGACACCAGCAAGCGTCAGGCCGAACAGGGGCTGGCGCTGGCGGATGAGACGGGCAACGTGATTGTCGAGATCCAGGACGGGGCGAAGCGGGTGGTGGATGTGGTGGGGCAGTTTTCCAGCCGGTTGGGGCAATAGGGACCAAGCCAGGCAGGTTCCGCTTTTTTTTGCGGGAGCGGCCTTGTGTCTTGATGGGGATTTAGAGTCTGAACTGAGAGCGCTGAATGGCAAGCTGAATGCTTGTCCCGCGAAGCATCCAACACGGTGCATGGCACCGGCTCCGCCGGTGTTCGCGGCTAAAGCCGCTCCCATAGTGACCGGTCGTGGCAAGCGGGATGTGCAACGTGCCGCGAGAGATCAGTTACGTTCCCGCACCCAGAACAACGTAGCCCCGGCCACTGCCGCCGGCATCATCAGCACGTTCACCCCCGGGATAAGCAACGCCAGGTAGGTAATGCCGCCAAAGCCCAGCGATTGCCAGCGCTTCTGGCGCAGCCAGGCCAGCATGTCCTGCCAGCTCATCTTGTTGTTGTCCGCGGGGTAGTCGATGTACTGGATGGCCATCATCCACACGCCGAAGATCAGCCACAGCGGCGCTGCCACCACGTTGACCACCGGGATCAGCGACAGGATGAACAGGCCGATGGCGCGTGGCAGGAAGTAGCCCAGCTTGCGCATTTCGCGGCTGAAGGTACGCGGCACCATGGCCACAAGCTCGCCCCAGCTGAAGGCGGGGAAGTTGTCTTCGCCACGGACCACCACCTCCACCTTTTCCGCCAGGAACCCGTTGAACGGCGCGGCAATGATGTTGGCCACCAGGGTGAACGTAAAGAACACCATCAGCACCAGAAGGGCGACGAACAGTGGCCAGAGTATGTAGCTGAGGAAGCTCAACCAGTCTGGCAATGTTGGCATCAGGGCATCCAGCCACACGGCGAACTCGTGGCCGGCGAAGTAGACCAGGCCACCGAACAGCAACAGGTTCACCGCCAGCGGCAGCAGCACGAACAACCGCAGGTTGGGGCTCAGCACCAGTTTCAGGCCTTCGCGCAGGTATTGGGGGCCAGAGAGGACAGGGGCTTGCATCGAGACACTCCGCAGAGAAGGAAAACGCGCTGACCTTACCGAGTTTGCCGCGCCGACGAAAGGCGGGTAGCGGGTGGGAAACGGCCTGTAACAAAAGCGCCAGCGGCTTGGCTATCGATGAAATCGCAGCATAGACGATGCCTATGAGGTGGATTGTCTAAGGATATTTCCTTAATCTTTGCGACCTCGCTACAGTGCGCTCAACTTTCCGCTTTCCGGGCCTGCGCGTTGTAGCCTTCCCCAAGTGCTGCGTGGGTCCTTTTTAATTTTCCAGCTGGCGCCGCCGGTATCGGATACCGGCCCGCTCGACAGGAGTTCGACATGTCCGAAGTACGTCATTCGCGCGTCATCATTCTTGGTTCCGGCCCTGCCGGTTACAGCGCCGCGGTGTATGCCGCACGTGCCAACCTCAAGCCGCTGCTGATCACCGGCATGCAGGCCGGCGGCCAGCTGACCACCACTACCGAAGTCGACAACTGGCCGGGCGACCCCCACGGCCTGACCGGCCCGGCGCTGATGCAGCGCATGCAAGAGCATGCCGAGCGCTTTGAAACCGAAATCGTCTTCGACCACATCAATGCCGTCGACCTGGCCAACAAGCCGTTCACCCTGCAGGGTGACAGCGGCAAGTACACCTGCGACGCGCTTATCATCGCCACTGGCGCCAGCGCTCGCTACCTGGGCCTGCCGTCGGAAGAAACCTTCATGGGCAAGGGTGTTTCGGCCTGCGCCACCTGCGACGGTTTCTTCTACCGCAACAAGCCGGTCGCTGTGGTGGGTGGTGGCAACACTGCCGTAGAAGAAGCACTGTACCTGGCCAACATCGCCAGCAAGGTGACCCTGGTACACCGCCGCGAGACCTTCCGCGCCGAGAAGATCCTGGTCGACAAGCTGAACGCCCGTGTGGCCGAAGGCAAGATCGAGCTCAAGCTCAACGCCACCCTGGACGAAGTGCTGGGTGACAACATGGGCGTAACCGGTGCGCGCCTGAAGAACAACGACGGCAGCAGCGACGAAATCAAGGTCGACGGCGTGTTCATCGCCATTGGCCACACCCCGAACACTTCGCTGTTCGAAGGCCAGCTGACCTTGAAGGACGGTTACCTGGTGGTGAACGGTGGCCGCGAAGGCAATGCCACCGCCACCAACGTCGAGGGTGTTTTCGCTGCCGGCGACGTGGCCGACCACGTTTATCGCCAGGCCATTACCTCGGCCGGTGCCGGCTGCATGGCGGCACTGGACGTTGAGCGCTACCTGGACGGGCTGGCCAACGCCTCGTTCTGATCCAGCGGGGCGCAGAGCGCCCCCAACAAAAAACCGGCTCTGAAGCCGGTTTTTTGTTACCCGCAATCAGCTTACAGGCTCAAGCGCATCGACAAATCGACCGCCTTCACATCCTTGGTCATCGCCCCGATCGAGATGTAGTCCACACCTGTCTCGGCAATTACCCGCAAGGTGGTCTCGTTGACCCCGCCACTGGCCTCCAGCTTGGCCTTGCCGGCAGTGATGCGCACCGCTTCGCGCATTTCATCCAGGCTCAGCTCATCAAGCATGATGATGTCCGCGCCAGCGGCCAGTGCTTCGCGCAGCTCGTCCAGGCTCTCTACCTCGATTTCCACAGGCTTGCCCGGGGCGATCCGGTGCGCCGCGGCCACCGCCTCGGCCACTCCCCCGCTGGCTGCAATGTGGTTTTCCTTGATCAGGAAGGCGTCGTACAGGCCAATGCGGTGGTTGTCACAGCCGCCACAGGTGACCGCGTATTTTTGCGCCAGGCGCAGGCCTGGCAAGGTCTTGCGGGTGTCCAGCAAGCGTACCTGGGTGCCTTCCACAAGGTCGGCGAGGAAGCGTGCACGGGTGGCGACCCCCGACAGCATCTGCAGGAAGTTCAGCGCGCTGCGTTCACCACTGAGCAGCGAACGGGCCGGGCCTTCGAGGTGGAACAGCGGCTGATTGGCTGTGGCCCGTTCGCCGTCAGCCACTTGCCAGTGCACTGCCACCCGCGGATCGAGCTGGCGGAATACGGCATCCACCCATGCGGTGCCGGCGACTACGCAGTCTTCGCGGGTGATGATGGTCGCCTTGGCCAGGCGCTCGGCCGGGATCAACTGCGCGGTGATATCGCCACTGCCGATGTCTTCCAACAGCGCGCGGCGCACGTTGGCTTCAATTTCAGCGGTCAGGTCGGCAAGGCGTAGGTTCGGCATGGTCGGCTCCACAAGCTAGATGCCCGCGATTATAGGGCAGGGGGCTGGTGTGTACAGCCGCCTTGGCGATGACCTTTGGTCGGGCCCTGCGAGCAACCGGGGGAAATCACGGTCTTTAACCAGCCAGTGAAACGGCGCTGGCAGCTGTGCGATTTTTTCCCGATAATAGCGACCAGTATTTGGCGTCATAGCTTTGACGATCTTAAGCCCCTCCGGGCGAGACACCCTGCAAGGAGTCCAGGATGCATAAAGAAGGCAAGGTGGTGCCCTTGGTGGCGGCCATCGACCGAGGCGGGCGTGCGCCCCTGCCTTGCCTTCCGGTGTTGCTGCTGCAAGTGCGCGACAAGGCCGCCCTGCAGTTGCGCCAGGGTTTGCAGGACTTGTTCGATAACGCCGACGACACCCTCTTCGAAATGGCCGACAAGGCCTTCGACCGCGGTGACCAGAACTTGTACTTCGAAGCCATGCGCGACCTGCGCCTGAAGCGTAAAAGCATCGAGCGTGGCTTTCTGGATACCTTCTACGACACCTTTGCCCGCATCGGCCAGGCCGACCTGCTGGCGCCTCTGGTCGAGCCTGTGAGCTCGCGCAACAAGGGCCAGATAGAGCGGGCCGCCGCTGTCGAAGGCATGGTGGCGCGGGTGCTGTCACGCGATGGCATTGCCTTGCAGCAACTGGGTCTGCGCTTGCAGGTGTTGCTCGACCGCCCTGTGTTCGAGCAACACAACCCGCTGGGGCCTGCCGCGTTATGCGAGTACTTCCTCGACGCCGGGCGCAGCCTGGGGGTTGGCCTGCGGGTCAAGCTGGTGCTGCTGAAGCTGTTCGAGCGCTATGTGCTACGCGATGCCGATGTGATCTACGGCGAAGCCAACCAGTTGCTGGCTGCTGCCGGTGTTCTGCCAGAGCTGCAACCGGCACCGCGCAGGCGTGCCGAAGACCGGCGCATGCCTGCACGACGAGGGCCGGTGCAGCTTGGTCAGGAGGTGGACGCGGATGCGGCAGGGCAGGCGTTCTTTGCCTCGTTGCAAACCCTGCTCGCCCCGCTGCGCGGGCAGTTTGCCCCGCGCTTGCAGGCGGTGGCTGCGGCGCAGCCGATCAGTAGCGCAGACCTGCTCAGGCTGCTGTCGCATCTGCAGCGTTATGCGCCTGCCAGCCACGAAGCCGATGATTTCGACCTCGGCCAGCAGCTGGAGCAACTGCTGTTGCGGGTCAGCGTGCGCAGCGGTACACGCCGGCGCCTGTCCGTGGCCGACGAAGACATGATCAACCTGGTTGGCCTGCTGTTCGCCTTCATCCACAACGACGACAACCTGCCGGCCAGCCTGCGGGCGTTGATTGCGCATCTGCATATCCCGCTGCTCAAGGTGGCATTGCTGGACAAGGGGCTGTTCAGCCGGTCCAGCCACCCGGCGCGCCGTCTGCTCAACGAAATCGCCGGTGCGGCGATTGGCTGGGAATGCGGTGGCGAAGGCCTACGTGACAGCCTGCATTTGCGGGTACAGCGTATTGTTCAGCGCCTGCTCAATGATTTTGCCGAGGATGCCAGCCTGTTCACCGAGCTGCTGGAGGACTTCCTCGCCTTCAACCAGGACGAGCGGCGGCGCAACGAGTTGCTAGAGCAGCGCACTCGCGATGCTGAAGAAGGCCGTGCCCGGGCGTTGCAAGCCCGGCAGCAGGTTCAGCAAGTACTCAACCAGCGCCTGCGCGGCAGGGTGTTGCCGCAGGTGGTGGTGCAGATGCTGGTACAGGCCTGGAGCCAGGTGCTGCTGCTGGCATGGCTCAAGCAGGGCGAAGCCTCGCAAGCCTGGCAGGACGCTCTGCAGGCAATGGACACACTACTGGCCAGCATCACCCCAACCCATGAGCCGCAAGCCTTGTTGCAGCAGGTGCCCGGCTTGCTCAAGGCGTTGCGTGATGGCCTGGCCAGCGTGGCGCTGGACTCGCAAGCCACCCGGGAGTTTTTCCTGCAACTGGAGCAATTGCACCTGCGTGCCTGCGCGGGTGCCGCGCAGCAGCCGGGGGGCGAGAGCCAACCCTCGACCGACGTGCTGGTCGCCGAGGAAATCGTGCTGGCCATCGCCGAAGAACCTGCCTGCGCACCGCTGCGGATCGACGACGGCCAGGCTGGAGCGCTGCGCCAGGCCCAGCGCCTGCGTATCGGCACCTGGGTTGAGGTATTCGATGAAGACGAACCGTTGCGTTGCAAGTTGGTAGCGCGTATTGCCGCCAGCGACCGGCTGGTGTTCGCCAACCGCACCGGCATGAAGGTGCGCGAGTGGAGCAGTACCAGCCTGGCCAAAGCCCTGCAACGCAACGAAGTTCGCGTACTGGATGACGGGTTGCTGTTCGAGCGGGCGCTGGAAGCGGTGCTTGACGGCTTGCGCACCTAGCCGCGGTTGTATGGCGTAGGCCCGCGCAGGTGGCGATCCCGTGGCCGCAGCCGGGGCCGACGACCGCGAGGTCTGTTTCGCGGGCACACCGATCCCGCCATGGTTGCTCGTATTACAATCATTCACATGCACAGCGCCGTGGCCGCAGGGCATACTGTGGCTCTGTTCACGGCGCTTTCAGGATCTGCCCCATGCAATTGGACCGTGCCACTGGCTGGTTCCACGGAACTGGAATCACCCACTGCCCTTCGCCAAACTTCAATGCCCGCCCAGAAGGCGAATCGATTTCCCTGCTGGTGATCCACAACATCAGCCTGCCGCCGGCCTGCTTCGGTACCGGCAAGGTCCAGCAGTTCTTCCAGAACCGCCTGGACCCCGACGAACACCCGTACTTCGCCAGCATCAAGCACTTGACCGTGTCGGCGCACCTGTTTGTCGAGCGTGACGGCGCAGTGACCCAGTTCGTCTCGTTGCGCGACCGCGCCTGGCACGCGGGTGTGTCTTGCTTCGACGGGCGTGAAGGCTGCAACGACTTTTCCATCGGCATCGAACTGGAAGGCACCGACGACCAGCCCTATACCGATGCCCAGTACACCGTGCTGGAGCAACTCACCCGGCACATCCGCAGCGCCTGGCCGGCCATCGACCTGGGCCGCATCCAGGGCCATAGCGACATTGCCCCGCAGCGCAAGAGCGACCCCGGCCCGGCGTTCGACTGGCCGCGCTACCGCCAGGCGCTGCAGCACAACGAGGACAAGGCATGAGTTTTCTGGTGTTGTTGCTGGCGCTGTGGGTCGAGAAATTCTCGGCCTTGCGTCATCAGGTGCAGCGCGACGGGTTCTTCCTTGGCGAGCTGGTGCGCCTGGAGCGCAGCGGCAAGGTTCACCCCTGGTGGACGCTGGCCATCCTGGTGCTGGCCCCGGTAGCCCTGCTGGTGTTGCTGCTGCATGTACTGGAGCCTGTGGCCTACGGCTTGCTGGCCCTGCCGGTGCACCTGCTGGTGCTGGTCTACAGCCTCGGCCGTGGTGATGCCAAGGCCTCGTTGGGCCCGTTCCGTGATGCCTGGCGGCGCGGTGATGACCAGGCGGCGCTGCATGTGGCCGAGCGTGACTTGGGCCTGGCGGCCGATGAGCCGCAGAGCCTGCTGGTGCGGGTGCAGGGCAACTTGTTGTGGCAGGTGTACCAGGGCTTTTTTGCGGTGATCTTCTGGTATTTCGTGTTGGGCCCTGGGGCGGCACTGGCCTATCGGCTGCTGGCACTGTGCGGTGAACATAGCAAGCAGCCGGCGCTGAAGGCGCGGGCCGAGCAGCTGCGGCACGTCATGGACTGGCTCCCGGTGCGGGCACTGGCATTGAGCTTTGCCTTGGTCGGCAATTTCCTGGCAGTGACGCGGGTGATGCTGCACGAAGTGCTCAACTGGCATATCAGCGCTGCGCACCTGGTAGCCCGGGTCGGGCGCATTGCCGATGACATTCCCGAAGAAGAAGACAGCCAGCGCGGGTTGGGGCGTCTGGACAGCCTGTGGGAGCTGCTGCTGCGCTGTGCGGTGTTGTGGTATGCCGGGTTTGCGCTGTGGACGGTGTTGGTCTGAAGCAACTCATGGGCCGCTTTGCGGGTTGCCCGCGAAGAGGCCCATGAAGATGGAGCGCTTTCAGCTACCAGCCAAACAACTCGCAGGCGTTGCGACTGCTGGCATCTGCCAGCGCGCCAACCTCCACCCCCATCACTTGAGCCAGCGCTTCGGCAATCTCTGGCAGGTGCTCGGGGCTGTTCCTCACGCCCGGGTACATTACCGGCGCCATGTCGGGTGAATCTGTCTCCAGCACCACGCTGTCCAGCGGCAGCCGCGCCAGGGTTTTGCGCAGCCGCAGCGCTTGCGGCCAGGTCGCCGCACCGCCCAGGCCGAGCCGAAAACCCAGCTTGATGTATTCGCGGGCCTCCTCATAACTGCCGGCGAACGCATGGATCACGCCTGCCCGCACCGGCTTGTAGCGCTTCAGCGTGGCGATCACCTGGGCATGGCTGCGGCGCACATGCAGCAGCGCCGGCAGTTCGAAATCGCAGGCCATCTGCAGTTGTGCTTCGAACAGCGCCTGCTGGCGTGTTTTGTCCAGGCTATCGAGGTAGTAGTCCAGGCCAAACTCGCCCACGGCGCATAGCCGCGGGTCTGCGCGCAGGCGCTCCAACCACTCCCGCAGCTGCGTCAGGTGCTCGGGCCGATGCTGGTCGAGGTAGACCGGGTGCAGGCCCAGCGCAGCGAACAGGCACGGCTCGGTACAGGCCAGCTCCCACACCCGCTGGAAGTTCGTCTGGTACACCCCCAACACCACCATCCGCTCCACCCCGCGTGCCGCCGCGCTGGCCAGTAGGCGTGGGCGGTCGGCGTCGAAGTCGGGGAAGTCCAGGTGGGTGTGGGTGTCGATCAGGCGCATGTTCAGGCCGCTGGAAGGCGTTGCTTGAACGTTCGGCCAACGGCATGCACGCCTGGTTCGTAGCGTTTTTCCTCGATGGCGGCCAGCGCCAGCTCCAGTGCGATGGCGGCGATCTGGCCATGCTGCTGGGCCATGGCATTGACCGGCAGCGGCAGGAAATCGAGCAACTGGTTGTCGCCGAAGGTGCCCAATCGTAGCTGGCGGGAGTCGGCGGGGCGCGCCTGCAGGGTATCGAACACCCCCTGCAGCAGCACGTACGAGGTGGTCACCAGGGCATCCGGCAAGCCGCCCAGATCGTTGATAAGTTGCTGCATCAGGCGCTGGCCACATTCACGGCTGAACGCTTCGCCTTGGTAGCGGCGGACTTCGCCGGCATAGCCTTGCAGGGCTTCGTCGAAACCACCGGCACGCGCCTGGCTGACCGACAGCTCGGGACGGGCGCCGATCAGGGCGATGCTGCGTGGCGCGGCGCAGAGCAGGCTGGCGGCCAGTTGGCGGCTGGCGTCGCGGTCATCGCTGATCACCGAGCAGAAGTGTGCAGGGTCCAGGCGGCGGTCGATGGCGATCACCGGCAGGCCTTTGTCCTGCAGCTCGCGGTAGCTGTCATCCTCGGGTGGCAGGCAGCTGGCAACGAACAGTGCATCGCAGCGGCGTGCACGGAACAGTTGCTGCAACTGGCGTTCGCTGTCTGGCTGGTCGTCACTGCTGGCGATCAGCAGCTGGTAGCCACGGGCGCGGGCGCCTTGCTCCAGCTGCTTGGCAATGCGGGCGTAGCTGGGGTTCTCGAGATCCGGGAGAATGAAGCCCAGGGTGCGGGTATGCCGGCTGCGCAGGCCAGCAGCTTGCGGGTTGGGGGTGAAGCCATGGGCCTCGACCACCGCGCGTACCCGCTCGACGGTGCTGTTGCTGATGCGCTGCTGTTCAGCCTTGCCATTGATGACGTAGCTGGCAGTGGTCACGGACACACCGGCCAGACGGGCGATATCGCTGAGTTTCACCGAATTTTCCTTGTTATTACCGGGGCTGGCAGTAAAGCGGACCGGGTAGTTTGACCCGGATCAGCCATTACGCGCAGACGACCATTGTCGCAATTGTCCGACAGGATGGGGCTTTTTCCTCGGCAGATTATCGAGTAACGTGGCCACTTGGTCAGATTAAACGTTTCAGCCGCCTAATTTTCTGCCTCGGCTGCCGTCCCTGCAAGGCTGTTTACTGGCCCTTTATGTGAATTTCACAACAATACTCCAGTACCCGAACGGGAACTGCAAAAGGAGAAGGTCATGCTCGAGCTCGCCAAGGAGCAGATAGCCATGGGCCAGGTGGCCGCCGACAAAGCCGGCGCACTGCGCCTGCTGGCGGAGCGGCTGGTTGCCGATGGCCTGGTCGCCGACGGTTACCTGCAGGGGCTACAAGCCCGCGAAGCGCAAGGCTCAACGTTCCTTGGCCAGGGCATCGCCATCCCGCACGGCACGCCGCAAACCCGTGACCTGGTGTATGCCACCGGCGTGCGCCTGTTGCAGTTCCCCGAGGGGGTGGACTGGGGTGATGGCCAGATGGTGTACCTGGCCATTGGTATCGCCGCCCGTTCCGACGAACACCTGCGCCTTCTGCAACTGCTGACCCGAGCCCTGGGCGAGACCGATCTGGCGCAAGCGCTGCGCCGGGCCAGTTCTGCCGAGGCGCTGCTCAAGCTGTTGCAGGGGGCGCCCCAGGCGCTGGCGCTGGATGCACAACTGGTCGGCCTGAACCTGCCAGCCGAAGATTTTGACGAGCTGGCCTGGCGCGGTGCCCGCTTGTTGCAGCGCGCCGACTGTGTCGACAGTGGCTTTGCCGCAGTGCTGCAACAGGCCGAGCCTCTGCCCCTGGGCGAGGGCTTGTGGTGGCTGCACAGCGAGCGCCAGGTGCGCCAGCCGGGCTTGGCCTTCATCACCCCGCAACAGCCGTTGCGTTACCGCGACCAGCCGCTCAACGGCCTGTTCTGCCTGGCCAGCCTCGGCGCTGCGCACCAGGCCTTGCTCGAGCGCCTGTGCGAAGTGCTGATCGAAGGCCGCGGGCAGACGCTCTACCAGGCCACCAGCAGCCGAGCCGTGCTGGAAGTGCTGGGTGGCGAGGCGCCGGCCGACTGGCCCAGCGCGCGTATCGTGTTGGCTAACCCCCATGGCCTGCATGCCCGCCCGGCCAAGGTGCTGGCGCAATTGGCCAAAGGCTTTGAAGGTGAGATCCGTGTGCGACTGGTCGACAGTGCGCAGCCGGCGGTGTCGGTCAAGAGCCTGAGCAAGCTGCTGAGCCTTGGCGCCCGCCGCGGCCAGGCGCTGGAACTGGTGGCCGAGCCAGGTATTGCCGCCGACGCCTTGCCAGTACTGCTGGCCGCCATCGAACAGGGATTGGGCGAGGAGGTGGAGCCGCTGGCGCAGAGCGTTGCGCCCGTTGCCGATCTCGTACCTGAAGTGTTGCAGGCCCCCGTTGCCGGCAGCCACATTCAGGGCGTGGGTGCGGCCCCCGGCATTGCCTGTGGCCCGGCGCATGTGTGCGTGGAGCGGGCGTTCGACTACCCCCTGCGCGGCGAATCGTGTGCGCAGGAGCGGCAGAAACTGCGCGAAGCCCTGGCTACCGTGAACGGCGAACTGCAGGCCTTGGTGCAGCGCAGCGACAAGGCGATTGGCGAGATCTTCGTCACCCACCAGGAAATGCTCGCCGACCCTGCCCTGAGCGACGATGTCGAGCAGCGCCTGGCCCAGGGCGAAAGTGCTGCGGCGGCATGGATGGCCGTGATTGAAGCGGCCGCCCGTCAGCAGGAATCGCTGCACGATGCCTTGCTCGCCGAGCGCGCCGCCGACCTGCGTGACATTGGCCGCCGCGTGCTGGCGCAGTTGTGTGGCGTGCAGGCGCAGGTCGAGCCCGAGCAACCCTACGTGCTAGTGATGACCGAAGTCGGCCCGTCCGATGTCGCCCGCCTGGACCCCGAACGGGTCGCCGGTATCGTGACCGCCCAGGGCGGTGCCACCGCCCACAGTGCCATTGTCGCGCGTGCCCTGGGCATCCCGGCAGTGGTCGGCGCAGGTGCGTCGGTACTGTTGCTGGAAAGCGGCACAGCGCTGCTGCTCGATGGCCAGCGCGGCTTGGTCAGCGTCGCCCCGCCAGCGGATGAACTGCAACGGGCGCTGGCCGAGCGCGACCTGCGCGAGCAGCGTCTGCAGGCCGCTTGGGCCAACCGCTTCGAGCCCGCCGTCACCCGCGATGGGCACGCTGTCGAGGTGTTCGCCAACATTGGCGACAGCAGCGGCATCGCCAAGGTGGTGGAGCAGGGCGCCGAAGGCGTGGGCCTGCTGCGCACCGAGCTGATTTTCATGGCCCACCCGCAAGCGCCGGACGTGGCCACCCAGGAAGCCGAATACCGCCGTGTCCTCGATGGCCTGGACGGGCGCCCGTTGGTGGTGCGCACCCTGGACGTCGGCGGTGACAAGCCGCTGCCGTACTGGCCGATCGCGGCCGAAGAAAACCCGTTTCTCGGCGTGCGTGGCGTACGCCTGACCCTGCAGCGCCCGCAGGTGATGGAAGACCAGTTGCGCGCCTTGTTGCGCGCAGCCGACCAGCGCCCGCTGCGCATCATGTTCCCGATGGTTGGCCAGGCACACGAGTGGCGCGAGGCGCGGGCCATGGTCGAGCGCCTGCGGGCAGAACACCCTGTGGCCGACCTGCAGCTGGGCATCATGGTGGAAGTGCCTTCGGCAGCCCTGCTGGCACCGCAACTGGCGCGCGAAGTGGACTTCTTCAGCATCGGCACCAACGACCTGACCCAATACACCTTGGCCATCGACCGTGGCCACCCCAGCCTCTCGGCCCAGGCCGACGGCCTGCACCCAGCGGTGCTGAGCCTGATCGACATGACCGTACGCGCCGCCCACGCCCACGGCAAATGGGTAGGTGTGTGCGGTGAGCTGGCCGCCGACCCGCAGGCGGTCGCCGTGCTGCTGGGGCTGGACGTGGACGAGCTCAGCGTCGCCGCGCGCAGTATTGCCGAAGTCAAGGCCCTGGTCCGCCAGGCCGATCACCAGACAGCCCGCGCCCTGGCGCGCGAGGCACTGCAACAGGACAGCGCCGCAGCGGTTCGCGCGCTGGTGGAGCGTTACTGAATGGCCAAGATCCTCACCCTCACATTGAACCCGGCACTGGATATCACCGTTGGCCTGGGCACCCTGCGCCCGGGGCAGGTCAACCGCAGCCAGGCGCAGCACAGCCATGCTGCCGGCAAGGGGCTGAACGTTGCCCAGGTGCTGGCCGACTTGGGGCACAGCGTGACCGTTGGCGGTTTTCTCGGGCAAGACAACTTGCAGCCGTTCGAGGCGCTGATCGGCTGGCGGGGTTTTGCCGACTGCTTTGTGCGCGTCCCGGGCGAAACCCGCAGCAACATCAAACTGGTCGAGGCGGATGGCCGCGTCACCGACATCAACGGCCAGGGCCCGGAAGTGGACGAGGCGGCACGCACTGCCTTGCTGCGCCGCCTGGAACAGCTTGCCTCGGGCCACGACGCGGTGGTGGTGGCTGGCAGCCTGCCGCGCGGGATCGATACCGACTGGTTCCGCCAGTTGCTCGAACAACTCAAGGCGCAAGGCCTCAAGGTGGCCCTGGACAGCAGCGGCGACGCCCTGCGTGTCGGCCTGCAGAGCGCACCCTGGCTGGTCAAGCCCAATACCGAAGAGCTGGGCGAGGTGCTTGGGGTGGCTGTGGATAACCCGGCGCAACAGCGCGCTGCCGCCGAGCGCCTGCTGGCCAGTGGCGTCGAACATGTGGTGGTGTCGGCGGGCGAGCAAGGTGTCAGCTGGTTCACCCATGACCTGGCCTTGCATGCCTGCCCGCCCAAGGTGCGGGTCGCCAGCACGGTGGGGGCGGGGGACTCGCTGGTGGCTGGCATGGTTCACGGCTTGTTGCTAGGCGAAGCGCCCGCGCAGACCTTGACCCGTGCCACTGCCATCGCAGCCCAGGCCGTAACCCAGGTCGGCTTCGGCATTCGCGATCGCGAGCAGCTGGCACTGCTGGAGGCCGCAGTGCAACTGACAGAACAACAAGAGGGTTGCCGATGAACATTGCCATTGTCACCGCCTGCCCCAATGGCCAGGTGTCGAGTGTGCTGAGTGCCCGCTTGCTGTCTGCCGCTGCCCAGCGGCGTGGCTGGAGCACCAGTGTCGAGGTGCAAGATGCCGAACACCCCGAGCGGCAGCTGAGCGCTGCGCAGATCGCCGAGGCCGACTGGGTGCTGGTGGTCAGCACCGGCCCCGTGGACCTGGCCCGCTTTGTGGGCAAGCGCCTGTTCCAGAGCACGCCGTCGCAGGCCCTGGCTGACCGCGAAGGCTTCCTCGATGAAGCCGCGGCCAACGCCCGCTTGCTGGCGGAGGTGCCGGGTAGCCCTGTGGTTGCTGACCGTTCAGGCGCGCGCATCGTTGCAGTCACTGCTTGCCCGACCGGCGTCGCCCATACGTTCATGGCTGCAGAGGCCCTGCAGCAAGCCGCACAACAATTGGGCTATAAGCTCACTGTCGAGACCCAGGGCTCGGTCGGTGCGCGCAACCCTTTGTCTGCCGAAGCCATCGCAGAGGCCGACGTGGTGCTGCTGGCTGCTGACATCGAAGTACCCACTGCGCGCTTTGCCGGCAAACGCATCTACCGCTGCGGCACCGGCATCGCCCTGAAGCAGGCGCGGGCCACCCTGGACAAGGCCTTGGCGGAAGGCAAAGTGGAAAGCAGCGCTGACGCCGCAGCGGTGACGGCTGCGGCCAAGGGCGAGAAGACCGGGGTGTACAAGCACCTGCTCACCGGCGTGTCGTTCATGCTGCCGATGGTGGTGGCTGGCGGCCTGCTCATCGCCTTGTCGTTCGTGTTCGGTATCGAGGCCTACAAACAGCCGGGCACGTTGCCGGCGGCGCTGATGCAGATTGGTGGCGAGGCCGCGTTCAAACTGATGGTCCCGCTGCTGGCGGGGTATATCGCCTGGTCCATCGCCGACCGCCCAGGGTTGGCCCCCGGCATGATCGGCGGCTTGCTGGCGAGCACCTTGGGTGCAGGCTTCATCGGAGGCATCGTCGCCGGGTTTCTCGCCGGTTACAGCGCCAAGGCCATTGCCCGCTGGGCCCGGTTGCCCAGCAGCCTGGAAGCGCTCAAGCCGATCCTGATCATTCCGCTGCTGGCCAGCCTGTTCACCGGCCTGGTGATGATCTACGTGGTTGGCCAACCGGTAGCGGCAATGCTCGAGGGCCTCACCCATTTCCTCGACAGCATGGGCACCACCAATGCCATCCTGCTGGGGCTGTTGCTGGGCGGCATGATGTGTGTCGACCTTGGCGGGCCTATCAATAAAGCTGCCTATGCCTTCTCGGTGGGGCTGCTGGCTTCATCGAGCTATGCACCGATGGCGGCGACCATGGCCGCCGGCATGGTGCCGCCGATCGGTTTGGGTATCGCCACTTTCATGGCCCGGCGCAAGTTCGCCCAGAGCGAGCGCGAGGCGGGCAAGGCAGCACTGGCGTTGGGGTTGTGCTTCATTTCCGAAGGTGCGATCCCATTTGCCGCCAAGGACCCATTGCGGGTCATCCCGGCCAGTGTGGCAGGCGGTGCGTTGACGGGGGCATTGTCGATGTATTTCGGCTGCAAGCTGATGGCGCCGCATGGCGGGTTGTTCGTGCTGCTGATCCCCAATGCAATCAACCATGCGTTGCTGTATTTGCTGGCGATCGTGGCGGGCAGCTTGCTGACGGCAGTGGTGTATGCGCTGATCAAGAAAAGCGAGCGGGTGGAATTGGCGGTGGCGCCGGTGAAAGGGTAAAGACTCCCATCGGGGCCAATGGCCTCTTGGCGGGCGTGCCCGTCAAGGGGCCGGAACAGGTCAACGCCGATGTTTGTGCCGCAACGGCACCAGCAGGTCCCCCAGGCCGTTATGGTCGATCTCATGCATCAACGCCAGCAACCCACCTAGCTCGCCGGTCGGGAAGCCTTTGCGCGCGAACCAGGCCAGGTAGTCCCCGGGCAGGTCGGCAATGGCCCGCCCTTGGTACTTGCCAAAGGGCATGGTCCGGGTCACCAGCAGTTCGAGGGTTTCCGGCTTCATCTATGCTGCACCTGGCTGTGGGAAAGCGCCGACCATACTGCAATCTGCACGAAGGCCCAAGCGGCAATCATGCAGAACACCGCTACCACGCTTCCTTCGTATTTTTATAAGGCATTGATTTAAAAGGAATTTATTGAATTCTCAGGGTTGGCACGAACGCTGCTCCAGTAAAGGTGACTATCACCTGCCAAGGAGTTCGTACCATGAGCAACCCCAACAAAGACGTTATCGACGTGCTCAACGACCTGATCGAGTACAGCAAGGATGGCGAGAAAGGTTTCAAGGCCTCGGCCGATGATGTGAAGAACCCAGAGCTGAAAGCGTTCTTCGTTCAGCGTGCTGGCGAATGCGCCAACGCTGCCGGTGAATTGCAGAGCGAAGTGCGCCGCCTGGGCGGCGACCCGGAAACCTCCACCAGCATCAGCGGCGACCTGCACCGCGGTTGGGTCAACCTGAAGTCGATGGTCACCGGCAAGGATGAAGAAGCGGTGCTCAACGAAGTGGAGCGTGGCGAGGACCATGCCCTGAAGGCCTACAAGGAAGCCCGCGAAAAGTTGGTCAAATTGGGCCGCACTGCCACCGACACGACCTATAGCCTGGTGGAAAAACAGCTGCAAGGTGTGCAGCGCAACCATGACCAGGTCAAGGCCCTGCGTAACGCCGCCCGCGCCCGTTCTTAAGCCTCGGGCCCCTCTACCCGGTTACGGCCTTTGGCCTTGGCCCGGTAGAGGGCTTCGTCCGCAGCGCCCAGCACCCGGCTCAAGTCGTGCTGGGAGCCGGACAGGCCGATGCCAATGCTCACCGTGACTGAGTGAGCATCGTCGGCAAACGGTGCCAGTGCCTCGACACTGGCCCTGATGCGTTCAGCCAGCAGCTGGGCGCCAGCCAGGTCGGTCTCCGGCAGCACCACCTGGAACTCTTCCCCCCCATAACGTGCAGCCAGGTCGGCCGGCCGGCGTATGCACGCCTCAATGGTCTTGGCCACTTCGCGCAAGGCATGGTCGCCACCGGCATGACCATGTCGCTGGTTGAATGCCTTGAAATGATCGACATCGACCATCAGCAGTGCCAGCGGCTTGCGGTTGCGTTGGGCGCGGGCCCATTCCTGGCGCAGCACCTGATCCAGCCGGCGGCGGTTGGCCAGACCCGTCAGGCTGTCGGTGGCGGCCAGCGTAGCCAGGCCCTGTTCGGCGTCGTGGCGGCGGCGTAATTCGCGACCCAGCAGGAAGGTCAGCCAGAGAATGCCCACGCACAGCACCCCGGTTGCCGCGCTGACCAGAATGGCGGTGCGGCGCCAGGACTGGAACACCTCATCAGCCGAGTGCACCACCAGCACGATCAACGGTAGCTGCGCGACCCGGGCGAAGGTATACATGCGCGGCTTGCCGCTGGTAGCCGAACGGGCGGTGAAGCTGCCGCTCTGCTCACTGAGGATGCGCTTGAAGTTCGGCCGTTCGGCGTAGTTGGTGCCGATCATCAGGTCTTGCGGGTGGGAAGGCTGGCGGGCGAGCAACTGGCCGTCGGCATTGAACAGGTTGATGCTGCTGTCGTCGCCAATGTCCAGGCGCTTGAACAGTTCACTGAAATACGACAGGCGCAGCGCCCCTGCCGCCAGCCCGTCGAACTCGCCGTGGGGGCCGGAAATGCGCCGGCTGAAACTGATGCACCATTCCAGGCCGCCGAGCTTGGCCTTGAATGGTGGGCCTACCAGCAGCCCGAGGTTGGCGTTTTGCTGATGCGCCTTGAACACCCCCGTGTCGCCGAAGTTGGCCTGGCGCGGCACGCTGCTGGCGGAATCACCGACCACGTTGCCTTGCTGGTCCAGCCACAGCACGTCACCACGCTTGCGGTCGATGAAGGCCTCGTTGAACAGCAGGCGCTGGCGCAGCGGGCCCGGGATTTGCGGCAGTTCCTTGCGCCCGACCGCCCAGATCAGGCCTTGCAACGACTGGTCGTAAAGTTCGACGTTGCGCAGGATATCGCTTTCGATCAGTTGCACGATGTTGTTCGACGCCCGCACTGCCGACAACTCCACGCTGTCGCGCTCGCGGGCCAGCAGGTAGCTGACGATGGCCACGATGGCGAGCACGGCAAGGCAACTGCCCAGGTTGAGGGTCAGCTCCGGGTGCGACCTGTAGAGTGCTAGACGCGGGGATTGGGTGGGCATGCTCGCTACTGCAAGGACAGGGCCATTCGCGGCGGCGACATTCTAGGGAAGCAGAGATTGTCGGACAAGATTTGTCCGACGGAATCACGATTTACTGCACTTTCGATTTGCCGTGTACACCTGTGGTAGCGGGTGAACCCGCTACCACAGGGTTATAGGTGATGCTTTCCGCGCAAGATCAGAACACGTTCAGTGGGTAATCGACGATCACCCGCAGTTCATCGTTGTCGCTGTTGCTGTCGATCGAGGCATAGCCCTGGCTGCCACGGTGGGTGGCATAGCGCACCAGCACCGACAGGTCTTTCAGGTCACCTTCCTGGAATACGTATTTCACGTCCAGGTCGCGTTCCCAGTGCGTGGCGTTCTTGCCGTCGGCGCGGTAGTAGTCGTAGTGGGTGGTGTCCTGGGTGGCCTTGGTCAAGTCCGCCTCACCGCGCGAGTACGACAGCGAGCTGGTCAGGCCGGGCACGCCGACACCCGCGAAGTCATAGTTGTACTGCAGCTTCCACGAGCGCTCGTTAGGGGCGTTGAAGTCCGAGTACATGCGCGAGTTGTCCAGGTACACGCTGTCGCCCAGGTTGATGTAGTCGAACGGCGTGTTGCCATTGACCCGCTGGTAGGCGGCAGTAACGCTGTGGTAACCGGCGTTGACGGTGAAGTGCACGCTGTAGGTGTTGTTGTCGATCTTGCCCAGCAGGGCCTGGCCGGTGTCCTGGGTATGGTAGAAGTGCACGCCCGGGTTCAGGCTGACCAGGTCGTTGACCACGTAGGTGTAGTCGAAGTCGGCGTAGTACTGGTTCCAGATGTCCTTCAGCTCGGCGGCGTACAGGTTGGCGGTAATGTTCGGGGTACCGCTCCACGACGCGCCGGCCCAGTTCAGGTGTTTGCTCTTGTCGTGCTCGCCGAGCGAGCCATAGTAGGTGTCGATGCGGCGGTGGCCGCTTTGGTTGTACGGGTGGGTGAAGCTCACCTGGCCGCCTTCGAGCAGCAGGCCGTCGACGCTGGTGTTGGTCAGGCTCACACCACGGAAAGTCTGCGGCAGCATGCGGGTTTCACCGCCGGCGATCACCGGGTTGGTGAGGAACAGGTCGCCGGCTTTCAGTTCGGTGTCGAAGGCTTTCAGCTTGACCGCGGCACCGGCAGTGGAGAACGCGTGCGGGGCTGCGCCCAGCTCGCCATCGTCCTTGATGTGCTCGGGCAGGATGCTGGTGCCGGCATGGCCGCCACCGCCGTCGAGCTTCAGGCCCAGCATGGCATGGGCGTCCAGCCCGAACCCGACCACACCTGGTGTGTAGCCCGACTCGAAGCGCGCCACCGCGCCCTGGCCCCACTCGCGGGTGTCGCGCACGTCGGCGTTGTGGTTGTCGCGGTTGAAGTAGGCATTACGGAAATGCAGGTTGAACGACGAACCTTCGATGAAGCCATCAGCCTTGTCTTCATCTGCCTGGGCGGCGTAAGGGATCGTTGCAGTCAACGCAATGAAAAGCGGGGTAAAACGAAACGCGGAAGGCACCGGTACTAGCTCCTTTGGTCTGACGGTGGGGCAGTTGTTATTTTTGAATGTGCGTCTTTTTTATAGGTGAACGTTACAGCCGGGCTGAGAGTTACAGCACATAAAAAAAGCCGCTGATCGGCAGCGGCTTTAAAAGGCTAACATATCGGCACCGGTGGTGCCCATGGCGTAGCCAAGGGAAAACGGATGCAGCGACAGCGCTTGATCAGCTGTCGGCGTTGGCATCGACAGAAGCCTTGGAAGCTGTCTGGGGTGCGTCTTTTGCGGCGTCTGCCTGCTGTGCGGCTACGGTCTCGCGGGCGTCTTGATGGACCGCGCTGAACTCGGCATTACGGGCGACGAAAGCGGGGGATTCTTCGGCCATGGCCAAGGGCGACAACAACAGGGACGACAGGACGAAAACGCTGGCAATACCCATACTGTTGGACATTTGAAACTACCTTCTTGCTGTGCAAGTGCTAATGAGGACGAGCTAAAGTTAGTCCTTTCGATACACTTGAAACAGAGCGAAGTGCGATAAGCACTGTTGCGCAAAAGGTAACGATCCCTGCACAAGCAATAGGACTTTCGGCGCAAAGCCGCATGCTAGAGCCCCTGTGGCTCGCGACCTCTTGTCAGGTATGGGGCGGCAGCCTCATGCCAAAGGTATTCAACCCCGCACCACTGCGCACAAACACCTCCCCCCCATGCATCAGCGCAATCGCCTTGACGATCGCCAGCCCTAACCCATGGTTACCGCCACCACTGTTGGTGCGCGCTGCATCCACCCGGTAGAAACGCTCGAACAGCAATGGCAAGTGCTCGTCGTCAATCGCCGGGCCAGGGTTGCTCACGGCGATGCTGACCTGCTCGGTCCCGGCATCGATCTGCACCTGGATCACCTGGTGCGGTGCGGTGTGCTGTACGGCGTTGTTCAGCAGGTTGATCAGTGCCCGGCGCAACTGCGCCTTTTCGATCGGCGCCTGGGCATCGCCGCTGACGCTGACGCTGACCTGGGCGTCCTCAAGGATGTAGTCCAGGTAGTCGAGGGTGGTCGCCACTTCCTCGGCCAGCGACGCCTGAGTCAGGGCGGTAGCCTTGCTGCCCTGGTCGGCGTTGGCCAGGAACAGCATGTCGTTGATGATGCTGCGCAGGCGCTCCAGTTCCTCCAGGTTCGATTGCAGCACCTCGAAGTAGTGCTCGGCGCTGCGCCCGCGGGTCAACGCCACCTGGGTCTGGCCGATCAGGTTGGTCAGCGGCGAGCGCAGTTCGTGGGCGACGTCGGCGTTGAACGCTTCCAGCCGCGAATAAGCCTGGCTGACCCGGTCGAGCGCGGCGTTGAAGGCATCAGCGAACTGCGCCAGTTCCGGGGCCAGGTCATGGGTTTGCAGGCGCCCGTTCAAGCGCGGGGGGGCCAGCGCCTGAGCTTCTCTGGACAGTGCCAACAAGGGGCGCAGGCCAATGCGCGCCACCCAGTAGCCCAGGACCGATGCCAGCAGTATGCCAAACACCGCCAGGCCGATAATCGCTACCAACAGGCTGTGCTGGGCCTGCCAGAAGGTTTCGGTATCGATACCGATCATGAAGCGCAGCGCCGGCCGTTCACCCAGCGCCGGCAGCTCGCTCACCAGCACTTTGTACGGGTAGGGCCGCTCGGGCAGGCGCAGGTCGCGCATGCCCTGCGGGCCTTCGGCGAAGGCGCGTACCAGCTCGCTGGGGTGGCCATACTCATAGGCCGGGTTGCTGCTGACCACCCAAAAGCGAATACGCTTGTCCTCTTCGCTGAGCAGGTTGAGCTTGTTGTTGATCTTGGCCCAATGCTCCGGCGTACCGAAGCGGTTGAGGGTGGATTCAAGCACGCTGAAACGCGCATCCAGCTCCGCTTGTGGCAGCAGGTCCAGGCTGCGGTCGACCTGGCGATACAACGCCGAGCCGATCAGCAGGAACACGCCCAGTGCCACCAGGATGAACAGTGCCGACAGGCGCAGCGCGATGGAGTTACCCCGCACGGTTTTCCAGGACATAGCCCATGCCTCGGATGGTGTGCAGCAGCTTGTTGTCGAACGGCCCGTCAAGCTTGGCGCGAAGGCGCTTGATTGCCACCTCGACGACGTTGGCATCGCTGTCGAAATTGATATCCCAGACCAGCTCGGCAATCGCCGTTTTCGACAGGATTTCACCCTGCCGGCGGGCCAGCACGCTGAGCAGCGAGAACTCCTTGGCAGTCAGGTCCAGGCGCTGGCCAGCACGCGTGGCCTTGCGCGCCATCAGGTCGATCCACAGGTCGGCCACCTGTACCTGCAGGGGTTCATGGCTGCTGCTACGGCGGGTCAGGGCCTGCAGGCGGGCGACCAGTTCAAGGAACGAGAACGGCTTGCCCAGGTAGTCGTCGGCACCTTCGCGCAGACCATGGATGCGGTCTTCGACCCGTTCGCGGGCAGTGAGCATGATGACCGGGGTCTGCTTGCGCGCACGCAGGGCGCGCAGCACGCCGTAGCCGTCCAGACCCGGTAGCATCACGTCCAGTACGATCACCGCGTAATCACCCTCCAGGGCCAGGTGCAGGCCGTCGATGCCATCGCGCGCCAGGTCGACGTTAAAACCCTGCTCGGTCAGGCCGCGATGCAGGTAGTCAGCGGTTTTTTCTTCGTCTTCGATGATCAGCACACGCATGGTCTTGTCCTAACTGGCACTTGGCGCTGCCTCGCGGGCAGCCTGGCGGCGGTGGAACAGGCGCTCCAGGGCCAAGTATATGACCGGGGTGGTGAACAGCGTCAGCGCCTGGCTGACCAGCAGGCCGCCGACCACGGCAATGCCCAATGGCTGGCGCAGTTCGGCGCCGGCGCCAAAACCGAACATCAGCGGCACCGCGCCGAGCAGGGCGGCCAGGGTTGTCATGATGATCGGCCGGAAGCGTGTCAGGCAGGCCTGGTGGATCGCCTGTTCCGGTGTAAGGCCTTGTTGGCGCTGCGCTTCGAGGGCGAAGTCGATCAGCAGGATGCCGTTCTTCTTGACGATACCGATCAGCAGCACCACGCCGATCAGCCCCATGATGCTGAAGTCCTGGCCCATGGCCCACAGTAAAATCAGCGCACCGAGGCCTGCCGAGGGTAGGGTGGAGATGATCGTCAGCGGGTGTACGAAGCTCTCGTACAGCACGCCAAGAATGATATACACCGCCACCAGCGCCGCCAGGATCAGCCACGGTTGGCTCGACAGCGAGCTCTGGAAGGCCTGCGCCGCGCCCTGGAAGTTGCCGCTGATGGAATCGGGCATCCCCAGTTCGCGTTGGGTGCGGTCGAGGATGCTCACCGCATCGCCCAAAGCCACACCGGGTGCCAGGTTGAACGACAGGTTGGCCGCCGGGAATAGGCCGTCGTGGCTGATCGACAATGGCCCGGTGCTGGGCGGCGCCACATGGGCCAACGCCGAGAGCGGCACCATTTCGTTGGTCAGTGGCGAGCGCAGGTAGAAGAAGTTGAGGCTTTCGGCCTTGCCGCGCTGGTGCGCATCCAGTTCGAGAATGACCTTGTACTGGTTGGTATCGGTCTGGAATTCGCTGATCTGCCGCTGGCCGAAGGCGTCGTACAGCGCCTGGTCGACGTCGGTGGTGGTCAGGCCGAAGCGGGCCGCAGCCTGGCGATCGATGTCGATTCGGGTAACGCTGGCGCCCAGTTGCAGGTCATTGGACAGGTCGCGGAACGCCGGGTTTTCCCGCAGCCGCTCGGTCAGGCGCTGGGTCCACAGGTTCAGTGCCTCGCCGTCGTTGCTCTTGAGCACGTACTGGTACTGGGTGCGCGAAGGGCCGGAACTGAGGTTGATGTCCTGGCCGGCGCGCATGTACAGGACAATGCCCGGTACCTGGGCCAGCTTGGGCCGCAGCCGGTCGATCAGTTCGCTGGCCGATACATCCCGTTCGCCACGTGGCTTCAGGGCGATCCAGAAGCGGCCGTTGGCGATGGTCTGGTTGCTGCCGGTAACGCCCACCGAGTGGGAGAACGCGCGCACCGCCGGGTCGGCACCGATGATTTTCGCCAGCGCCTGGTGTTTTTCGATCATCGACGGGTACGACACATCCGCTGCCGCCTCGCTGGTACCGAGGATGAAACCGGTGTCCTGCAACGGGAAGAAGCCTTTGGGGATGGCCACGTAACCGGCCACGGCCAGCGCCAGGGTTACCCCGAACACACCGAGGGTCAGGCGCTGGTGGGCAAGGGCGTGGTCAAGACCCTTCTCGTACCATTTGACCAGGCGCTCGCCAAAACCGCCCTTGTGCTCGCCGGGCGGGCGGCGCATGAACAGCGCGCAGAGGGTAGGCGCCAGGGTTAACGAAACCACCACCGAAATCAGGATGGTGGAAGTGGCAGTAAGGGCGAACTCCTTGAACAGCCGGCCAACCACACCACCCATGAACAGCAGCGGGATGAACGCGGCTATCAGCGAGAAGCTGATCGACACGACGGTAAAGCCGATTTCCCCGGCGCCTTTGAGCGCTGCCGTGCGGCTGTCATCGCCGGCCTCCAGGTGGCGATGGATGTTCTCCACCACGACGATGGCGTCATCGACCACGAAACCCACTGAAATGACGATAGCGACCAGGGTCAGGTTGTTCAGGCTGAAGCCGAGGATGTACATCAGCGCGCAGCTGGCAATCAGCGACACGCCAAGCACGCTGGACACCACCAGGGTCGCTGACCACTGGCGCAGGAACAGCGCCATCACCCCGATCACCAGGACCACGGCGATCATCAGGGTCAGCTCCACTTCGTGCAGCGAGGCGCGGATGGTCTGGGTGCGGTCCTGCAGCACCGACACCTCGACCGAAGCCGGCAGCATCTCCTGCAGCTTGGGCAGGGCGGCCATGACGCGGTCCACGGTATCGACGATGTTTGCGCCGGGCTGGCGGAAGATCACCAGGTTGAGCCCCGGCTTGTCACCGGACCAAGCCTTGACGTAGGCATTTTCGGCACCGTTGATTACCTTCGCCACGTCCTTCAGGTGCACGGGGGCGCCGTCACGGTACGAGACGATCAGTTGGGCGTAGTCCTCGGGGTGGAACAGCTGGTCGTTGGCGGCAATGGTCGACACGCTGTGCTCGCCGTACAGCGCGCCCTTGGCCAGGTTCAGGCTGGTCTGCTGGATGGCCTGGCGCAGGTCGGCCAGGGTCAGGCCGATGGCCGCCAGCTTCTCGGGTTGCGCCTGCACACGAATGGCCGGGCGCAGTTGCCCGGTGATGTTGATCAGGCCGACCCCTTCGATCTGGCTCAGCTGCCGGGCCAGCAGGGTTTCGGCGTAGTCGCTCAGGTCGTTGCCGGGCATCTGGTCGGAACTGACCGTCATTACCAGCACCGGGCTGTCGGCCGGGTTGACCTTGCGCCAGGTCGGCGGGTTGGGCAGGTCTTGCGGCAGGCGTGCAGTGGCGGTGTTGATGGCCGCCTGCACTTCCTGGGCGGCGGTGTCGATGTTCTTGTCCAGCGTGAACTGCAGAATCAGTGTGGTCGAGCCCAACGCGCTGCTGCTGGTCATCTGGGTCATGCCGGGGATGGCACTGAACTGCACTTCCAAGGGCGTGGCGACCGAGGAGGCCATGGTTTCCGGACTGGCGCCAGGCAACTGGGCGGTGACCTGGATGGTCGGGAAGTCGGCCTCGGGCAGCGGCGCCACCGGCAGGCGCGGGAAGGCGATGGCCCCCAGCAGCACCAAGGCGAAGGTCAGCAGCAAGGTGGCTATGGGGTGGTCGATGCACCAGGCCGAAACACCGTTGCGCGTGTTCATGGCTGGCCCCGGCTGTCGGCCATTTCCGACGGTGCGGGCGCGTTGGGGGTGACCTCGACCCGTGCCCCCGGCTTGAGCCGCGACTGGCCATCGAGCACCAGGCGCTCGCCCGGCTTGACCCCGGCAATGATGTTCTGCCCGCTGTCCTGGTACAGCACCTTGACCGGCACGCTGGTGACCTTGTCACCCTCCAGGCGGTAGACGAAATACCCGTCGACCCCGCGTTGCACCACTGGCGGCGGTACTACCAGGGCGTTTTCATCCACGGCGGTACGCAGGCGTATGGTGACCAACTGGCCTGGCCACAGGCGGCCAGCTTTATTGTCGAACTCGGCTTTCACCCGCACGGTGCCGGTGGTGGCGGAAACCTGGTTGTCGATCAAGGCCAGGTGACCTTCGCCGAGCAGGCTGCGTTCTCCGTCGGCGTCCATGTAAGCCTGCACCAGTGCCGGGGCGGGTGCCTGGAGCAGGCTTTGCAGGGTCGGCAGCATCTGCTGCGGCAGGGCGAACTCCACGGCGATGGGGTCGATCTGGGTGACGCTGAACAGGCCTTGGGTATCGCTGGTGCGCACCAGGTTGCCTGGGTCGACATTGCGAATGCCTACACGGCCGGTTACCGGTGAGCGGATCTGGGTATACGACAGCTGCACTTCGGCGTTGGCGATGGCCGCCTGGTTGCCTTTGACCGTGGCCTGCAGCTGGTTGACCAGTGCCTGCTGCTGGCCGAGTGTCTGCTTGGACACGCCGTCATCGCTGCTAAGCAGGCGGTAGCGCTTGAGGTCGACAGCGGCTACCTGGATCTGCGCCTGGCTCTGGCCGAGCTGGGCGCGCGCCTGGTCGAGCTGGGCACGTATGGCGCGGTCGTCGAGGGTCGCGAGCAGGTCGCCTTGCTTGACCCACTGGCCCTCCTTGACCAGCACTTGGGTCAGCACCCCCTCGACCTGTGGGCGCACGTCTACGCTGTGCAGCGACAGCACCGAGCCGATGGCGCTGGCGTAGCGCGGTACGTCCTGCTGCGCGACGCTGACCACGCGCACCGGGATGGCTGCTTGCGCGCGGGGGCCAGGGGCTGGCTGGCGCTGGGCGAACCAACTCCCAGCGACTACCAGGGCCAACAGTGCCAGGGCGGCAAGTAGGGCAGAGCGGGACGGACGTCGCATCGGTGCGGGCACCTTGGCCAGTGGGGTGGGAACGGTGGTCAGTATTCAATCTTATAGCCGCCGAACCGGGTCGGCAGCGTGACCGCTGGCTGACAGGCGTGTCAGTTTCAGTTCTCCGGCCGCAGCGGTATATGCAGGTTGATTTCTACAGGCTAGGTGCGGCAGACCAACGGCAGCTGTTCATAGATGATGCACAGGTCGTTGTCGTCGAGGTTGCGGCAAGGCCCAGGGGTGAAGGCGACAAAGGTCACCGACACGCGCGCTTCGTCGTTGCCGCAGTGAGCTCGGTACGAGCGGCGCAACACATGCTCACGCTGCTCCAGCGGCATGCTCGGGCCGTCGGTCACTTGGCCTCCGGGCTCCATTCACTGACAAAGGCCCGTTGCTGTTGGCGGTCGTACAGGCACAGTTCGGTGCCGGTGCGCTGCTTCATGTGCTTCTGTGGGTAGACGCCCTCGATCAGCAAGGCACTCATGCCCACCTGGTCATCGAATTCCACGGGCTTGCCGCGGGCGTGGGCGTTCTTGAACTGGCTGGCGGCCAGGCAGGCCTTGAGCATCTGTTGGCGCTGCTCGTTCCAGGCCTGGCTGCTGGAGGCCTGGGCAAGGCCGCTGAAGAGGGCGCAGCCGATCAAAATGGAGCTGAGAAACTTCATACGCGATTCCGGCAAATTGCTTGCGAGGGGCGAGAATTATGCCCGACTCCCCCCCGACGGCAAGCCGGGGAGTTTGTCGCTGAATATATCAGCGCTCGGCGAACACCACGGTACGCGCGGCCACCACCAGACAATCGGTCAGCTCTGGCGAAGAGAACTTGGTAAGGATGGCATTGGCCCCGGCCTGGGTCGCTTTCTCGCTGCTCATGGCGCTGTCCAGCGAGGTGTGCAACAGCACGTACAGGTGGTGGAAGTCGGGGGTTTCACGCAGGGTACGGGTGAAGGCGTAGCCGTCCATCTCGCTCATTTCGATGTCGGAAACGATCACGTTGATCTCCTGGGCGGTGCCTTGCAGCTCAAGCAGAACGTTGATTGCGTCCTTGGCGCTGCGCGCGGTGTGGCACTCGATGCCGAGGTTGCGCAAGGTATGCACCGACTGTTGCAGGGCCACCTGGCTGTCGTCTACGACAAGGATGTTGGCGGCGGCCAGCAGGCTGGCGTCTTCCTCGCTCAAGGTACCGTGGGGTGGTTCGGCCACGGGCGGGGCGATGGCGTGGATGACTTTCTCGATGTCCAGCACCTGCACCAGGGTGTTGTCGACACGGGTTACGCCTGTGATGAAGGAGCGGTTGCCCGACGCGTAGGGCGGCGGTTTGATGTCGGTGCTCAGGCAATGCACGATGCGGCTGACCGCCTGCACGTGCAGGCCCTGGCGCGAGCGGCTGATCTCGGTGACGATCAGGCAGCCGCCCTGCGGGTCTTCGAGCGGCCGCTCGCCAATGGCGCGAGACAGGTCGATGACCGACAGCGAATGGCCACGCAAGGTCGCAACGCCTTTCACGTTGGGGTGCGATTCCGGCAGTTTGGTCAGCGGCGGGCAGGGGATGATTTCGCTGACCTTGAGCAGGTTGATAGCCATCAACTTGCCGCTGCGCAGGGTGAACAGCAGCAGCGAAAGCGAGTCCGCGCGGGCTTTTTGCGTGGCCATGGTGACCTTCGGTGGGGAACAGGGGATAACCCGTTATCGGCGCTTTGGCGGCTGGCTTTAGGGTATTGATGGCAGTGGGTGGGGTCGCCTTGGTTTTTGTGTTGCCAGTGAGACCGAGCGCCGCCCGCGCGGCGCTCGGTCTCACTGGCAGCGCAAATCTTCCGTCATGCCCTACCGTTCGCGCAGTGCCTCCCTGGCTCGGTTCAGCGGTTTGATCAGGTAATCGAGGATGGTCTTCTCGCCGGTACGGATATCCACCGTGGCAATCATCCCTGGCACGATCGCGAAGTGCTTGCCGGCCTTGTTCTGCAAGCTGTCCTGTTCGGTGCGGATGAACACCCGGTAGTAATAGATCTCTGGTTTCACCTCATCCTGCAAGGTATCCGGCGAGATCCCCACCACCTTGCCATCCAGCCCACCATAGACCGAGTAGTCATAGGCGCTGATCTTGACCTTGGCCGCCTGGTCCGGGTGGATGAAGGCGATGTCGCGTGGGGCGATACGGGTTTCGATCAGCAGGCGCTCATCCATCGGTACGATCTTCATCACCTGGCCACCGGGTTGCACCACGCCGCCCAAGGTATTGACCTCGATGTCCTTGACGATGCCGCGGACCGGCGAGCGCAAGGTCAGGCGGGTAAGCGAGTCGCTGCGCCCGCGGACCACCTCCGACAAGCTGTCGGCCTCGGCGCTGGCCTTGGCCAGTTCTTCCCGGGCTCGCACCAGGTAGTCGGAGCGCGCCTCGTTGGCCTTGAGCTCCAGCTCTGAACGCTGGCGGTTCAGGCGGATCACCTCGACCCGGCTCGAGGCGCCCATCTTGGCCAGGTTCTCGGTGATCTTCAGCTCGCTGCGCACCAGTTGCAGTGAGTCCTCGATCCCTGCCAGGGTCTGTTCCAGGCCGCGGCGGCGGGTCTGGTACAGGGCGGTTTCGGCGTCGATCAGCTCGGGCGAGTCGCGCAGGCTGGCTGGGAAGGTCAGTGGCTTGCCGGTTACCTCGGCCTGCAGGCGCGCCTGGCTGGCCTTGGCCGCGCGGTACTTGGCCTCGCTTTCACCCACGCTGGAGGCAGTCTTGGTTGGGTCGAGCTGGGCCAGGATCTGGCCGCGCTCGACCAGGTCGCCCTCGGCCACGCTCATCTGCGCGACGATGCCGCCCTCGAACGACTGGATCACCTGCTCCCGTGAGCTTGGGATGACCTTGCCGGTGCCGGTGGAGACCTCCGTGACCTCGAACCAGGCTGCCCAGGCCACGAACGCCGCCAGCATCAGCGCGCACAGGGTGATGATACGACTGGCGCGGAATACCGCCTGGTCGTCCTGGCCGTCCAGGTAGGAGGCCGGGAGTTCATGGTTGCTCATGCCTGCGCTCCTTGCAGTTTGGCCAGTGCGGCATCGCGTGTGTCATCGATGACGATGCGCCCGCCATCGAGTACCAGAATGCGGTCGACCCGTTGCAGCACGCTCAGGCGGTGAGTAGCAATCACCAGGGTGCGGCCCTGGCAGAAGCGCTCAAGGTTATCCAGCAGCTTGCGCTCGGTCATGTCGTCCAGCGATGCGGTCGGTTCGTCCAGCAGCAGGACCTGCGGCTGGCGCACTAGCAGGCGGGACAGCACCAGCGCCTGGCGCTGACCGCCGGACAGGCCCAGGCCGCCTTCAAGGATCAGGTGGTCCATCCCCTTGGGCAGGCGGCGGACGAAGTCCAGTGCGCCAGTGGCGGCCAGCGCGGCCACCAGTTCCTGGTCGCTGGCCTGGCCGGCGCCGAGGGTGAGGTTTTCCCGCAGGGTGCCGTGGAACAGCCGTGCGTATTGCGGCAGCAGGCCGACGTCGCGACGCAGGTCGGCAGGATCGAGGTGGGCCATGGCGATGCCGTCCAGGCTGACTTCACCCTGGACCAGGTCCATGGCCCCGCCCAGCGCTTGCAGCAGGGTGGATTTGCCGGCGCCGTTGCGCCCGAGCACGGCAATGCGCTCGCCAGGCTGAATATCCAGCTGGCCGATGTTCAGCACCGGCGGGGACTCTTCGCTGTAGCGGAAGTTGGCCTGGCGCAGTCGGTACTCGCCGCGGATGGCCGGCAGGTGCACGCGGGCTTCGCCTTCAGGGTGGTCGACCGGCGACTGCATCAGCTTGTCCAGGCCTTGCAGCGCTACCTTGGCCTGTTGCCAGCGGGTCAGGACATGGGTCAGCTGGGCCAGCGGCGCCATCATTCGCGATGAAAGCATCGACGCTGCCACCAGGCTACCGGTGGTGAGGTCGCCGGCGATTACCATGGGGGCGCCAACCACGATGACCACGGCGAACACCGCCCCCTGAACGTTCTGGGTCCACGTTACCAGGCCGTTGGTGAGGGTGCGCAGGCGCAGGTTGGTATGGGCACAGGCGGCGTTGTACTGGTTCCACTGGCGCTCGAAGCGTGCTTCGGCCTGCAGTGCCTTGATTTCGTCCAGGCCCTGAATGCTTTCCACCAGCATGGCGTTGCGCAGCGCCGATTCGCGCATAGAGGCGTTGGCCAGCCGCGCCAGGCGCCGTTGCGCCAGCAAGCCTGGCAAGACCATGGCCAGCAGCGCGACCAGCGGGATGAACACCAGCACACCGCCAATCAGCCAGAACACGAACAGGAACAGCAGGAAGAACGGCAGGTCGGCCAGCGCCGTGGCGGTGCTGGACGTGATCAGATCGCGGATCGACTCCAGCTCACGCAGTTGCGAGATGAACGAGCCGGTGGACTTCGGCCGTACCGAGTTGCGCAGACGCAGGGCATGGCCGTAGACCAGGTCACTTACCCGCAGGTCGGCGCGCTTGCCAAGCAGGTCGCTCACTTTCAACCGCAGCAGGCGCATGCTGAAGTCGAACACCAGCGCCAGCACGACACCGCCAAACAGCACGTACAGGGTCGGCAGCGATTCCGCGGGGATCACCCGGTCGTACACCTGCATCGAGAACAGCACCCCGGCCAGCGCCAGCACGTTGGCCACCAGCGAGGCCACCATCACCTGGCCGTACGGGCGCAAATCGCGCAGCACGATACGGGCGAACCAGTGGCGGTCGTAAGGTGCGGTGTAGTCGTCGGTACGCACGTCGCGCAGTGGCCGTGCCGGGCGCAGCAGGGCAACGCGGTTGATGCGGCCCTTGAGGGTGTCGCGGGGCAGGCGCGAGGTCAGGCCCTGGTCACCGGCAAACACCACTGCCAGGTCGTCTTCCTCGGTGACTGACTCGACCACAGCCAACTGGCCATCGTCCAGCTCCAGCACCAGCGGGGTGCGCCATTGCCGCAGGCCCTTGGCATCGAAGCGCACGAAGCGCAGGGCCAGCCCGGCCTGGCGGGCCATGTGCCGGAGAATTTCGTCGAGCGGTCGGGCATCCTCGACAGCGGCCAGGCGAATGCGCTGGGGCGATACATCCAGGCGGTAGTGGTGCGCGACCTGAAGCATCACTTCCAGCCATGGCCCGAGATCTGGCCGGTGGGCTTGGTCTGCGGCGGCAGCAGGAGCCTGGTTGGGCAGGGTCACATTGATCGAATCGCTCATGGCTGGATCTCCACACCTTGCAGGTTGCGCCCCTCAAGGCCAAAGGCCGTGCGCAGGGCGCCGGTGTTGTACAGGCAGTCGACATCCAGGCGCAGCAGATCGGAGCGGGTGCCGGCAAGTTCGAAGCGAGACTGATAGATCTCCTGCTCGGCGTTGAGCAGGTCGAGCAGTGGCCGGGTGCCCAGGTCCAGGTATTGGCGGCCGTAAAGCATGCGTGCTTCCTGAATGCTGACCTGGCGCGCTTCCAGCGAGCTCAGTCGTCGACCCAGCCCGGAGGTTTGTGCCACGGCCTCGGCCAGGCCGCGGCGAGCCTGCAGGCGGGCGGCGTCCTCGGCGGAGTCGGCCGCGGTCAGGGCATGGCCAGCGGCGCGGCTTCGGGCGCTGATGGCACCGCCCTGGTAAATGGGCACTTCGACGTTCAGGTAGATGCCTGCCTGGGTACGGTCCAGCCTGGCGTTGTCGCGGTTGTAGTCGTCGTCCAGGTAGTGGTTGACCTGCGGTTGCAACGACAAGGTGGGGTAGGCCTCGGCCTTGGCCTGGGCCAGTTCCGCCTGGCCTTGGGCGCGTTGGGCCAGGGCCATCAGCACCGCCGGCAGGCGGTCACCGCCCTGTGCGGGGCGTTTGCAGGCCTGGTTCAGTTCGTTGGGCGTGCCCTCGGCCAGGGCCGGCGGGGTGACGCGCCCCATCAGCGCAGCCAGGGTCGAGCGCCAGCGCTCGTATTGCGACTGGTACTCCTCCAGCGTGGCGCGGGCGCTTTCCACGCGAGACTCAGCCTGCACCACATCGGAACGGGTACTGGCGCCCATGTCGCTCCGCTGGCGCGCCATGCCGGCAATGTCGCCGACCCCGCGGATCTGGTCACGGGCAATGGTCATCAGTTGTTCGTAGCGGCGGGTTTCGATCCAGGCGTAGGCGGTGTCACGGGCCAAGTCATCGACCACCAGCAGGATATTGGCCTGGGCGCGGGCAGCGGCAGCCTGAGCCGCGCTGACGGCGCTGTCGACCTTGCCGAAGTCGTAGAGCATCTGCTTGAGCGACAGGTTAAGGGCCTGGCTGTTGCGGTCGCCGCCATAACCGGTGTCGTAACCGGTGCGGATACCGCCGGAAATCTGCGGGTAGTAACCCGCGCGGGCGACGTTGATGCCTTCGCCCTGCTTGTACAGGTTGCCGATGGCTTCGGCGATGCTTGGGTGCCATTGCGCGGCCTGCAGCACCGCGTCTGTCAACCCGAGGCGTTCGCCACTGGCCACCGGGGCCATGCCGCTCGGCGGCCGGGCAGGCACCGCCTCGGGCGCATCGCGTAACAGCGATGGCCCGATCTGGCGCAGTTGAGGGTCTATATCATCGGCTGCCTGGGCACCCGGGTGGAAATTCAGCGCCACGAGCCCGAAGGCTCCCAGCAACAGCGGTGACAGCGGACTGCTTCGCTTCACATAGTTCCCTTACTGCTGGTCGTCCATGCCGCCGGGCGTGGGCCCGGCGGGTTTGCGGCGGCCTCAGACAACGTGGATACCGTTCTGTACCCACAGGTGGTGGCTTGGATCCTCCTGGGCCGTGTATTGGTTATAGTCGATCCCGTCGGCGGTTTGGTTCCCGACCAGGGTCCAGCTGTCCGTCATGTGCACCGAGTCCTTGTCGTCCCCCTTGATGATCAGTGTGTCGGTACCGGTTTCGGTGATTGCCACCACGTCCGCCAGGTTGAGGGTCAGCGCCACCGAACTGGTGTCGTTGAGGTCGATGATTTCGATGTCATGCACACGGCCGGCCAGGTTGCCCAGGTCGATGCTGGCATCGCCGCCGCCCCACAGCAGTGTGTCGGTGCCGGTACCCCCGTCGACACTGGCGAAGTTCTGGTCGACCACCACCAGCGTGTCGTCGCCTGCACCACCTTCCAGGGTGATGTGGCCACCCTGACTGCCATCGAGGTGGTCGTTGCCGTCGGTACCGGCGATGACATCGCTGGCAGCGGCCACGCTGGCCAGCGCCACCGACGCGTCACTGGTGTCGGCCAGCAGCGAGGTGGTGGTGACGAGGCCGGCGGCGTTGTCCAGGTTGATGGTCAGCGTTGCCGTGTCGGTGGTGCCGTTGGGGTGGGTCAGCTCGTAGGTGAAGGTGTCATGCTGGCCCACCGCCGCCGAGGTGAGCCCGGCGTTGAGCGTATAGGTGTAGCTGCCGTCGGCATGCACCAGCAGCGAACCGTAGGTGCCTGCCACTGTCACGCCGTTGTAGCCCGGGATGGTGTAGGTGTTGGCAGCGGTCAGGACGCTCAGCACGGTCAGTGCCGAACCTATGTTGTCATCGGTCAGCAGGTTGCCGGTGGCCGCCGTTGCGCCACTGACCACGAATTCGGTCAGGTGCGTGGTGGTGGCGTTGACGCTGGTGGTGATCGAGCTGGCCAGGCCTATGCCGCCGGCAGTGACGCGCACGTGGTAGGTGCCAGCCCCTTGGTTCTGGAAGGTATAACCCGCGCCGCCACCCAGCAGGCTGACCAACGAACCACCGTTCACCGACTGCACCAGTACATATTGGCCGGTGGCCGGGTTGAGCTTGAGCAGTTCGATGGTAGTGCCGTTGAGCAGGCTCAGCAGGTTGGTGGAGTTGACCACCACTTGCAGGTTGGCCGTGGTGTCGGCGGCCACCGTGGTGGTGTAGGTGGCTTGCCGTGTACCGATCAAGGGCAAGGTCAGCGAGCCCAGCGTGGTACTGCTGGTGTCCACGCGGTTGGCCAGGGTCAGTTGACTGAAGCCGACATCGTTTACGGCGTCGACCACCGTGGCCGGTGCCCCGTAGTTGGTATCGCTCCAGATCTCCGTGGCTTGTGGGCTGTCGATGCGCACATACAGGTTGGCCGCATCAGACAGGCCGTTCGGGTGCACCAGTTGGTAGCTGAACACGTCTACCTTGCCGACACTGCCTGGGCTGCCGTTCGGCGTATAGGTGTAGCTGCCGTCGCCCTGGATCACCAGTGTGCCGTACAGGCCCTGCACCGTGGTGGCAGTGCCAGCGGCAACGTAGCTGCCGTTTTTCAGTACTTGCAGCACCGCGCCGCTGTCCGGGCCGCGTGCATCCACGGTGCCATCAGTGCCCACATCGGTGATGACGTTGCCAGAGGTGGCAGTGCCGGTGCCGGTGAACTGGGTCAGGCTGGTGGACGTGATGTCCAGCGCGGTGGTTACCTGGGTGATCAGGCCAATGCCGCCACTGCCCACTGTCAGGCGGTAGTCACCGGCTTGCAGGGTGCCGATATCGACCTGCAGCCCAAGTGGCAGCACGATCAGGTCGAGCAGCCCCTGGGTATTGCCGGTGGCGATGGTGACCCAGGCGCCAGTCGCGTCTTTCACCTGCAGCGTGAATGTCGAGTTGTTGAGCAGCGCCAGCACACTGTTGGTGGTCAGCGTCAGGGTCGGGTCAACCGTGGTGCCTGCTGCCACTGTCCAGGTGTAGGTCTTGCTGAAGCCCGACAGCAGGGTCGTGAAGCTGTCCGTGTAGGTCTTGGTGGCGCTGACCGGCACCAGGTTGACCGTGGCCGTCGCCAGGTTGTCGCTGGCGACGACCGGCGCGTTGGCATCCACATCCGGCGCGGTGACGTTGACGTTGCCCGACACGTTGCCGCGCGGGTCGGCGAGGGTCACCGAAAGGATCTGGCCGTTGTCCTGCGGCGGGCTCAGGGTCACGGTGAAGGTGCCGTTCTGCTGCACGGTTGCGGTTTGCAGCACGGTACCGTTGGCACTGCGCACGGTCACCGTGGCCCCCACTTCGCCGGTACCGGTCAGGGTACCGCCGTCGGCGCTGAACACCAGGTTGCCGGCTGCCGCAGGCGGGGTCAGGTCCGGTGCGGTCAGTGCGGTGCCGGTAGACACGTTGCCGGCGCTGTCGGTGAGGGTGACGCTGAGCGCCTGGTTGTCGATCTGTGCGGCGGCCAGGCTGACCACGAACAGGCCGTTGCTGCCCACTGTCGCAGTCCCCAGCACGGTACCGGCGCTGTTGCGCACGGTGACCGTGCTGCCCACCTGCCCAGAACCGCTGACCGAGGTGCCGTTGGCGTTGATGGTAGCCAGCGGTGCAGCTGGCGCCGTGGTGTCGGGTGCGGTCAGGCTGGTGCTGGCGGACAGGTTGCCGGCAGCATCCGACTGGCGTACCACCAGCAGTTGCCCGTCGTTTTGCGGGGTAGTCAGGGTGATGCTGAAGGTGCCGTTGGCCTGCACGACTGCGCTACCGACCTGACCGCTCGGGCCTTGTACGGTGACCGTGGCGCCCGCTTCACCGGTCCCGGTGAGTACCGTGCCCGTGCCGTTGATGACCAGGTTGGCCGGTGCGGCAGGTGGCTGTAGGTCAGTGGCAGTGTAACTGGTGCTGCCCGAGTTGTTGCCCGCAGCGTCGGCCTGGCTCACAGCCAGTACCTGGCCATTGAGCTGCGCGGCGTTCAGGTTGATGGAGTACACGCCACCGGCATTCACCAGGCCGCTGCCGAGCACGTTGCCACCGGCGTCGCGCACGGTCACCGTGGCCCCGGCCTCACCCGTGCCGCTCAGCACCAGGCCGTTGGTGGACAGGGCGGTCACCACCGGGTTGGCCGGTGGCGTGATGTCAGCTGCCTGCACGAAGGTGGGCTGCGACTCGCCGCCCACCAGCGCCACGGCTGTCACCGTGAGGTGCTGGCCGTTGAGCTGTGCCGAGTCAAGCGTGAGCGAGAAGGTGCCGTTGAGCGTTGCGCCACCGGTGCCGATCAGATTGCCTGCGGCGTCGTACACGCGGATACCGACACCGCTGGGCGCATTACCCGACAAGGTCAGGCCGTCGCTGTCCAGGATCACGTTGGTCGGTGGTACCGGCGGTGCGACCAGCGGCGTCACATAGGTCGTCACCGCTGATGTGTTGAAACCGTCGGACTGCGTGACTGCCAAGGTGGCGAGCGAGCCCGCCGCCGGCGACAGGGTGATCTGGAAGTTGCCTGCGGCATCGACCACGCCGGTGCCGATCACAGTCTGGTTGAGGCTGACGGTGACCGTCGCATTGGCCTCGCCCTTGCCGGTCAGCACGTTGAAGGTGTCGTTGATCGCCAGGTTGGTGACCGGCTCGGGTGCCGAGGTGTCGTTGGTTTGGTACGGCGCAGGTACCGAGGCGTTGCCGGCATCGTCGGTGGACACCACGCTGAGCAGCTGGCCGTTGTTCTGCGCCGGGCTGATCGGCACGGTGAACTGGCCGTTGGCGCCCACTTCCACCTGGCCCACGATGCTGTTGTCCGGGCCGCGAACAGTGATGGTGCTGCCGGCTTCGGCGGTACCGGTCATCGACGTGCCGGCCGCATTCAGCAGCAGGTTGCTGGGCTGTACCGGTGGTGTCAGGTCCGGTGCAGTTACCAGCAGTGGCGACGATGGGTTGCCGGTGGCGTCCTGGGCGATCAGGGTGAGTTGCTGGCCGTTGATCTGCGGGCTGCTCAGGTCGACCACGAAGGTGCCGTCCGGGTCTACCGTAACTTGGCCCAGCAGGTCGCCACTGTTGTTGATCACGGTGACCCGAGTGCCGGCCTCGGCAGTACCGATCAGCTGGGTACCGCTGTCGTTGATGCTGGCAATGACGGTTGCCGGTGGCGTGATGTCCACCGCCGTGACCGTACTGATCGGCGATACGTTGCTGCTGCCGTCGGTCAGGGTTACCTGCAACAGCTGGCCATTGAGCTGGGCGGCGTCCAGATTGACCGTGAAGGTGCCGTCCGGAGCAACCGTGGCGCTACCGATCTCGCTCGTGCCAACGTACACGCGCACCGTGGTACCCGCTTCGCCGGTACCCGCCAGCACATCGCCTGCTGCATTGAGCCGCAACTCGGTCGCCGCAGCCGGGGGCGTGAGATCCGGCGCCTGAACGTCGACCGGTTCGCTGACGTTGCCCGGTGGGTCAGCCTGCAGCACCGACAGCACCTGGTTGTTGATTTGCGCGGGGGTAAGCTCGACGCGGAAACTGCCGTCGGCGAGTACTGTGCCAGTCCCCAGCACGGTGCCAGCGGCGTCGCTCACGATCACGGTTGCACCGGCTTCGCCCAGGCCGCTGACTACGCTGCCATCGGCATTGATCACGACCTCGGTCAGCGGAGCAGGCGGGGTGAAGTCCGGGGACAGCAGGGTGGCCACTGCCGACACGTTCCCGGCGGCGTCGGTCTGGGTGAAGCTGAGCAGTTCGGCGTTGCCCAGTGCCGGGTTGAGGGTAATGGTGAAGTGGCCGCTGGCATCGACAGTGGCACTGCCGATCTGCGCGCCGCTCGAATCGGTCACAGTCACCAGCGCGCCGACTTCACCACGGCCGGTCAGGGTCACACCTTCACCCGATATCGCCAGCTCGCTTGGTGCGGCAGGCGGCGTGGAATCCGGCGCGGTGATGGCGCTGGCAGCGGACTGGTTGCCAGCCGCATCGGTCAGCAGCACCTGCACCTGCTGGCCGTTGGCTTGCGGCGAGTTGAGGTCGACCTGGAAGGTGCCGTCGGCACGTACCACCGCGGTACCGAGCACGCTGCCATCGGCGGCCAGGACCCGCACACTGGCCCCGGCCTCGCCGCTACCATTGAGCAGGCTGCCACCCCCGGCGAACGCCAGGTTTTGCGCAGCATCCGGCGCCACACGGTCTGGCGCGGTGAGGCTGACACTGTTGGACTCGTTGCCGGCGGCGTCGGCCTGCGCGGCGCTGAGCTGTTCGCCGTTGATCTGCGCGCTGCCCAGGTTGGCGCTGAAGTTGCCATTGGCGTCGACCACGGCGGTGCCCAGGTCGATACCGCCTTCACCGATCACGGTAACGGTGGCCCCCGGTTCACCTCGACCACTGAGGACCAGGCCATCGTTGGACAGCACCAGGTTGGTCAGCGGTTGCGGTGCGGTGGTGTCCGGTGCCTGCAGCATCGCCGGCAGCGAAACCGCGCCGTCACTGCCGGTGGCGCTCACTTCCAGGACCTCGCCGTTGGCCTGTGCGCTGCCCAGGTTGACGGTGAAGGTGCCGTCGTTGGCCACTGGGCTGCTGCCCAGCAGCACGCCATTCGGGCCGTATACATTGACCGTGCTGCCCGCCGTCGCGGTGCCGGTCACCGATAGGCCGTCCGCCGCCAGCACCAGGTTGTCCGGGGTGGCGGGCGCGAGCGCGCCAGGTGCGGTGACGTTCTGCGCAGGCGAGACGTTTTGTGATGCGTCGGCCTGGACCACGCTCAGGCTTTCGCCGGTGATCGCGGCCGGCGACAGGGTGACGCTGAAGCGCCCGTCGGCCGCGACCGTGGCTGTGCCCAGCGCGGTGCCGTCCGGGGCCCGGACGGTGACTGTCGCACCGGCTTCGCCATTGCCCATCAAGGTAGCGCCGTCGGCGGAGACTGCCAGGTTGCTTACCGCCGCAGGCGGCGTGGTATCGGTGGCGGTGTAAGGCGTCGCGGGCGATACGTTGCCTGCTGCATCGGTCGCGGTTACTTGCAGGGTCTGGCCATTGGTCTGGGCACTGCCCAGGGTGACCTGGAAGGTACCGTTGCTGCTGGCCACCGTGGTGCCCAGCACGTTGCCGCTGGCATCGCGCACGGTCACGGTGCTGCCGGCTTCGGCGTTACCGCTCAGTTGCAGCCCGGTGCCGGCCAGCGCCAGTGCGGACGGTGCGGCTGGCGGGGTGAAGTCCGGTGCAGTCACCGCCACGGCGGTTGAAGTGTTGTTGCCCGCGTCGGTCTGGGTCACGCTCAGTTGCTGGGCGTTGAGCTGGGCACTGGTGAGCGTAAGGGTAAAGCTGCCATTGGCCGCAACCAGCCCGGTACCGATGATGGTGCCGTCCGGGCCGCGCACGGTGACGCTGGCGCCGGCTTCGCCGAGGCCGGTCAGGGTCAGGCCGTTGTTGTTCAGCACCACATTGGTCAATGGTGCAGGCGGGGCCAGGTCCGGAGTGGTCACATTGATCGCTGGCGAGGTGTTGCCGGCGGCATCCACTTGGGTGACGCCGATGGCCTGGCCGGTGGCTTGCGGTGTATCGAAGGTCACCGTGAAGCGGCCATCGGCACCCACTGTGGCGGTGCCAAGCACAGCCCCCGCAGCATTGCGCACCTGGACCGTTGCACCGACTTCGCCGCTACCGGACAGCTGCCGGCCGTCCTGGCTCAGCACTGGGTTGGTGATTGCCGCAGGCGGTGTACGGTCTGGCGTGGCCAGGCTGGCGGGGCCGGAGACGTTGCCCGCTGCATCGCTGAGGGTAACTTGCAGGGGGCTGCCAGTGGTCTGTGCGCTAGGCAGGGTGATCTGGAACTGGCCGCTTTGGTTGACAGTGCCGGTCGCCAGAATAGCGCCACTGGCATCGCGAACCGTGACGGTGGCACCGGCTTCGCCCTGGCCGCTGAGCACAGTGGCCGCACTGTTGAGGCTGAGGTTGCTGGCGGCCAGCGGTGCCAGCAGGTCGGGTGTCTGCACGCTGGTTGCCAGCGACTGGTTACCGGCGGCGTCGGCCTGGGTGACGATCAGGTACTGGCCGTTGGCCGTATTGGGCGCCAGGGTGATGCTGTACAGGCCGTTGCTGCCGACGGTGCCGGTACCCAGCAGGGTGCCCTGGGCATCGGTGACCCGTACGGTAGCCCCTACCTCGCCCTGGCCGGTCAGCGTGCTGCCGTTGGTGCTGAGGTTGGCGGTCGGTGCATCTGGCGCCGTGGTGTCGCTGGCCACGACGGTGGCCGGCACCGATGGCTGGCCGTCGGCCGTGGCGCGGGCGCTGACGTGCAGGGTCTGAGCATTGAGCTGGGCGTTCTGGAAGAACACGCGGAAGGTGCCGTCGCTGCCGACGGTGGCGGTGCCCAGGGTGGTACCGCCGGAGGTCACGGTGATCAGCGAGCCGATGGTGCCGGTACCGGTCAGCAGGAAGCCGTCGGCACTGATCGCCAGGCCGGCAGGTGTCGCCACTTCGTTGCCGGTCGGGCCTGCAACGGGGACTTCAGTGGAGGTGTTGCCCGCCGGATCGGTGACCTCCACGGTGCCGGTGTCGCCAGCGGCAAGGGGTGGATCGACCGGCACTACGAACGTGCCATCTGGGCCTGTGGTGCCGCTGCCGATAGGGTTGCCGTCGGCATCACGCACGACCACGGTACTGCCAGGTTCGGCGGTACCGCCCACAGTGCCGCCGTCCGGGCTCACGGTCACATCCGTGGCCGGTTGCGGGTCGGTGGTGTCGGGGGCTGTGGTTGTGACCGGGGCGGAGTCGTTACCGGCTGCATCGGTGACGACTACGGTCACGGTCTCGCCGTTGGTCTGCGGAGTGTCCAGCGGTACGCTGAAACTGCCGTCCGGGTTGACCGGGGCGGTGACCACGTTGCCCGCGCCGTCTGTGACGGTGACCGCGCTGGCACCTGGTGCAGTGCCGGTAACGGCGGTGCCGTCTGCGCTGACCGCCACATCGGTGGGCAGTGCCGGTGGGGTGATGTCGGGTGCGGTGATCGGGGTGGCGTCGGAGAGGTTGCCCGCCGCGTCGGTCAGGGTCACTTCCAGCGCCTGGCCATCCAGCTGTGCCGGCGCCAGCGGTACCGTGAAGTTGCCACCCACCGGCACCACCACGCTGCCGAGCAGGTCGCCAGCGGCGTTGCGCACTTCAACGGTGCTGCCGGCTTCACCAGTGCCCTGGATGGCGTTGCCGCCCTGGGTGATGGTGAGGCCGGCCGGTGCCGCGGGTGCGGTGCTGTCGTCAGCAGTGAAGCTGGCCGAAGGCGAGGCGTTACCGCCGCCATCGATCAGTACCACCGACAAGGTTTCACCGTTGGTCTGGGCTGGCGCGATCGGCACGTCGAAGGTGCCATCGTCGTTGACTTCGATGGTGCCCAGCAAATCGCCGGCGGCGTTGCGTACTTCCACGGTGCTGCCAGCCTCGCCCTGGCCGCTGAGCAGCGTGCCTTCCGCATTCAGGCCAAGGCCCTGGGCCGGCAGTGGTGCCTCAAGGTCTGGCGCGGTCACGGTGTCGGCCGGCGACGGGTTGCCGGCATTGTCTGCCTGGGTAACGGACAGGGTCTGGCCATTCACCTGCGGCGGGTCGATAGCCACGCTGAAGCTGCCATCGGGCTGCACGGTGGCGGTCCCTACCACGGCGCCAGCCGCGCCGGTGACGGTTACTTGGGCACCAGGCTCGCCGGTACCGGTCAGGGTGGTGCCGTCGCCCGAAAGGGTGAGGCCGCCTGGAATGCCCGGCGCCTCGGTGTCGGGCGCAGCAAGGTCTACAGCCGCCGACAGGTTGCCGGTCGGGTCACGTTGCTCCACGGTCAATGCCTGGCCGTTGGTCTGTGGTGTATCGAGGGTGATTTCGAATGCGCCGCCGGCGCCCACCACCACGCTGCCCAGCACGCTGCCGTCCGGCCCACGCACGGTGACGGTGGCGCCTGGCTCGCCGATGCCGGTGACGGTGGTGCCGGTGTCGTCGATGGTCGGGCTGGTGACCACTTGCGGTGGGGTGAAGTCTGGTGCAGTGAAGTCCACCGGCCCGGCACTGTTGCCCAAGTTGTCGGTGGCTTCCACGGTCAGGCTTTCGCCATTGCGCTGTGGCGCGTTGAGGGTAACGTCGAAGCGGCCGTCGCCACCCACTGTAGCGGTGCCCAGGACGTTGCCTTCGGCATCGCGCACGGTAACGGTGGAGCCGCTCTGGCCCTGGCCGGTGAGGTGGATGCCCGCCGTGTCGATGGCCAGCCCCGAAGGTTGCAGCGGGCCGTCCAGGTCAGGCGCGGTGATGGTCGCGGTCGAGCTGTTGCCGGCTGCGTCGCGCAAGACCACATCCAGTTCCTGGCCGTCAGTTTGCGCCGGGTTGAGTATCACGCTGATCACGCCGTCGGCGCCGATTTGGGCATTGCCCAGCACGTTGCCCTGGGCATCCACCACCTGTACGGTGGTGCCCGGCTCGCCACGGCCAGTCAGAACGCTGCCGTCGTTGCTCAGTTGCAACTCGGTGGCTTCGTTAGGCGGGGTAATGTCTGGTGCACTGACCTGGGTGGGCAGCGAGCTGTTGCCATCGGCGTCGATCGCCACCACATCCAACAGCTCGCCGTTGGCCTGGGCAGGCGTGAGCGGGATGGTGAAGGTACCATCGTTGCCGACCTGGATGCTGCCGATTACCGTGCCCTGGTCGTCAAGCACTTCAACCAGGCTGCCTGCTGGCGCCGTACCGCTGATAGCGCTGCCGTCGGCAGACACGACCAGGCCGCTCGGGCTGTCAGGCAGTGCGGTGGCCGGTACGATGACGGTCAGGCCTGGCGAAGGGTTGCCGGCGGCATCGGTCTGCACCAGCACAACGGTTTCGCCCGCCGTGACCGGGCTGTCGAGGTTGACCAGGAATGTGCCATTTGCCGCGACGGTGCCGGTACCGATGACGGTGCCGTCGGCATCGCGCACTTCGACCGTGGCACCGGCTTCGCCGCGGCCGGAAATGACCTGGCTGCCAGCACCAGTGATGACATTGCTGACGATGGCTGGCGGGGTGATATCCGGGGTTGCGTAGCTTAGCGGTACCGAGCTGTTGCCCGCCGCATCGGTCACCCTGACCGACACGGTTTCGCCGTTGGCTTGTGCCGGGTTCAAGGTAAGGCTGAAGCTGCCGTCCGGTGCGGCGATGGCGCTGCCTATCAGGTTGCCTGAGGCATCGCGCACATCCACCCGCGCACCTGCTTCGGCCGTACCGGTCAGGGTCAGGCCATCGGCCAGCGCCAGGCCGGTCGGTTGCAGCGGCGCTACATTGTCGGGCGTAGTCAGCGGGCTTGGAGTGGACACGTTGCCAGCGGCATCGGTCAGGGTTACTTGCAGGGACGAGCCGTCGATCACCGGAGTCGGCAGGGTGACATTGAAGCTGCCATCCGCTTGCACGGTGCCGCTGACCAACACCTGGCCTTGGTCATCACGCACTTCCACGGTCGCGCCTGCTTCGCCGCGGCCGGATACCGTACGCCCGTCGTTGCTGATCACCAGGTTGGTGGCCGGCTCCGGCGGCGTGGTGTCGCCGCCGTTGTCGATGATGGGGGCGGTGACGGTGCCGGCCTGCGAGGCGTTACCGGCAACGTCGGTGGCGGTGACTTGCAGCTGTTCGCCCGCTACCTGTGGCGGGCTGAGGGTGATTTCGAAGGCACCGCTGGCGCCCACCACCACGCTACCCAGCACGGTGGTGCCATCGGCGGCCAGCACACGTACGGTGCTGCCTGCCTCGGCGCGGCCACTGACGACGGTGCCATCGCCGGCGATTACCAGGTCGCTTGGCGCCACCGGCGGGGTGATGTCCGGTGCGGTGACTTGTACCGGCAGCGACGAGGCGCCGTTGCTATCGATGGCCACCACGTCCAGCAACTCGCCATTGGCCTGGGCTGGGTTGAGCACCACGGTGAAGGTGCCTTCGGCGCCGACCACGATACTGCCGACCAACGTGCCATTGGCATCGTGGACTTCCACGCGGCTGCCAGCGGGAGCCGAGCCGCTGATGCTGGTGCCGTCTTCGGCCACCACCAGGCCGCTCGGGCTGGTGGGCGTGGCCACCAGTGGCACGTCGTAGGTCAGGGCCTCGGAGGCATTGCCGCTCGGGTCGGTCTGCACCACGCTCAACCGCTCGCCTGGCAGTGCCGCCGGGTCGAGGTCGAGCAGGAAGGTACCGTTCGCAGTCACTGTGCCGGTGCCGATCAGCGTGCCATTGGCATCGCGCACCTCGACCGTGGCACCGGCCTCGCCACGGCCGGCCAGAACCAGTCCATCGGCGCCGACCACAATGTTGCTGACGACCGCGGGCGGGGTGATGTCCGGTGCATCGAACTGCAGTGGGCTGGAAATGTTGCCGGCGGCATCGACCAGGCGGATATCGAGCACTTCGCCGTTGGCCTGGGCCGGTGACAGGGTGACGCTGAAGCTGCCATTTTCGTTGACCAGACCGCTGCCGATCAAATTGCCCGCAGCATCACGCACCTGCACGGTCGCGCCTGGCTCGCCGCTACCGGTGAGGGTAACGCCGTCTGCCAGGCCCAAGCCGGTTGGCTGGGTTGGCGCCTGCAGGTCTGGGGTAACCACCGAAGCCGGCGTGGAAGCATTGCCGGCAGCATCGGTCAGCACCACTTGCAGCGTGCTGCCATCCTTGACGGCCGGGACGAGGGTGATCTGGAAACTGCCATCTGGGTTGACCGTACCATTGGCCAGCACATTACCTTGGGCATCGCGCACCTGCACGCTGGCCCCGGCTTCGCCGCGGCCGCTGAGCTGGGCGCCGGCCAGGCCGATGACCAGGTTGGTGGCGGCATCCGGTGGCGTGGTATCGCCACCGTCGATGTCTGGCGCGGTGACGCTGCCGGCGGTGGAAGCATTGCCGGCGGTGTCGGTGGCGGTGACTTGCAGCACCTCGCCATTCACCTGTGGCGGGTCGAGGGTGATGCTGAAGCTGCCGGTAGCGCCAACCACCACGCTACCCAGCACAGTGGTGCCGTCGGCGGCCAGCACGCGCACGGTGCTGCCCGGTTCGGCACGGCCGGTGACCACGCTGCCGTCGGCATTGATCACAAGCTCGCTCGGGGCAACCGGTGGGGTGATGTCAGGCGCGGTGATTTGCGCCGGCAGCGACGAAGCGCCGCTGCCATCGATAGCTACCACATCCAGCAGTTCGCCATTGGCCTGAGCTGGATTGAGGATGACCGTGAAGCTGCCATCGGCGCCGGCCACCACACTGCCGATCAGCGTGCCGTTGGCATCATGCACTTCGACGCGGCTGCCGGCAGGCGCGGTGCCGCTGATGCTGCTGCCATCCTCGGCGAACACCAGGTCACTCGGGCTGGCTGGCGCGGTGGTGACCGGCACTTCGAACTGCAGTGCCTCGGAGGCATTGCCGCTCGGGTCGGTCTGCACCAGGCTCAGTTGCTCGCCAGGTTGCACTGCCGGGGAGAGCTCGATGAGGAAGGTGCCGTTGGCCGTTACCACGCCACTGCCGATCAGCGTGCCATTGGCATCGCGCACCTCGACGGTGGCACCGGCTTCGCCGCGCCCACTCAGGGCCAGCCCATCACCACCCACCACGATATTACTGACGGCAGTGGGCGGGGTGATGTCCGGTGCATCGAACTGCAGCGGCGCAGAAGTATTGCCGGCCGCGTCCACCAGCCGTACGTCCAGCGCTTCGCCATTGGCCTGGGCGGGGGACAGGGTGAGGCTGAACAGGCCATCGGCACCGACGATACCGGTGCCGACCAGATTGCCCGCCGCATCGCGCACTTGCACGGTGGCGCCGGGTTCGCCGCGGCCGCTGAAGGTGACGCCATCGGCCAGGGCCAGCTCGGTGGGCTGGGCGGGCGGCAGCAGGTCGGTCGAGGCAACCGAGCCTGGCGCCGACACATTGCCAGCGGCATCGGTAAGGGTGACTTGCAAGGTGCTGCCGTCTTTCACGGCAGGGGCCAGGGTGACGGCGAAGGTGCCATCGGCGCCAACGGTACCGCTTGCGATGAGGTTGCCTGCAGCGTCACGCACTTGCACGGTAGTGCCAGCCTCGCCACGCCCGCTGAGCTGGCTGCCGGCCAGGCCGACCACCAGGTCGGTCGGGGCATCCGGTGGCGTGGTGTCGCCGCCATCGATGTCCGGGGCAGTGACGGAACTGGCGGCGGAGGTGTTGCCAGCGGCATCGCTGGCAGTGGCTTGCAAGACTTCGCCGGCCACTTGCGGTGGCGCCAGGTCGATGCTGAACCGGCCGTCCTGGCCGACTACCGCAGTGCCCAGTTCGGTACCATCGGCGCCGACGATGCGCACGGTGCTACCCGGTTCGGCACGGCCGGTGAGCACGCTACCGTCAGCACTGACGGCCAGGTCGGTCGGCGCTGCCGGGGCAGTTACGTCGGGGGCGGTGACAGTGCCGGGGGCCGAGACATTGCCGGCGCCGTCGGTCAGGGTGACTTCAAGGTTCTCGCTGTTCACCTGCGGCGGGTTCAGGGTGATGTCGAAGCTGCCGTCGGCGCCGACGGTGCCAGTGCCGATGAGGTTGCCCGCAGCGTCACGGATGTTCACCGTGGTGCCCGCTTCGCCACGGCCGGTCAGGCGCAGGCCATCCGGCGAGACCAGCAGGTCGATCGGTGTGGCCGGGGCGGTGGTGTCAGGATCGGAACCACCACTGCTGCCGCCACCGCCACCGCCCCCGTCGGCTGCCGCTGCCGCACCACCGACACCGAGCAGGCTGAGCCCGGCAATCGCCCAGGTCGGCATGGCACTACCGGCAGTGCCGATACCTGCGACCAGCTCGTCCAGCGAAGCCACATCCTCGAAGGTGAAGCCGGTGAACGCCGCCGCATCGTACTGGGCATGCCACAGGGTGCCGTCTTCGCCAACGAAGACAATGTCGCTGCCGACCCCGGCCTGGTCCACGGCGAAGAAGTTGCCAATGGTGACTTTTTCACCGGATTTCAGGGTGACGATCAAGTCTTGGCCACGCTGGGTGACCGTGGCGATCTGGTCGGGGGCCACCGGCATCTGCACGACGCCTGGACCCTTCAGGTTGATATTGCCCCAGGCGCTCTGAGTGGCGACTTCGGATTGCTTATCGGCGACGACGATGTTGTCCATGAATGCTCCCTGCTGGTATCCGGATCCCCCGGCCCGGCTGTTCGGGCCACAACCGACGTAACAAAGCCCTTTCAGGGTTTGTACGCACGATCTCGACCAGGCAGTCGAGATTTGGGTGGTTAGGGAGATATAGCAGCCAGGCGGGAAGCAACCAGATGGCTTTCTGAGTTAATCCTTTTGTAGGTAAACCTCAGCGAAGCCCAAGCCGGCGGGCCAATCGGCTCAGATTTGCGCGGTCCAGGCCCAGCTCACGCGCTGCTGCCGCCCAGTTTTCCTGATGCCGCTGCAGGCAGGCCTCGATCATCTCGCGCTGGTAGACATCGACGGCTTCGCGTAGGCCTCCTTCGGGCACTGTACTGACCGGCAGCGGTGCCGCGGGCGAGGGCAGGGCGCTGGCGGTGGGTGAGGACACGCGCAGGTCCAGGTCGTGGGCTTCGAGGGTGAGGATCCGAGGCCGGTCGGGGTGCTGGCCCAATGCCTTGAGCGCCGAGCGGCCGATCAGGTGCTCGAGTTCGCGCACGTTGCCCGGCCAATCGTAGGCCAGCAGCGCGGCCTGGGCGTCGCTGTTCAGTCTCAAACTGTTCAGGCCCAGGCGTGAACGGTTCTGTTCGAGGAAGTAGCCCGCCAATAGCAGCACGTCCCGCCCACGTTCGCGCAACGGAGGCACCTGCAGTGGGTATACGCTGAGGCGGTGATAGAAATCGGCGCGGAAGTTGCCGTTGCGCACTTCTGCCGCCAAGTCGCGGTTGGTGGCGGCGATCAGGCGTACGTCCACGCAGTGCTCGCGGTCCGAACCCAGGCGCTGCAGTTGGCCGCTCTGTAGCACACGCAACAGTTTGGCCTGCACCGCCAGCGGCAGTTCGCCGACTTCGTCGAGAAACAGCGTACCGCCGTTGGCCAGTTCGAATTTGCCACGGCGCTCGCCGTGCGCGCCAGTGAAGGCACCGCGTACATGGCCGAACAGCTCGCTTTCCACCAGGGTGTCGGGCAGGGCAGCGCAGTTGAGGCTGACCAGCGGCTTGTCGGCGCGGCTGCTGGCCTGGTGCAGGGCTTGGGCAACCAGTTCCTTGCCGACACCGGTTTCGCCTGTGATCAGCACCGTCAGGTCGCTACCGCCGACCAGGCGAATTTCTTCTACCAGGCGTTTGTGCGCCGGGCTCTGGCCGATCAGCTCCTTGTCCTGGCCACTGGCCTGGCGGTAGATCTCGGCGCGAAGGTGTTCGTCCTCGGCGCGCAGGGCCAGGTGCTCTATGCGCTCGGCCACGGTCACAGTCGCGGCGGCCAGGCTGGCGAACGCCTGCAGGGCATCCAGTTCCAGGCTCTGGAATTGCCCGGGGGTAAGGGCGTCAAGGGTGACCAGGCCCCAGGGGCGCTCATCGACCATCAAGGGGCAGCCCATGCAGTCGTGCACTTCGAGGTCGGCATCCGGGGCATTGACCAGGCCATCGTAAGGGTCTGGCAGTTCGGAGTCGCTGGCGAAACGGGTGGGCTCGGGGCGGCTGAGGAGGATCTGGAAACGCGGGTGTTCGCTGACCCGGAAGCGCCGGCCGAGGGTATCCGGGCTCAGGCCGTCCACCGCCAGCGGCACCAGCCATTCGCCATCCAGGCGCAGCAGCGCGGCGGCATCGCACGGCAGCAAGCCACGCATGGCCTGCAGCAGCCGGCGATAGCGTTCCTGATCGGACAAGTCACGGGACAGGTCGCTGACCAGGGGCAGCAGGGCAGTGAGTAACGGCTTTGCAGTCATAAGGACTCCTCTTGGTCGATATGACTATACGCCGCCATGTGTCCTTTTGACATGTTAGTGCTCAAGTCATTGATTTTTATGAACATAAAAGTTGGCACGATTGCTGTAGTGACCCTGGCAGTCATTTGAAGCCACCAGGCTCAGGAGTTGTTGCAATGCTCAATGCCGAACAACGTGCAATCATCAAGGCCACCGTACCCCTGCTGGAAAGCGGCGGCGAGGCGCTGACCACTCACTTCTACAAAATGATGCTCAGCGAGTATCCCCAGGTGCGCCCGCTGTTCAACCAGGCGCACCAGGCCAGCGGCGACCAGCCGCGTGCCCTGGCCAACGGCGTGCTGATGTACGCCCGCCACATCGACCAGCTGGAACAGCTGGGCGGCCTGGTCGGGCAGATCATCAACAAGCACGTTGCCCTGCAGATTCTGCCGGAGCACTACCCGATCGTCGGCAGCTGCCTGCTGCGTGCCATCGAAGAAGTGCTGGGCAAGGAAATCGCCACCCCTGCAGTCATCGGGGCCTGGGGGGCGGCCTATGGCCAACTGGCCGATATCCTGATCGGCGCTGAAGAAGGTTTGTACAAGCAAAAGGAGGAGGCCGAGGGAGGCTGGCGTGGTACTCGCGAGTTCCGCCTGGTGCGCCGCGATCAGGAAAGCAGTGAAATCGTTTCGTTCTACTTTGCCCCGGTGGATGGCAAGCCGGTGCTCAAGGCCGAACCTGGCCAGTACATCGGCCTGAAGCTGGACATTGACGGTGCCGAGCAGCGTCGCAACTACTCTTTGTCGGCGCTGTGCGATGGCAAGGAATACCGTATCAGCGTCAAGCGTGAAGCGGGCGGCAAGGTCTCCAGCTACCTGCACGATGAGCTGGTGGTTGGCGATACCCTGCAGTTGTTCCCACCAGCGGGCGACTTCACCCTGGCCACCAGCGAAAAACCGCTGGTGCTGATCAGCGGTGGCGTGGGTATTACCCCGACCCTGGCGATGCTGGAGGCTGCACTGCAAACCCAGCGTGAGGTGCATTTCATTCATTGCGCGCGCAATGGCGCGGTGCATGCCTTCCGCGACTGGGTCGATGGGCTGGCGGCGCGTCATCCGCAGTTGAAGCGCTTCTACTGCTACGCCGAGGCGCAAGGCGCGGATGCCGCCGATGCCGTGGGCCTGCTGAGCGCCGACCTGCTCGCGGAGTGGCTGCCACTTGAGCGTGATGTGGACGCCTACTTCCTAGGGCCGAAGGGCTTCATGGCGGCGGTCAAGCGCCAACTGAAGGGCCTGGGTGTGCCGGAGCAGCAGAGCCGCTACGAGTTCTTCGGGCCGGCGGCGGCCTTGGCGTGATGTAGCGCCTGTAATGCCCCTTCGCGGGTGAACCCGCTCCCACTGGCATAGCGCCCTGTGGCAGCGGGTTTCCCCGCGAAGAGGCCGGCACAGGCTTATGTGACTACTTCCTGCCTATATATAAAGGAAGATGAAACCGGCGCGCTGCGCTTTCATAGTTAATCGTCCTTTAATCACGGTATCCTTCACTCCCGGGTGTCGAGGGGCATGCCCCTGCGCGGCACTCGGGCAGCCGTTTTTTTGCCGCCCGGCGTTGAACCGACGTCGTTACGGCCGGTCTCAGCCACACCGGATAGCCCTGCGCAGCGCTATCACGCCGCCTCCTCGGCACACTCACTGGCCCTGCCCAGCGTGTAGACTTGCGCCAAGGCGGGCGGACCACGCTGCCACTATCCATCGAAGGAACCGGGAATGATCGAACAAACAACGCGCCTGAATCGGGAACGGCGCTTTCTGGTGCTGCTGGGCCTGATCTGCATATCGCTGATCGGCGGCGCGCTCTACATGCAAGTGGTGCTGGGCGAGGCCCCTTGCCCGTTGTGCATCCTGCAGCGTTATGCACTGCTGTTCATTGCCGTGTTCGCCTTCATCGCCGCGGCAATGCCGGGGCGCCGTAGCCTGACCTTCTTCGAAGCCCTGGTGGTGCTCAGCGCCATTGGCGGAATCGTTGCGGCTGGCAACCATGTGTATATACTCGCCAACCCCATGGTCAGTTGCGGCATCGATACCCTGCAACCGATCGTCGATGACCTGCCGTTGGCCAAGCTCTGGCCGCTGGCATTCCAGGTCGACGGCTTCTGCAGCACGCCGTACCCGCCGATTCTTGGTTTGTCACTGGCGCAATGGGCGCTCGTTGCCTTCGTGCTGACTGCTGTGCTGGTGCCGCTCGGCATCTACCGCAACCGACGCCAGGCTTAGACAAAAGTCCCGAATTGCATCGGGTCTTTTGCAGCGCACGAGAAGAGCGAAAAGTTGCCTCCCGCTTGATTCAGATCAACCACGAAGCCTTGTAGAATGCGGCTTTGAGGGCTAGCAAGCGGGGTGCGACAAACTGTCGCGAAGTTGAATTGTTGAGTCGCATTGTTGCGGATTCTGTAAAAGACTGTTGCTCAATAAGTCATAGTCAAGGGTTGGCGACCTAACTACAATCGCCCCCAATTTCCGTTCGGCACTGCTTGCGAGTCGCAGGATTGAAGGAAGCCCCAGCGCTCCTTTTTGCTGACTTCGTCAAGTTTCGCCCAACGGCGATACCGGGCGGACCCCCCTCCGCGTTTTCCCGCACCAAATGGACTTGGTCTGAAGTACAGGCCTGTTGCCTACGAAACCATAAGCACCGTTAACCCGCTTGAAGCCAAGGTCCTGCAGTCGGACCCAGGCAGGAGCGAGTACGGGCGCGAAATGCCTCACTTGGCAGGACGAAGTGTTGGCTACCAAAACACAAATTGCATTGAAGCAAGCTGATCTAGAGGTCGTGAGATGAGTAAAAAGCGTTACCCCAGACTGTTTGGCATATTGCCCTTTTTAGGCATGCTTTTACTCAGTGGGTGCAACTGGACCCTGCTCGACCCGAAGGGCCAGGTCGGCATTGAGCAAAAGAACCTGATCCTGATCGCTACCGGCCTGATGCTGCTGGTGGTGGTGCCCGTGATCATCATGACCCTGGCGTTCGCCTGGAAGTACCGTGCTTCCAACAAGGCTGCCACCTACACCCCTGACTGGTCGCACTCGACCAAGATCGAGGCCGCGGTGTGGATCATCCCGATCCTGATCATCATCGCCCTGGGTTACGTCACCTACCACTCCACCCACAAGCTGGACCCATACCGTCCACTGGATTCCGATGTGAAGCCGGTGCAGATCGACGTGGTCGCGCTGGACTGGAAGTGGCTGTTCATCTACCCGGAGCAGGGCATTGCCACGGTCAACAAGATCGTCTTCCCGGCTAACACCCCGGTCAACTTCCGCGTCACTTCCGACGCCGTGATGAACTCGTTCTTCATCCCGGGCCTGGGCGGCCAGATCTACGCCATGGCCGGCATGACCACCAAGCTGCACCTGATCGCCAACGAAAACGGCGAGTTCGACGGTATCAGCGCCAACTACAGCGGTGCTGGCTTCACCGGCATGAAATTCAAGGCTACTGCCACCTCCCAGGAAGACTTCGACAAGTGGGTCGCCGAGGTCAAGCAGTCGCCGAAGAAGCTGGACAAGGCCGAATACGACGCCTTGGCCAAACCAAGCGAAAACAACCCAGTCGCGCTGTATAGCGAGGCCTCGCCAGAGCAGTTCCAGCTGATCGTCGACAAGTACGAAGGCATGAACCGCGGTCGTAGCCACGAAGAAGCAGGCAGCAAAGATCTGGCCACAACCAAGGGTGTGGAATCGAGTATGCAACCAGCTGCCGGTGCAGAGGAGTAAGAGATGTTCGGTAAATTAAGCCTGGAGGCGATACCCTATCACGAGCCGATAGTCATGGTGACGCTTGCCATGATCGCGCTCGGCGGTATCGCTGTCGTCGGTCTTATCACCTATTTCCGCAAGTGGACCTACTTGTGGAGCGAGTGGCTGACTACTGTCGACCACAAAAAGATCGGCGTGATGTACATCATCGTCGCGATGGTCATGCTGCTGCGCGGCTTTGCCGACGCCATCATGATGCGTACCCAGCTGGCTGCCGCAACCGGTGGCTCCGAAGGCTACCTGCCGCCTGAACACTATGACCAGATCTTCACCGCTCACGGTGTGATCATGATCATCTTCATGGCGATGCCGTTCTTCACCGGCCTGATGAACCTGGCGGTTCCTCTGCAGATCGGTGCACGTGACGTTGCCTTCCCGTTCCTGAACTCCCTGAGCTTCTACCTGCTGCTGGCAGGCGTGCTGCTGGTCAACATCTCGCTGGGCGTTGGTGAATTCGCCAAGACCGGCTGGGTTGCCTATCCGCCGCTCGCGGGCATCCAGTACAGCCCTGGGGTGGGTGTCGACTACTACATCTGGGCGCTACAGCTATCCGGATTGGGTACGACGCTTACCGGCGTGAACTTCCTCGTCACCGTGATGAAGATGCGCGCACCTGGCATGAAACTGATGGACATGCCGATCTTCACCTGGACCTGCACCTGGGCCAACGTACTGATCGTCGCTTCGTTCCCGATCCTGACTGCTGCACTCGCGCTGCTGACTGTTGACCGTTATCTGGACTTCCACATCTTCACCAACGAGCTTGGTGGGAACCCGATGATGTACGTCAACCTGTTCTGGGCGTGGGGTCACCCTGAGGTTTACATCCTGATCCTGCCGGCCTTCGGCGTGTTCTCGGAAGTTACCTCGACGTTCTCTGGCAAACGCCTGTTCGGCCACCACTCGATGATCTACGCATCGGGCGCGATCGCCATCCTCGGCTTTGCGGTATGGCTGCACCACTTCTTCACCATGGGTGCCGGCGCCAGCGTCAACACCTTCTTCGGCCTGGCGACGATGCTGATCTCCATCCCGACCGGTGTGAAGCTGTTCAACTGGCTGTTCACCATGTACCAAGGCCGTGTGCGCTTCACCGCACCGATGCTCTGGACCCTGGGCTTCATGGTCACCTTCTCCATCGGTGGCATGACTGGCGTACTGCTGGCCGTTCCGGGTGCTGACTTCGTCCTGCACAACAGCCTGTTCGTAATTGCGCACTTCCACAACGTGATCATCGGTGGCGCGGTATTCGGCTACATCGCCGGTTTCGCCTTCTGGTTCCCGAAAGCCTTCGGCTTCACCCTGAACGAGAAGTGGGGCAAAGCTGCCTTCTGGTTCTGGCTGTCGGGCTTCTACGTTGCGTTCATGCCGCTGTACGCCCTGGGCTTCATGGGCATGACCCGTCGTCTGAACCACTCCGACAACCCACTGTGGGAACCCTACCTGTACGTAGCCGTTGTCGGCGCCGTGCTGATCCTGTTCGGTATCGCTTGCCAGCTGATCCAGATCTTCGTTTCGGTCCGCGACCGCAACCAGAACCTGGACGTGACCGGCGACCCATGGGGCGGCCGTACCCTGGAATGGTCGACTTCTTCGCCACCTCCGTTCTACAACTTCGCTCACATGCCTGAGAAAGTTGGTCTGGACTGCTGGCACGAAGCCAAGGAAGCGGGCGTTGCGTACAAGGCCCCGGCCAAGTACGAAGCCATCCACATGCCGAGCAACACTGCTACCGGTCTGTTCATGGGCCTGTTCCTGACCGTCTTCGGCTTCGCCTTCATCTGGCACATCTGGTGGCTGGTGGGCGCGAGCCTGGTTGCAACCATCGCTGTCTTCGTTCGCCACGCTGCACGTGACGATCAGGGCTACATGGTTCCGGCCGAAGAAGTGGCGCGCATCGAAGGCGAGCGTATGAAAGCGCTGGCCAAAGCAGGTGCTCTGCCTGCCGGCGCACGTGTCGAATCGTTTGAGCGGGTGTAATCAATGTCCAGTCAAGTAATGCACGGCGGCGCTGCTCATGGTCACGACCATGGGCATGACGACCACCACCACGACTCGGGCCAGATGACCGTACTGGGTTTCTGGCTGTACCTGATGACCGACTGCATCCTGTTTGCGTCGCTCTTCGCCACCTACGCGGTGCTGTCCGGCAGTTTTGCCGGCGGCCCGTCGGGTCACGACATCTTCCAGCTCGATTTCGTAGCTGTTGAAACGCTGTTCCTGCTGCTGTCCTCGATCACCTTCGGCTTCGCCATGCTGAAGATGTTTGATGGCAAGAAAGCAGGTGTACTGGGCTGGTTGGCCGTGACCTTCCTGTTCGGTGCAGGCTTCATCGCGATGGAAATCTATGAGTTCCATCACCTGATCGGCGAGGGCTTCGGCCCGCAGCGCAGTGGCTTCCTGTCGGGCTTCTTCGCCCTGGTAGGTACCCACGGCCTGCACGTGACTGCTGGTCTGATCTGGATGGCAATCATGATGTACCAGATCAACAAGCACGGCATCACGCCGACCGCCAAGACCCGCATGAGCTGCCTGAGCCTGTTCTGGCACTTCCTGGACGTGGTCTGGATCTGCGTATTCACCGTCGTTTACCTGCTGGGAGTTCTGTAATGGCTAACGCACACGACACTCATCACGAAGGTAATCACGGCAGCGTCAAGTCGTACATGATCGGTTTTGTACTGTCGATCATCCTGACCGCGATCCCGTTCGGCCTGGCCATGACCGCCAGCCTGCCGAAGAACCTGACCGTTCTGATCATCGTTGCCATGGCCGTGATCCAGGTAGTTGTTCACCTGGTGTACTTCCTGCACATGGACCGCTCGAAAGAGCAACGCAACAACGTATCGACGTTCCTGTTCACCACCTTGGTGATCGCTCTGCTTGTCGGCCTGTCGCTGTGGATCATGTTCAGCATCCACTTCGAAATGTTGGCCAAGTGAGGTAAGACTGCATGTCCGTTAAGCACTTTATCCAAATCACCAAACCGGGGATCATTTTCGGTAACGTGCTTTCCGTGGCAGGCGGTTTCTTCCTTGCCTCGAAGGGCCATGTGGATTTCGCCCTGTTCCTGGCGGTGGTGATCGGTACTTCGCTGGTGGTTGCGTCCGGATGCGTGTTCAACAACTGCATCGACCGTGACATCGACCACAAGATGGAGCGCACCAAGAACCGCGTCATGGTTCAGGGCGGTATGTCGCTGCCCCTCGCGCTGATTTACGCCACCCTGCTCGGGGTGGCGGGTTTCAGCCTGCTGTATGTACAGGCCAACCCGCTGTCCGCGTTCTGCGCACTGATTGGTTTCGTCGTCTACGTCGGTTTCTACAGCCTGTGGCTGAAGCGCAAGTCGGTGCACGGCACCTTGGTCGGCAGCCTGTCCGGTGCCATGCCTCCAGTGATCGGCTACTGCGCCGTGAGCAACAGCTTCGACCTGGCTGCGGTTACCCTGCTGGTGATGTTCAGCCTGTGGCAGATGCCGCACAGCTTTGCCATCGCCATCTTCCGCTTCAAGGATTACAGCGCTGCCAACATTCCGGTTCTGCCGGTGGCGCGCGGTGTCCTCGCGGCGAAGAAGCAGATCGTGCTGTACGTACTGGCCTTCGTTCTTGCCACCTTGATGCTTACCCTCGGCGGTTACGCCGGCCTCGGCTACCTGGCCGTGGCAGCCGCCATGGGCCTGTACTGGCTGTACATGGCGTGGGGTGGTTACAAGGCTGAAGACGATAGCAAGTGGGCCCGCAAGGTGTTCGGCTTCTCCATCCTTACCGTCACTGCATTGAGCGTGATGATGGGCGTGGACAGCCAGACCGCTGCGGACGTGCTGATGACCTACGCACGCTGAAACTGCTGCCTGCTTCACGAAAACCCCGGCCACTGTGCCGGGGTTTTTTTTGGGTATTTTTCCTGTGCCGGCCGCTTCGCGGGTAAACCCGCTCCCACAGGTTCCCCACAGCCCCGGAGACTTGCGCCTTACCTGTAGGAGCGGGTTTACCCGCGAAGATGCCGGCGCAGGAAATATAAATTTCTGATTTTCAAACAATAGATCTGAAAAAATCTAACAAAACAGGAAATTATCCTTTACAGGCATCCTGTTTCGGCACTATCTTCTGATTCAGGCCGCCACATCGGCCAACGTCGCTCGGACGGTTCCGGGCGCTTACGTCCTCAGAGGAAGCCATGGCCAACCCAGGTTCGCCGCGCCGCTTTGCGCGCATCGATCGTCTCCCCCCTTACGTTTTCAACATCACTGCCGAGCTCAAGATGGCCGCCCGCCGCCGTGGCGAAGACATCATCGACCTGAGCATGGGCAACCCCGATGGCGCCACCCCGCCGCACATCGTCGAGAAGCTGGTGCAGGTCGCCCAGCGTGAAGACACCCATGGCTATTCCACCTCGCGCGGTATCCCGCGTCTGCGTCGGGCAATCTCCAACTGGTACAAGGAACGCTACGAGGTCGACATCGACCCGGAAAGCGAAGCCATCGTCACCATTGGCTCGAAAGAAGGTCTGGCCCACCTGATGCTGGCCACCCTCGACCAGGGCGACACTGTACTGGTGCCCAACCCCAGCTACCCGATCCACATCTACGGCGCAGTGATCGCCGGTGCCCAGGTGCGCTCGGTGCCGTTGGTGCCTGGTGTGGACTTCTTCAACGAGCTTGAGCGGGCCATTCGCGAGTCCATCCCCAAGCCGAAGATGATGATCCTCGGCTTCCCGTCCAACCCGACCGCGCAGTGCGTGGAGTTGGACTTCTTCGAGCGCGTGGTGGCCTTGGCCAAGCAATATGGCGTGCTGGTGATCCACGACCTGGCCTATGCCGATATCGTCTACGACGGCTGGAAAGCCCCGTCGATCATGCAGGTACCGGGTGCCAAGGACATTGCGGTGGAGTTCTTCACCCTGTCCAAGAGCTACAACATGGCCGGCTGGCGGATCGGCTTCATGGTCGGCAACCCCGAGCTGGTCAGTGCCCTGGCGCGGATCAAGAGCTACCACGACTACGGCACCTTCACACCGCTGCAGGTAGCCGCCATTGCCGCCCTTGAAGGCGACCAGCAGTGCGTGCGCGACATTGCCGAACAATATCGCCAGCGCCGCAACCTCTTGGTGAAAGGTTTGCACGAGCTGGGCTGGATGGTCGAGAACCCCAAGGCTTCGATGTACGTGTGGGCGAAGATCCCGCCAGAGTATGCGCACTTGGGTTCGCTGGAGTTCTCCAAGAAACTGCTGGCCGAGGCAAAGGTGTGCGTGTCGCCGGGGATCGGCTTTGGTGATTATGGCGATGATCATGTGCGCTTTGCCCTGATCGAGAACCAGGACCGCATTCGCCAGGCTATTCGCGGGATCCGGCAGATGTTCCGGGCCGACGGGTTGGCCCGCAAGTAAGGTGACTGGGGCTGCGACGCAGCCCCGATTGCCTCGTGGGCTAGCTTTCCACCTGCCTCCTGGCTCCCGATATTCCTACCTTCAGCACTCATTTCTCACCAAAGAGATCCCCATGAGTGTCTTCACCGCCTATTTCTGCGGCACCGGATCGCACCGTTTCGACGATGCCAACCCCAACTTCTGGAATGGTGAGCTGGTCTCGACCCTGGCCAGCAACGACCAAGGCCGCGAGTTCGCCCACTGGATTGCCGTAGACGGCCCCGGCAGCGGCAACCTTCAGGATGACACCCTGTTCGTCGAACCCGGCGGCTATTTCAACTGGAGCGGCCAGCTGTTTGGCCGCGGCTGGGAAGAAAACGTCAACCATGTGCTGCAGGTGATCAAGGGCGAAAGCAACTGGCAGCGCACCAAGCTCGACGAAGAGGAGTACCAGCGGCTGAAAGCCGCCGGGGTGCCGATCCCGGACGTTACCACCACGGCGTCGTGGTTTTGGCGCAACTACGACTACGGCGACCGTCATCCAACGCCGCAGGAACTGCAAGAGCGCATCATCAGCATGTTCCGCAAGCCGCGCTTGCCCACGCAGGTGAACCTGGTGGGTTGGAGCAGGGGAGGGATCAGTTGCCACATGCTGGCCAACGCCATGGCCCAAGACCCTGTATTGCGCGGCATCCCAGTGAACATCTTTGCCATTGACCCGGTGCCAGGGGTCGGTAATGTGCAAACCGACCGCGTCACGTTGGCTGGCAACGTCAAGGAGTACGTAGGTTTCTACTCGCGGGATGAGCGTTCCAAAGGTTTTGCCTGCGTGATCCCTGCGGTCGCGAGTACCACGCGAACCTGCATCTATCCGATGCCAGGCCGGCATGCCACGCTGGTGGGTAACGCCTCGGTTGACGGCGCGAGCCATGGCAAGGTGCTGCCAGAACCTGGGTTGATCGTTCGCCACTTTGCCGAGGTCTGCCTGACGCGCTGGGGTGTGCAGCTGGACAAGTGCCTGGCCTTGGGCGAAGGCCAGTTGATGAAGTATCACCAGCTCATGGCAGCTGCCGAAAAGCAGTACCAAGCCATGCGCAGTGAGTCTTACACGGTCCTTACCGAGGGCGAAAAGCACGACCGTCTGGTGCACCGTGGTGAGCAGCGTACGTACTTCAGCAAAGTGCGGGGCGAGGGTTACGACCCGAGCGCAGGGCTGGCATTGCAGCGTTGGGATGCTGCCACTTACAAGGCCATCTGCTAGCCGAGGTGGGCGGCCGGATCAGCGGCAATTTTTTTTGCATTGCCCCTCTATCCAGCCGCCCCCGCTTGGAATGAAAATGGCGCAGCGGGCCAGCCCCGATAACAACAACCTTCCTCCGTGCCATCATGTCCGAATATAACCCTTGCCTTGACTGCGGCGCCTGCTGCGGGTACTTCCGTGTGTCCTTCTTCTGGGGCGAATGCCAGTCTGCCGGGGGCGTTGTGCCGGACGACCTGGTGGTACAGATCAATCCCACCCGCGTTGCCATGATTGGCACCGATGCCAAGCCCTGCCGCTGCGTCAGCCTGCAGGGCGAGATCGGTAAAGAGGTGGCTTGTACGATTTACGCCAACCGTTCCAGCCCGTGCCGCGAGTTTGACGCGTCTTGGGAGGGTGGGGTGCATAACCCAAGCTGTGATGATGCGCGGGCGGCGTATGGTTTGCCGCCGCTGACCCCGCCAGAGGCCAACGAGCCGCATTGGCCGGATGATGGGGCTGAGGTGGCCTGAGCGTTTTTCGCGAGCCTGTCTTCCAGGCCAGTCATGCCAGCGAAGGACGCGCGCCTTCTTGGCGCATGGCGCGATATCGCGTCGTACAATCAAGGCGGTCGCGCGCGCCTGTCACAGGCGTAACTGGCCCGAAACAAACGGAGCGAGCGCCAGCTCGCGATGCGCCGCGCGGGCGGCGCTCGATTTACGCTCCCCTGAAAATCCCAAGGCAAGCCTCCTCAAACACACCCCATAACCCAAGACCTGCCCCACTCACCCCACATGACGTTAAACTGTCATCTCCCCAGCAATGGACAGGAGATCCGGCGTGACCCCACCCCGCAGTTTCCCCAGTGACCTCTGCCTCGACAGCCCGCGCCTGCATTTGCGCCCCATGCGCCATGCCGATGCCGCGCAGTGGCTGGCGATCATGGCCGACCCCGAGGTCATGCGCTATTGGCACCATGCTCCCTGGCAAGACCTGGCTGAAGCCGAGAGCGCCCTGGCCGCCGACCGCGAAGCCTATGCCAATGGCGACCAGCTCAAGCTCGGCATGTACCGCCGCGACAACGGCGAACTGATCGGCATGGTCCAGCTGTTCAACATCGACGACATTTCCCGCCGTGGCGAAATCGGCTACTGCCTGGCCAGCGCCGTGCAGGGCAGGGGCTACATGGACGAAGCGCTGACCTGCTTCATCGACTACCTCGCCCACACTCTGCACATGCGCCGCCTGGAAGGCGAAATTGACCCCCGCAACCAAGGCTCGGCACGCACCCTCGAGCGCCAGGGTTTTGTGCTGGAAGGCACCTTGCGGGCCCGCTGGTGCGTGGCTGGTGAGCTCTCTGACTCGGGTATTTACGGCTTGTTGCTCGAACCACCTGTTGCATAGTCTTACGGCGAATAGCTACTATTCGGGAACAATTCTCACTTGTGTCCCGGTGCCCCATGCCCGTAGCCGACTCACCGAGCCCGTACCCGCTTGAACAGCTGTACAGCGAGCACCATGGCTGGCTTTTCAGCTGGCTACGTCGCAAGCTGCGTTGTTCGCACAGCGCAGCCGACCTGGCCCAGGACACCTTCGTGCGCATCCTGGCCTCGCGTGATGCCTTGCTGGGCATGCGCGAGCCACGCGCCTACCTCAGTACCACTGCACGCCGCCTGTTGATCGACCGGGTGCGCCGACAGCAAATCGAAGAGGCCTACCTCAGCGAACTTGCCTTGGCTGCCGATGCGTTGGAAGGGCACCAGTCTCCCGAAAGCATCCTCATCACCCTCGAAGCGCTGGAGCAGATCGCTTTCCTGCTGGAAGGCCTGCACCTGAATGCGCGCGAGGCCTTCGTCGGTTACTATTTGGACGACCTGACCCAGCCTCAGATTGCCAAACGCCTGCAGATTTCCCCACGCATGGTGCGCAAGTACCTGGCCCAGGCCTTGATCCATTGCCACCGCACGCTGGACATTGCCGAACCGTGAATCCCTCGCGTATCGAACAGGAAGCGGCCGAATGGGCCCTGTGCCTGGGCGAGGGTGAGCTGGATGCCGACGAGGCGCGTGAGTTCGACGCCTGGCTACAGGCCGACCCACGCCACGGCGCCACCTTGCGCCGCATGCAAGGGGTGATCAGCCAGGTGCAGGCACTGCGCGAGCAACGCGGACCGGTGGGCGCCGGGCTGCGCGCCGGCGTACAGGTTTCGGCTCCAGGCTCGGGCGCTCGGCGCACTTTGCTCGGTTTGGCCCTGGCAATCTCCTTGCTGGGCACACTGAGCCTTTCTGGTGGAACGCCGCGCGACTGGCTGGCCGACTTGCGTACCGCGCCGGCGGAGTGGCGCAGCCAAACCCTGGAAGATGGCTCGCAGCTGACCTTGGCGGGCAACTCTGCCGTGGATGTCGAGTTCAGCACTGGCGAGCGGCGCATCCGCCTGCTGCATGGCCAGGTGCTGGTAGATGTTAGCCATGACCCGACGCGACCCTTCGTCATACAGACTGACGAAGGTAGCTTCAAGGCTCTGGGTACGCGCTTCGTGGTCAGCCAAGGCCACGCTCGCAGCGAGCTGACCATGCTTGAGTCCCGGGTCGAGGCGCGCACTGCCGTGTCCGGCGATCAGTTGGTCGTCGGCCCGGGCGAGCGGGCATGGGTGGCGCGTGAAGGGCTTGGCCCGTTGCCTGCCATCGACCCGGCGCGGGTCGATCGGGCCTGGCAGCATCACCAGTTGGTGGCCGAAGGCGTACCGCTCGATCAGGTGCTCGATGCCTTGGCCGAGCAACGCCGTGGCGTGCTGCGCTTCGACCGCCAGGCAATGCAGGCGATCAAGGTGTCGGCGGTGCTGCCTCTGGACGACAGCGAAAGGGCCCTGCGTCTGCTGGCCGAGGCGCTGCCGATTCGTATCGGGGGCGTTGGCCGCTGGTGGACCACGGTCGAGCCCGTCTCACGAGAAAATTGATTCAGGTGGTTCCGCTTCTGCGCAGTGGCCCGTCAGACAAGAGGCCAACCGATCAAGAACAAGGAGCCGATCCACCATGCGCCGATTCCCTGGCCACCCCGTCCTCAGCCCGCTAGCCCTAGCCTTGCGCCTTTCCTGTGCCGGGCTGTCCCTGTCCGTTGCGGCCCTGCCGGCTGTCGCCGAGGAGGCCGCCCGCCGCAGCTTCGAAGTGCCCGCTGGCAACCTGGCCCAGGCGCTGGGTAGCTATGCCCAGCAAGCCGCCGTGTCACTGGCCTTCACCCCCGAAGCACTGGCCGGCCTGCACAGCAACGGCCTGCATGGTCTGTATTCGGTGGACAGCGGTTTTGCCGTGCTGCTGGCCGGCAGTGGGTACCGGGTAGAGCGTAGCGATAACGGCTACCGGCTGGTGGCCGAGCCGCAAGCGGCGGTGAGCAGTGACGCGATGGAACTTGGCGTGACCACAGTAGCCGGGCAGGGCATGGGCCAGAGTACCGAGAACACCGGCTCCTACGCACCGGGCCTGATCAGCGTTGGCTCCAAGACCCCGACCAGCCTGCGCCAGACGCCGCAATCGGTGTCGATCGTGACCCGCCAGCTGATTGAAGACCAGCAACTGACCGACATCAACCAGGCGATGAAAGTGACGCCGGGCATCGTCACCCAGAGCACCACCTTCCGCACCCAGGACTTCCTCTCGCGTGGTTTCAGTATCCAGAACCTGCAGATCGACGGCGCTGCACCGCAAGCGCTGGGCACCGCGATGGGTTCATTCTATTCGTCGAACATCTTCGAACTGGCCGAGTTCGACCACATCGAGGTACTGCGCGGTACTGCTGCGTTGTATGGTGGGTCGGGTGACCCGGGTGGCATCATCAACATGGTGCGCAAGCGGCCGACTTCTTTTAACCAGCTGAAGCTGACCCTGTCGGCCGGTAGCTGGGACAACTATCGCCAGGAGTTCGACCTGTCCGGCCCGCTGGGTTGGGATGGCCGCGTGCGCGGTCGCCTGGTGATGTCCAACACCGATCGCCAGTATTTCACCGACAACCGCGCCACCGAGCGGCCGTTGGTGTATGGCGTGCTGGAGGCGGACGTTACGGACGACACCATGCTCACCTTCGGTGCTCGCTACAACAAATCCCACGAAACCGGCAGCAACAGCGCGGTGCCGCGCTACAGCAATGGTGCTGACCTGAACCTGCCACGGCATACCGGCCTGACCAAGAAGTGGGCCTACCTCGACGCCACCGCACGCGAGTACTTCGCCAAGGTGGACCACCGATTCAACGACGACTGGAAGCTCAACCTCAGCTACACCAACACATGGGACCTTGGGCTGTTCAAGACGGCGACCACTCTGAATGCAGTGGACCCGGTGACCAATACCGGAGCGACCTGGTACGGCACCTCGACCCGCCAGGAGAACGAGCAGCACCTGTATGACGGTAACGTCTCTGGCCACTTCCAGGCCTTTGGTCTGGACCATGAAGTGGTCTTCGGTGCCGACTACCAGAAGATCGACAGCCGGTGGCTGGGCACTGCGCCTTATGCCGCGTCGGGCGCGCCCGCCAACGTGTTCGATCCCGACAGCTCGGCGTTCGACGACCCCGGCAATGGGCGTGACTACAAGCGCGACTACAGCCCCAACTCGCAACGTCAGTACGGCCTGTACGGCAGCCTGCGGTTGCAGTTGGCCGAACCCTTGCACCTGATTGTGGGAGCACGTGCGCAGCGTTTCCACTTTTGGCAGACCTACACCAACAACCTGACCTCGCCAGCAAGTATCTCCAGCCCGGAACAGCGTATAGGCACGAAGGTCACCCCGTTCGGTGGCCTGGTCTACGACCTTGACGATCAATGGTCGACATACGTCAGCTATTCGGAAATCTACAAACCGCAGTCCAGCCGAATCAGCGGCCCTGCGCAAAGCGGTTCGCCGCTCGAGCCCATGACCGGCAAAACCTACGAAACCGGCCTCAAGGGTGAGTTGTTCAATGGCGCACTCAACGCCAGCGTGGCGCTGTACTACAGCACCCGCGAAAACGAAGCGGTGCAAGACCCGAACTTCCTGGCCACCAACGCCGGCTTCTCGGGCAGCTGCTGCTATGTGTCCAACGGGAAGGTGGTGAGCAAGGGCATCGACATGGAGCTGTCTGGCGAGCTGCTGCCGGACTGGATGCTGGTGGGGGGCTACACCTTCAACCTGAACCGTAACCGCAGCGCCGATGCGCCGCTGAGCACGGTGATGCCAAAGCACCTGTTCAAGCTGTACAGCACCTACCGGCTGCCGGGTATCCTCAGCGACTTCAAGGTCGGCGGCGGCGTGCAGGTACAAAGCGCCACGTACATGAGCGGTACAGTGAATCGCTACGACAGCAGCGGCGCGCTGGTTGAGCGAAATGTCCCGTTCGACTTCGACCAGAGCGGCTATGCGATCTGGAACGCGTTGGTCGAATACCGTGTCGATGATCACTGGAACGTCACGCTCAACGGCAACAACCTGTTCGACAAGAAGTACTACGAAACCGTGGGTACTTCGACCTATGGCAACTACTATGGTGAGCCACGCAACTTCATGGTGACCCTGCGCGGCACCTATTGAGGGTTTGGAAGCGGGGCTGGGCCTGGGTTAAGGTCGTAGGCTGTCCCGTTTCTCTCAGGAATCCCCTTTGCCCGTTTTCTACCTGAGCATCAGCCTGCTGCTGTATTTGCTCGCTCTGTTCTTCGATGGCGCGCTGATGAGCGGCGAGCGTCATATGCCGGCCCTGCAGATGCTGCTGTACGGGCCATGGGGTGTGCCTTTCGGCTTGCACCAATGGTTTGCCAATCCGCTGCTGGCCTTGGCCGTCCTAGCTCATCGGCGGTTTCGCCGCCTTGCATTGCTGGCGGGTCTGGCCGCTACGTACCTTGCGGGCACCAGCTTCGGCATTACCCGACTGCCGGATAACCAGACCTATGAATTCCATGACCTGACCGGTTTCGGGGCGGGCCTCTACCTGTGGTTGGGGGCAATGGGGGTGTTCTGCATTGGCCAGGCCTGGCATTGCTGGAAGGCCCGTAGCGCGGATGACATGCCCGGTTGGAGCTGGCTTGATGTGGCCTTGATCGCGGCGCTGGGTGTGACGTTGTATGCGGCCACGCAGATGCCATCGTTGCGCTTCGAGCCAGGCAAGGTGTTGATGCCGCCGGAGCAGCCGCAGACGCTTTGATACCCACAAGGAGGGTTAGCATGATCAAGCATTACCTGGCAGGCCTGGCGTTGGCCTGCGTGCTGCCTTTGGCAGTGGCGGAAGATTACACGGCGGCTTACGGGCAGTGCATGGATAAGGCCTCCAGCACCGTGGCCATGAGCGCGTGCATCGGGGCCGAAACGCAAGTGCAGGATCAGCGGTTGAACCGGGTGTACAAGCAGTTGATGGGCAAGCTGGATGCGGGGCAGCAGAAGAGCCTGCGGGATGTGCAGCGCAAGTGGCTGGCCTACCGTGATGGCAATTGCCAGTTCCATGTACAGGCCAGTGGCGGCACCATGGCGCAGCTGGAAGGTGGCACCTGCATCATGGACATGACCCGCGACCGCGCGGCGGAGCTGGAGCGGGTGCTTAGCCCTGGGCAGTAGCGCCTATTCAGGCATGGTTGGCTCACCTCTGCAGGCACGGGTTCAGCCGCGAACACCGGCAAACCCGGTGTCATGCACCGCTTCGCCTTCTTCGCGGGTAAACCTGCGCCTACAGGGACTGCAGGGTGCTGGTTCTATTTGCGCGGCTCGCGCAGCGCCCGGGCCTTCAGGTACTCACGCACTTCCACGGCATCCCCGGCAAACTCGATACGTTCTGCCTTGGCATCGCGCTGGTAGGCATACATCGGGTCGTAGTACTCGGTCAGCAAGCCTTCGATCCAGCCCCGGTGCATATCCACCGCGCCACTGCGCTGCTGCTCTTCCAGCGCTTCGCGCAGGATCTCTGACAGCCGCTGGTAACGCTCGCCACCCAAGCGCTTGTAGATGTTGGCCATGCTCTGCAGCATGCGCTCGGCAAACAGCCGGCGACCATCTTCCTCGCCATGTACGGCTACAAACTCGGCACTCAGGTTGACCACGTAATCGCGCAGGATGCGTTCCACGCGGTTGGCGAAGCTGTCTTCCAGCCACACCAGCGGGTACTGCTGCATGCCCTGGTACAGCGCCAACGGCACCGTGCAGCTGCCGACGATGCGGCCTTCGTCTTCCAGCACGAACTGTTCGATACCTTGGGCGCGTTTCTTCAGCAGGTCGATTGCCAGCTGGTTTTCAAAATCGATCTGCGCCGGCTGCGCGGTGGCACGCTTGCCAAAGCTGGAGCCGCGATGGTTGGCATGGCCTTCCAGGTCCAGCACGTTGGCCAACTGGTGCAGCACATCGGTCTTGCCGGTACCGGTCAGGCCGCCCACCAGCACGAAATCGCATTCCTCCACGGCCTGCTGGGTAGTTTCCAGCAAGAAGGTCCGCATGGCCTTGTAGCCACCTTTGACGCGCGGGTACTGGATACCCGCCTCATCGCGCAGCCAGCCTTGCACGATCTGCGAACGCAGGCCGCCACGGAAGCAGTACAGGTAACCTTCAGGATGGGCCTGGGCAAACGCTGCCCAGGCCTCAAGGCGAGCCTGCTTGGTGGCGCCGCTGACCAGCTGGTGCCCCAGGGCGATGGCGGCGGCCTGGCCCTGCTGCTTGTAGCAGGTGCCGACCTTTTGTCGCTCTTGGTCATTCATCAGTGGCAGGTTGACCACGCCGGGGAACGCGCCCTTGGCAAATTCGACGGGGGCGCGCATGTCCATCATCGGCACATCGTCGAGGAATAGCTGGCGGAAGTCAGTGCAGTCGTGGCGCATCAGAACACCTCGACCGCGTGGCTCTGTCGCTCGACCAGCTTGCCGATCGGCGCCAGTTGCAAGCCCAGTTCTGCCGCCACGGCAAGGAACTCGCTTTCACCCTCTGCAGTAACCGCAACCAGCAGGCCGCCGCTGGTCTGCGGATCGCACAGCAGATGCTTCTGCTCGTCGCCGAGGGCGCCGATCTTGTGGCCGTAGCTGTCGTAGTTGCGCAGGGTGCCGCCGGGGACGCAGCCCTCGGCCAGGTAGTACTCGACGCTGGGCAGGCGTGGCACGGCGGCGTAGTCCAGGTGGGCAGTGAGGCCGCTGCCTTCCGCCAGTTCGACCAGGTGGCCGAGCAGGCCAAAACCGGTGACGTCGGTCATGGCCTTGACCCCGTCAAGCTTGCCGAAGCGGCTGCCGGGGGTGTTGAGGGTGCACATCCAGTCACGGGCCAGGCCCTGGTCCTGCGCGCGCAGCTTGGCCTTTTTTTCGGCGGTGGTGAGGATGCCAATGCCCAGCGGTTTGGTCAGGTACAGGCGGCAACCGGCGCTGGCGGTGTCGTTACGCTTGAGGTGGCGCTTGCTGACCACCCCGGTGACGGCCAGGCCGAAGATTGGCTCAGGGGCGTCGATGGAGTGCCCGCCGGCCAGCGGGATGCCGGCTTCGGCGCACACCGCGCGGCCACCCCGGATCACTTCGCGGGCCACTTCCGGGGGGAGCACGTTGACTGGCCAGCCGAGGATGGCAATGGCCATCAGCGGGTCGCCGCCCATGGCGTAGATGTCGCTGATGGCGTTGGTGGCGGCGATGCGGCCGAAGTCATACGGGTCATCGACGATCGGCATGAAGAAGTCGGTGGTCGAGACCACGCCGCGTTCTTCGTCCAGCGCGTACACGGCGGCATCGTCGCGCGAGGCGTTGCCGACCCACAGTTTAGGGTCCAGGGCCTGGGTGCCGCTTTCGGCGAGGATCACGTCCAGCACTTTGGGGGAAATCTTGCAGCCACAGCCGGCACCGTGGCTGTACTGGGTCAGGCGAATCGGCTCGCTCATGCGTACCTCAGCAGGTCAAATTGTTGCGCGATTGTAGCAAAGCTGGCCTTTGCGCCTGTGCCTCTTATAATTCCCGGTGTCGGCGGAATTGTCGGCGCATCTGTTGGCATTGTCCCGCTATTGAACCGGAGAACACCCATGCTCAAACGCCCACTGGCGCTCGCCGCCGGCCTCGTGCTGTCCTGCTGTGCCGTTGTCGCCCAGGCCGCTGAAACCCTACGGGTCAGCGCCATCCCAGACGAAGCGCCAACCGAGCTGCAGCGCAAGTTCAAGCCGTTGGGCGAGTACCTGGCCAAGCAGTTGGGCATGGACGTGAAGTTCGTACCGGTGGCCGACTACCCAGCGGTGGTTGAATCGCTGGCCTCCGACCGCCTGGACCTGGCCTGGCTGGGTGGCTTCACATTCGTCCAGGTACACCTGAAGGACCCGACTGCCACGCCGCTGGTGCAGCGTGAACAGGATGCGCAGTTCACCTCCAAGTTCATCACCGCCAACCCCGATGTGAAAAGCCTGAGCGATCTCAAGGGCAAGTCGTTTGCCTTCGGCTCGATCTCGTCCACTTCGGGCAGCCTGATGCCGCGTTACTTCATGCTCAAGCAGGACAACATCAAGCCTGAAGACTACTTTAGCCGCGTGGCCTATTCTGGCGCGCATGACGCCACCGTGGCCTGGGTGCAGGCGGGCAAGGTTGACGCTGGGGTGCTCAACGCCAGCGTGTGGCAGAAGCTGGTGGATGCCGGCAAGGTCGATACCGGCAAGGTGAAGGTGTTTGCCACCACCCCGACTTACTTCGACTACAACTGGACCGTGCGCGGCAACATGGACCCGGCGCTGAAAGAGAAGATCAAGAAGGCCTTCCTCGACCTCGACCCGGCCAACCCGGAGCACAAGGCAATCCTCGATCTGCAGGCCGCCAGCCGCTTCATCGAGACCAAGCCTGAGAACTACGCCGGCACCGAGCAAGCTGCACGCGAGGCCGGCCTGCTCAAGTGACAGCTCTGAATGTGGCCATCCACCTGTACGGCGCCAGTCTGCGCCATGGCCAGGTACGCGCACTTGATGCGGTCAACCTGCGCATCGACCAGGGCGAACGCGTCGCCATCATTGGCCCGTCGGGGGCGGGCAAGTCCAGCTTGCTGCACCTGATGGCGACGGCTGTGCAGCCCGGCAGCGGGCGCCTGGAACTGCTCGGCGAGCAGCCTTGGGCGCTATCGGCCCGGGCGCGCCAACGCCTGCGTGCAAGGGTAGGGCTGGTGCATCAGGCGCCGCCCTTGCCGCCGCGCCAGCGGGTAGTCACTGCGGTGCTGGCAGGGCGCCTGGGGCGGTGGAGTGTGCTGCGCGGCTTGCTCAACCTGTTGTACCCCAGCGATGTAGCAGGCGCGCGGCAGGTGTTGGCCGAGCTGGGGCTGGCCGACAAGCTGTTCGTGCAGTGTGGGCAATTGTCCGGTGGCCAGTTGCAGAGGGTCGGCATTGCCCGCGCGTTGTATCAGCAGCCGCAGCTGCTGCTGACCGATGAGCCGGTGTCGGCCATGGACCCGGTGTTGGCCGACCACAGCCTGGCGTTGCTCAACCGCTATGCCCAGGCCAACGGCGTAACCCTAATAGCGAGCCTGCATGCGGTGGAGCTGGCGCTGGCGCACTTCCCGCGGGTGATCGGGATTCGCGAGGGGCAGGTGGCATTCGACTGCCCGGCGGAAGCCGTTACCCAGCAGTTGCTGGATGCGTTGTACGCCAATGAACAACTGGCTTCGCCGCCAACCCAGGGGCCGGCCCTGACCGTGCAGATTCCGCGATGCTGAAGGCTGACGCGCGCGACCCGGCTTTAGTGCCGCGGTTGTTGTTGGCCCTTTTGGCCGTAGCGGTGCTGTGGCCTGGTGTCCAGTTGAGCGAGCTGAACCCCGCGGTGCTGCTGCAGGCAGAGAACCGGCAGCAAATCGCCAGTTTCACACGTGCTTTTTGGCCGCCGGCGCACGATACCGAGTTCCTTGCATTGTTGTACCAAGCCACCTTGCAGACACTGGCCGTGGCGACTGCCGGCATGGCGCTGGCGTTGTTGCTGGCAATCCCGGCCGGTTTGCTGGCGAGCCGCGCCTTGTCGTTGGGTGCGGCCTCACGCGGGGGGCGCGCGGGGTTCTGGTCACGCTTTTTGCGCCTGCCGGTGCGCGGGCTGCTGATTTTCCTGCGTAGCGTGCCGGAGATCGTCTGGGCGTTGTTGTTCGTGCGTGCTGTGGGCCTGGGGCCGACGGCAGGCGTGTTGGCCATCGCCATCACCTATAGCGGCATGCTCGGCAAGGTCTACGCCGAGATCTTCGAGTCGGTCGACCAGCGCCCGGCCCATGCCTTGTTGCAGGCGGGCAGCGGCCGGTTGGCGGCGTTTCTCTACGGCATCCTGCCCAATGCCGCCTCCGAGGTGGTGTCGTACACCGTGTACCGCTGGGAGTGCGCGGTGAGGGCTTCGGTGGTGATGGGTTTTGTCGGTGCTGGCGGGCTGGGGCAGCAGATCGACCTGTCGATGCGCATGTTCGCTGGTGGCGAGGTGGCGAGCATGTTGCTGATGTTCCTGCTGCTGGTGATCCTGGCGGACCTGCTCAGCCGCCTGCTGCGCTGGAGGTTGGCATGAACCGGGTGATCAACCTGCTACTGCTGGGCGCCATCGTGGCGGCGGTGGTGGCTTCATTTGCCTACCTGCAGCTGGACCTGCACGCGCTGGTCGGTAACGGCGGACTGGCGCAGATGGGCGAGTATGCCGGGCGCTTCCTGCACCCGGACCTTTCGCCGGGGCATTTGCAGGCGGTGTGGCGCGGGGCGCTGGAAACCCTTGCCATGTCCGGGCTGGGCACCTTGTTGGCGATGGTGCTGGGAATGTTGCTGGCACTGCCGGCGGCGGGTCGCTTCGGTTGGCCGTTGCAGGGGGCGGCGCGTTTGCTGCTCAATGCCTTGCGGGCCATTCCGGAACTGGTGTGGGCGGCGCTGACCGTGCTGGCTGCAGGGCTTGGGCCGAATGCCGGTACCCTGGCCTTGGCGCTGCACACCGCAGGGGTGCTGGGGCGGCTGTTCGCCGAGGCGCTGGAGAACGCGCCGCCGGAACCCGCGGCGGCGATCCGCTTGCAGGGTGGTAGCCAGGTCGCAGCGTTCTGCTTCGGTACCTTGCCCAACCTGTGGCCGCAGTTGCTGGCCTACAGCCTGTATCGCTGGGAGAACAACATCCGCATGGCCAGCGTGCTGGGGTTTGTCGGAGCGGGCGGGCTGGGGCAGATGCTGTACACCACGTTGAGCCTGTTCCAGGAGGCTCAGGCCAGCACCGTGATCATCGGCATGCTGGTGTTGGTATTGCTGGTGGATATGTTGAGTGATGTGTTGCGCCAGCGCTATGTGCGTGCCTGACCGATAGCCGCGGCTGCTTTTCCGCCCCGCAGCTCTCATGCATCCACAGCTTCGGCACACTGCGCCTCCCGTTGCATCGACTCCAGGTTGCGCTCGATCGTTTCGCAAATGGTATCCATCTGGATCTGGTGCTCACTGAACCGGAACGGGCTTTGCAAATCTGTCCCTATCCGCTCAATCGCCAGCAACATGAACCCCACCACCGTCGAAGCCAGTGGCGTGAACCAGCCCAGCGACTCCACCAACCCTACCGGCACGATCAGGCAGAACAGAGTGATGAACAGCCGTGGGAAGTACACATAAGGGTAGGGCAATGGTGTATTGGCGATCCGCTCCATGCCACCCTGGGCATTGGACAGGTCGACCAGCGTCGACTCCAGCCGTGCCAGGCGAATGCTGTCCAGCCGCCCGGCCTGGTATTCCCGCGCCAGCAAGGCCGCTGAGCCGCCGAGGATGTCGTTGGCGAAATTGTTCGAGCGGTTGCGCCTTTCAAACTCGGCTGGCGGGATAAAGGCCATCAACTCGTCCGGGCACGACTCACCCTTCAGGTGCGCCGCCAGGCAGTTCACATAGGCGATATGCCGACGCAGCAGGGTCGCCTTGACCGGGTTGAGGCCGTCGTCCGGGTCATCGATCAGGGTCAGCGTTTGCCGTGCGAAGCTGCGCGAACTGTTCACCAGCGCGCCCCACAACGTACGCGCCTCCCACCAGCGGTTGTAGGCACTGCTGTTGCGAAAACTCACCAGCACCACCAGTGCCGAACCCAGCAAAGTCAACGGGATCAGCGGCAGGCTGAACTTGCTGTTGAAGAACAGCATGAAGTCGATGGTAACCAGCACATCCCAGATCAGCAGCCAGAACAGCGACCAGCCGATGTAGCCGATGGTCTTCACCACCAGGCGGTACTTGCGGGCGATGACGTCTTTCACGCGGGGGTACCTCGGAACGCGGGGGATGCAGGATCGGACGTCGAGGGGCGCCGAAGGTTCGCGTGGCGAATGTTGCAAGGAGTTTAGAAGCTGAAATGATGAGATAAGTCTGACCCGGCTAGACCGGGCCCGTTAGCTGAGCAGCTGCTTCATCTGCACCAACGCCACCCGCGTGCCATCCCACGCCTGCCGCTCCTCGATACCGAACGGCATGAAGCCCAGTTGCGGATAGAGCAGCAAGCCTGCGGTGTTGTGATTGAAGCATGACACCCAGACCTCCCGGGCGGCGTATTGCTGGCGGGCCAGGTCGATCATGGCGGTCACCAGATAGCGCGCCACGCCTCGGCCGCGGGCGGCGGGCGCCACGACGACGTTACCCAGGGCACACACGCCGCCGTGTTCGGCTTTATAAAAGTTGGCGAAGGCCAGGACCGTGCCCTTGTCTACCACCACCGTGGAGCCGCTGCGTTGAGCGATGGCGTCGCTCAGCTGGACTGGGGTCAGGGGGTAAATGGCTTTGGGGAACATATAGAACAGCTCGTCCGGGCCCTGCGGGAAGTTGCAGATGGCGGGGATGTCGCGGGGCTGGATCGGGCGGTGGGTCAGGTACATTGAAGATCCTTCTTGTGCTAGCTGGGCGGTTCTCTTCGCGGGTAAACCCGCTCCCACAAAACCTCCAAAGTCTCTGCGACCTGTGTGGTACCTGTGGGAGCGGGTTCACCCGCGAAGAGGCCATTAGCCTTGCATCATAAGCCGCTTTGCATCCGTACAGGCGGCCTGCCCCTCACCTCATGGCTTGGCCGCTACTGCCACGTAGCCTTTCACCGCGGCCGGCGCCCGCGGCCTGGCCTTGTTGGCCAACAGGTACTGATAGCGCCGCCATTCCTTGTCGATCTCGTTGAACGACATGAATACGCTGATACGCTCCTTGCCCGCCAGGTCCGGGCGCTTGCCGGCGTCGATTTCGCTGGTGGGGATGATGGCAACGTTGATGCCCACTACCTGGCCGTCATCGGCGAAGACTGGCCCGCCCGACATGCCCTTGGTAATCGGGCCGTCATGCACCGAGTAGAAGACGCTGCCCGGCGTACCTTCAAGCCGCACCAGCGAAGGCAAGGCATGGCCCTTGCCCTGCATCGGCATCATGAAACTGTTGAAACCTACCGCCGTCACCGCTTCCCCAGGTACGTACTGGCGCCAGTGCGGCACGTTGCTGGCCTTGTGCTTGAAGAACACCACGTCACCGAGGCCCTCGTGGACCACGTTGCGCAGGAAAGGGGTGTGCTTGGCGGTGACGGCGTATTCATCGTTCCACTGAATAGCGCTTGCCATCAGCAACATCGGCAGCGGGGCGCCGGAAGTCACCACGAAAGCCTGGCTGTAGACAGGATCGGAAACGTAAGACGTTGGCACTCCATTGCACCCACCGAGCAGCATCAGTGCCGCCATGCAGGGCGCGATTTTTTTCATGTTTCACACAGGGGTGGAGAAATGGGAGTGCAACTATGGCCAAGTGCCATCATGCCAGCAATACTTTTAGCCTATATCCGACGAATGACAGCTTAAGTGCTAGTCATGGGCGCGGCCAATAGAATGCAGATATGGCTCCAGGCCGCGAGGTCATTGATGCGGCGTCAAATCTGCGCGGTGCTGCGTAAAGAAATGGCAGGCGAAAAAAAACCGACCATCAGGTCGGTTTTTTCCGGATCTTGGTGCCCCGAGGGAGACTCGAACTCCCACTCCTTTCGAAAACGGATTTTGAATCCGCCGCGTCTACCAATTCCGCCATCAGGGCGTGGCGCGCAGTATAGAGAGGTGCCGCTGGTCGGTCAATCGGCTTTCATGGTCAATTTTCACACATTGGGCTAAACTTCCCGGCCCTGCCGAACCGAACATCATCATGCGCGTCGCCGATTTTTCCTTCGAACTCCCCGATTCCCTGATCGCCCGCCACCCATTGGCCGAGCGCCATGGTAGCCGTCTGCTGGTCCTCGATGGGCCGAGCGGCGCGCTTACGCATCAGCAATTTCCCGATCTGCTCGACTACCTGCGCCCCGGCGACCTGATGGTGTTCAACAACACCCGGGTGATCCCGGCGCGGTTGTTCGGCCAGAAAGCCTCCGGCGGCAAGCTGGAAGTGCTGGTCGAGCGTGTGCTCGACAGCCATCGGGTGCTGGCCCATGTGCGTGCCAGCAAGGCGCCGAAAGAAGGCGCGGTCATTCTCATCGATGGCGGTGGCGAGGCCGAAATGGTCGCGCGCCACGACACCCTGTTCGAACTGCGCTTCACCGAAGAGGTGCTGCCACTGCTCGACCGCGTCGGCCATATGCCGCTGCCGCCGTACATCGACCGCCCCGACGAGGGTGCCGACCGTGAACGCTACCAGACCGTGTATGCCCAGCGTGCCGGTGCAGTTGCCGCGCCTACCGCCGGCCTGCATTTCGACGAGGCGTTGCTGGAAAAAATCGCCGCCAAGGGCGTCGAACGTGCTTTCGTCACCCTGCACGTGGGGGCCGGCACCTTCCAGCCGGTACGGGTCGACAAGATCGAAGACCACCACATGCATAAAGAGTGGCTCGAAGTGAGCCAGGACGTGGTCGATGCCATCGAGGCCTGTCGTGCCCGTGGCGGTCGGGTGATCGCGGTCGGCACCACCAGCGTGCGTTCGCTGGAGAGCGCCGCGCGCGATGGCGTGCTCAAGGCCTTCAGCGGCGATACCGACATCTTCATCTATCCGGGCCGGCCGTTCCATGTGGTCGACGCCCTGGTCACCAACTTCCACCTGCCGGAGTCCACGCTGCTGATGCTGGTCTCGGCCTTCGCCGGTTATCCCGAGACCATGGCCGCCTACGCGGCGGCGGTCCAGCAGGGGTACCGCTTCTTCAGTTACGGTGATGCCATGTTCATCACCCGCAATCCGGCGCCACGTGGCCCCGAGGATCAAGCATGAGTCGCACCTGTCGAATGTCCTTCGAACTGCTGGCCACCGACGGCAAGGCCCGTCGTGGTCGCATCACCTTCCCCCGTGGCACCGTGGAAACCCCGGCGTTCATGCCAGTGGGCACCTATGGCACGGTCAAGGGCATGCTGCCACGCGATATCGAGGCCATTGGCGCCGAGATGATCCTGGGCAACACTTTCCACCTGTGGCTGCGCCCGGGCACCGAGGTGATCAAGAAGCACAACGGCCTGCACGATTTCATGCAGTGGAAAGGCCCGATCCTCACCGACTCCGGTGGTTTCCAGGTATTCAGCCTGGGCGCCATGCGCAAGATCAAGGAAGAGGGCGTGACCTTCGCTTCGCCGGTCGATGGTTCCAAGGTGTTCATGGGCCCCGAAGAGTCGATGCAGGTACAGCGTGACCTGGGCTCGGATGTGGTGATGATCTTCGACGAATGCACGCCTTACCCGGCCGAGCACGATGTGGCCCGCACCTCCATGGAGCTGTCGTTGCGCTGGGCCCAGCGCTCGAAGAACGCACACGCCGACAACACCGCGGCGCTGTTCGGGATCGTCCAGGGTGGCATGTACCAGGACCTGCGCATGCGCTCGCTGGAAGGCCTGGAAAACATCGGCTTCGACGGCCTGGCCATCGGCGGCCTGTCGGTAGGCGAGCCCAAGCACGAAATGATCAAGGTGCTGGATTACCTGCCAGGCCAGATGCCGGCTGACAAACCTCGTTACCTTATGGGGGTAGGCAAACCGGAAGATCTCGTTGAGGGTGTGCGCCGCGGCGTCGACATGTTCGACTGCGTGATGCCGACGCGCAACGCGCGCAACGGTCATCTGTTCGTCGATACAGGGGTGATCAAGATCCGCAATGCGTTCCATCGCCATGATGACTCGCCGCTGGATCCGACCTGTGACTGCTATACCTGCACCAACTTCTCGCGCGCCTATCTGCATCACCTGGACAAGTGCGGCGAAATGCTGAGCAGCATGCTGAATACCATCCACAACTTGCGCCATTACCAGCGCTTGATGGCCGGTTTACGCGAGGCTATTCAACAGGGTAAATTGGCCGTCTTTGTCGACGCCTTCTACGCCAAACGCGGGCTTCCCGTACCGCCTTTGGACTGACTGTCTGCATCCATTATTAGAAAATTACATTAGGAGTGCCCAATGAGCTTCTTGATCCCCGCCGCATACGCGGACGCTGCAGCACCTGCCGCTGGCCCAGCCGGTACCGGCTTCGAGTGGATTTTCCTGGTCGGTTTCCTGGTCATCTTCTACCTGATGATCTGGCGCCCGCAGGCCAAGCGTGCCAAAGAGCAGAAGAACCTGCTGAGCAACTTGCAGAAAGGCGACGAAGTTGTCACCAACGGCGGTATCGCCGGCAAGATCGTCAAGGTTTCCGATGACTTCGTGGTTCTGGAAGTGTCGGACACTGTCGAACTGAAGTTCCAGAAGGGCGCGATCGCTGCGACCCTGCCAAAAGGTACGCTCAAGGCTATCTGAGTTACCGGTTTTATTTTCCAGTCGGGGCGCGCAACGCGCCCCGCGTCTTGAACGGGCGGCGTGATGCTGAACAAATACCCTCTGTGGAAATATGCACTGATCGTGCTGGTACTGGTGGTCGGTTTCATTTATTCCGCTCCCAACCTCTACCCGGATGACCCGGCGGTGCAGATCAGTGGTGCCAGCTCGGCGCTGCAGGTAAACCAGGCCGACCTCGATCGCGTCAGCAAGGCGCTGGTCGATGCCAAAATCGCCGTCAAGGGCGCGAGCCTGGGCGAGAAGGGCAGCGGGCTGATCCGCCTGACCAACCAGGAAGACCAGCTCCCAGCCAAGGATGTTGTGCGCAAGGCACTGGGCGATGATTACGTCGTGGCCCTGAACCTGGCCCAGACGACCCCGCAATGGCTGCGTAACCTGGGTGCGAGCCCCATGAAGCTGGGCCTGGACCTGTCCGGTGGTGTGCACTTCCTGCTGGAAGTGGACATGGACAAGGCCATGACTGCCCGCATGAAAGTCTACGAAGGCGAGGTCAAGACCTTGCTGCGCAAAGAGCGCGTCCGCTACCGCAGCCTGCCTCAGCAGGATGGCGGCATCATGCTGGGCTTCGCTGACGATGCCACCCGCGAACAGGCACGTGCCCTGATCCGCAAGAATTTCAATGATTTCGACCTGACCACCACCGACCGCAACGAGCTCGCGGTGCTGCGTCTGGCGCTGACCCAGGCAAAAGTCGCCGAGATCCGCGAATACTCGATCAAGCAGAACCTCACCACCGTGCGCAACCGCGTCAACGAGCTGGGCGTGGCCGAGCCGCTGGTACAGCGCCAGGGCGCCAACCGTATCGTGGTCGAGCTGCCAGGCGTGCAGGACACTGCCGAAGCCAAGCGTATCCTCGGTAAAACTGCCAACCTGGAGTTCCGCTTCGGTGCTGAGCCAGGTGCATCCAAAGCCACCACCGAGGTGTTCGAGTTCCGTGAAGGCGGCCGCTCTGCCGCGGTCGAGCGGGGCCTGATCATCACCGGTGACCAGGTTACCGACGCCCAGGCCAGCTTCGACGAACACGGCCGCCCGCAGGTGAACATTCGCCTGGATGGCCACGGTGGCGAGCTGATGAGCCGCGCAACGCGCAGCAACGTCGGCCGCAGCATGGCGGTAATCTTCATCGAGCAGAAGCCGGTTACCCGCTATGTCAAGCAAACCGTCGATGGCGTCGAGAAGGACGTAGCCGTACAAAGCTTCGTCGAAGAGAAGAAGATCATCAGCCTGGCGACCATCCAGTCGCCACTTGGCAGCCAGTTCCGCATCACCGGCCTGAACGGCCAGGGTGAATCGTCCGAGCTGGCTCTGCTGCTGCGTGCCGGTGGTCTGGCCGCGCCGATGTACTTCGCTGAAGAACGTACCATTGGCCCAAGCCTGGGTGCTGACAACATCACCAAAGGTATCGATGCGTCGCTGTGGGGCATGCTGTTCGTCTCGCTGTTCATCATCGCCATCTACCGTGCCTTCGGCGTGCTGGCCACTATCGCCCTGGCGGGCAATATGGTGCTGCTCCTGGCGTTGATGTCGCTGCTGGGTGCAACCCTGACCCTGCCGGGTATTGCCGGCATCGTGTTGACCATGGGTATGGCGGTGGACGCCAACGTGCTGATCTTCTCGCGTATTCGCGAAGAGATCGCTGCTGGCATGTCGGTGCAGCGCGCCATACATGAAGGCTTCAATCGCGCCTACTCGGCAATCGTCGACGCCAACCTGACCACCCTGTTGGTCGGTGGCATCCTGTTCGCGATGGGTACCGGCCCGGTCAAAGGCTTTGCAGTCACCATGTCCCTCGGGATTTTCACCTCGATGTTTACTGCCGTCATGGTGACCCGTGCATTGGTCAACCTGACTTGTGGTGGGCGTGACATCAAGAAGCTGTGGGTTTGAGGGAGCTGCGATGAAAACCATCAATTTCATGGGCGTACGCAATGTCGCGTTCGCTATCACCGTGCTTCTCACCGTGCTGGCGCTGTTCAGCTGGTGGCATAAGGGTCTTAACTTCGGGCTGGATTTCACCGGGGGCACGCTGATCGAGTTGACCTATGAACGCCCGGCCGACGTCAAGGCTGTGCGTGCCGAGCTGGTCGAATCGGGCTTCCACGAGGCCGTGGTGCAGAGTTTCGGTGCTACCACTGACCTGCTTGTGCGCATGCCTGGCGACGATCCAATGCTGGGTAACAAAGTGGCTGAAGCCCTGCAAAAGGCCGGGGGTGACAACCCTGCCATGGTCAAGCGGGTCGAGTTTGTCGGCCCGCAGGTGGGTGAAGAACTGCGCGACCAGGGTGGCATGGGCATGCTCCTGGCCTTGGGCGGCATCCTCATCTACCTGGCATTCCGCTTCCAGTGGAAGTTCGCCGTGGGTGCGATCATTTCGCTGATCCACGACGTCGTGGTGACCCTGGGTATCCTGTCGTTCTTCCAGATCACCTTCGACCTGACGGTGCTGGCCGCGGTGCTGGCGATCATTGGCTACTCGCTGAATGACACCATCGTCGTGTTCGACCGGGTACGTGAAAACTTCCGCGTCATGCGCAAGGCGTCGTTGATCGAAAACATCAACGTTTCCACCACCCAGACCTTGCTGCGCACCATCGCCACTTCGGTTTCGACCTTGCTGGCAATTGCCGCGCTGCTGTTCTTCGGTGGCGACAACCTGTTCGGCTTCTCGCTGGCACTGTTCATCGGTGTTCTGGCCGGTACCTACTCGTCGATCTACATCGCCAACGTGGTACTGATCTGGCTGAACCTGAACAGCGAAGACCTGATCCCGCCGGTCAAGGCTGAAGGTGTGGACGAGCGCCCGTAAGGCCTGGTCCCTACGCCGTACGGCGGCCAAAAGGCGCGAGTGTTGAACTCGCGCCTTTTTTTTTGCTCCAAGGCTGGGAGAAGGCGGGGTAACCCCCGCGGGTATGATCAGGAGGTTCATGTGAACAAATCAATGCTGGTGGGCGCGGTACTGGGTGCTGTCGCTGTGACTGCCGGAGGTGCTGTCGCAACCTACAGCTTGGTCAACAAGGGGCCTGAATATGCGCAGGTCACTGACGTGCAACCGATCAAACAGCAGGTAAAAACCCCGCGTGAAGTGTGCAAGGACGTCGCTGTGACGCGTCAGGCGCCAGTCAAGGACCAACACCAGATTGCCGGTACCGTGGTCGGTGCTCTGGCGGGTGGCTTGCTGGGTAATCAGATTGGCGGCGGTACCGGCAAGAAGATCGCTACCGTGGCCGGTGCGGTCGGTGGCGGTTACGCCGGTAACAAGGTGCAAGAAGGCATGCAGCAGCGTGACACCTATACCACTACACAAACCCGCTGCAACACGGTCAACGACATCAGCGAGAAGGTGGTGGGTTACAACGTGACCTATTCCATCGGTGATCAGGTAGGCAAGGTGAAGATGGACCGCGAGCCGGGCTCGACCATCCCGCTGGACAAGAATGGCAAGTTGATACTGAGCGAAGCTGGTCAGTAATTTGCGTTGTCACGCAAAACCATCAGGCATAAAAAAAGCACCTCGAGAGGTGCTTTTTGCTGTCTGGCAATTTGCGCTTAGCGCTTCATGCTTTCCGGCAGGTGCGGCTGGATAGCGGTCAGTACGGCCTTGAAGCACTTGATGTTGCCTGCAACGATGTGGCCCTTGTCGAGGAAGTCGTGGCCACCGTTGAAGTCACTCACCAGGCCGCCGGCCTCTTGGATCAGCAGCACGCCAGCTGCCATGTCCCACTCGGACAGGCCGGACTCCCAGAAGGCGTCGAAGCGGCCAGCGGCAACGTAGGCCAGGTCCAGGCTGGCGGAGCCGGCGCGGCGGATGCCGGCGGTCTGGCCAGTCAGGGCGCGGAACATACCCAGGTAGTTGTCCAGGTCGGCCATTTGGCTGTCGCGGAATGGGAAACCGGTACCCAGCAGGGCGCCTTCCAGGCTGGTGCGCGAGCTGACGCGCAGGCGACGGCCGTTGAGCTGGGCGCCACGGCCACGGCTGGCGGTGAATTCTTCTTGGCGAACTGGGTCGACGATTACCGCGTGCTCGAGGCGACCACGGTATTTGCAGGCGATGCTGACCGCGAAGTGCGGGATGCCGCGCAGGAAGTTGGTGGTGCCGTCCAGTGGGTCAATGATCCACAGGTAGTCTTTGCCTTCTTCGCCGGTACCCGCGTGCAGGCCGGTTTCCTCGCCCTGGATGGAGTGGTTCGGGTAGGCCTTGCGCAAGGCATTGACGATGCTTTGCTCGGCGGCGCGATCGACTTCGGAAACGTAGTCCTTGGCCTCTTTCTCATCGACCTTGATGCTATCCAGGCGTTCGATGGAGCGGAAAATCAGTTCACTGGCGCTGCGAGCGGCGCGCAGGGCGATATTCAGCATAGGCTGCATGGGCGGGTCACCTGGAGATGTTAAAGAAGAAAGCCGATCATTCTAGCAGAAAACTTTGGCGGCAGAAGTGTCACATTTGCTTTCATGGCGTTACGTCTGTCGGTTCTGTAAGATCGAAGGCCCTGATTCCTGCATCTGTGAGCACAACACCTTGCTGCAAAATATTCGTGTTGTTCTGGTCAATACCAGCCACCCCGGCAACATCGGCGGCGCTGCGCGTGCCATGAAAAACATGGGCTTGTCGCGTCTGGTGCTGGTGCAGCCGAAAGAATTCCCCGCCCTTGATGCCAGTGCCCGTGCCTCGGGCGCCGACGATGTGCTGGACAACGCCCAGGTGGTCGACACCCTCGAGCAGGCGCTGGTCGGCTGTAACCTGGTGATGGGCACCAGCGCCCGCGAGCGCAGCATTCCCTGGCCGTTGATCGGCCCGCGGGAGTGTGGTGACAAGGCGGTGGAGCATGCCAATGGCGGTGAAGAGATCGCCTTGGTGTTCGGCCGCGAACACGCCGGCCTGACCAACGAAGAACTGCAGCGATGTCACTTCCACGTGCACATTCCCTCCAACCCCGACTTCAGCTCGCTGAACCTGGCAGCCGCCGTGCAGGTGCTCTCCTACGAGGTGCGCATGGCCTGGCTGGCCGTCGGTGCAGTGCCGGGCAAAGTCGAGAAGGTTGACGCCAGTGAGCTGGCGACCATGGACGAAATGGAGCTGTTCTACGACCACCTGGAAAAAACCCTGGTAGGTATCGGCTTCCTCGACCCGGAAAAGCCCAAGCACCTGATGCCGCGCCTGCGCCGGCTATATGGGCGGGTGGCGGTCGAGCGTTCGGAAATGAGCATTTTGCGCGGCATCCTTACCGAGACCCAGAAAGTGGTCCGGGGCGAGCCGCATAAACGGAAGGACTGACAGATGTTCGAACGCCTGCGTGAAGATATTCAAAGCGTTTTTCACCGTGACCCGGCTGCGCGCAACGCTTTCGAGGTGCTCACCTGCTACCCCGGCATGCACGCCATCTGGCTGCACCGGTTGGGCAACGCCCTCTGGAAGCGCGATTTCAAGTGGCTTGCCCGCCTAGTGTCGAACTTCGGCCGCTGGATGACCGGCATCGAGATCCATCCCGGCGCCACCATCGGCCGGCGCTTTTTCATTGACCACGGCATGGGCATCGTCATCGGCGAAACGGCCGAGATCGGCGATGACGTCACCCTGTATCAGGGCGTGACCCTGGGCGGCACCAGCTGGAACAAAGGCAAACGCCACCCGACCCTGGAAAATGGCGTGGTAGTAGGGGCGGGCGCCAAGGTGCTTGGGCCGTTCACCGTCGGTGCCGGGGCCAAGATCGGTTCGAACGCGGTGGTGACCAAGGCGGTGCCGGCCGGCGCCACGGCGGTAGGCATCCCGGGGCGGATCATCGTCAAGAGCGAAGACAACGAGGTCGAGGCCAAGCGTAAGGCCATGGCCGAGAAGATCGGTTTCGACGCCTACGGTGTCAGCGGTGACATGCCCGACCCGGTGGCGCGCGCCATCGGCCAGATGCTCGACCACTTGCAAGCCGTCGACGAGCGGCTGGAGGGCATGTGTGGCGCCCTGACCAAGATGGGCAGTGACTATTGTGCCAAGGAGCTGCCGGCCTTGCCGGAAGATGACTTCACCGAGGTTGCCCAGGCCACCCGGCGCGACACTCAGTCGCATTGATTGCGCCGTGTTGAAAGCCCGGTGACATACGGGGCGTGTGCTCACGCCCCATGCCTGCTACAATCGCGCCCGCCTCCCCGATGCAAACCCGACTAAAGCAGTAGGTCTAATAGTTGACTTAAATGCTCGGGAATCGCATACTCGCACACATCCCGAAACTCCCGTGGTACCCAATAGCCATGCGACTGACTACCAAAGGCCGATACGCCGTGACTGCCATGCTCGACCTGGCGTTGCACGCGCAGCATGGGCCGGTGTCTTTGGCCGATATTTCCGAGCGCCAGGGCATTTCCCTCTCTTATCTGGAACAGCTGTTCGCCAAGCTGCGCCGCAGCAGCCTGGTTTCCAGCGTGCGCGGTCCAGGTGGCGGCTATCAGCTGTCCCGGGGCATGGAAACCATCCAGGTGGCGCAGGTCATCGACGCGGTCAACGAGTCGGTCGATGCCACCCGTTGCCAGGGGCTCGGGGACTGCCATGCCGGTGATACCTGCCTGACCCACCACCTGTGGTGCGACCTCAGCCAGCAGATCCATGAATTCCTCAGCGGCATCAGCCTGGCCGACCTCGTCATGCGCCGCGAGGTGCAGGAAGTCGCCCAGCGCCAGGACCTGCGTCGAGTCGCAGGCCGAACCGCCCAGCTGGACAAGATTGAGACGTCAGCCGTCGATTGATCCCCTTGGGACGACGAGCGACGCCACCGCCTGATAGGAGAGACAAATGAAGTTGCCGATCTACCTCGATTACTCCGCGACCACTCCGGTTGACCCACGTGTCGCCCAGAAGATGGCCGAATGCCTGCTGGTTGACGGGAACTTCGGTAACCCGGCCTCGCGCTCCCACGTCTTCGGCTGGAAGGCCGAGGAAGCGGTCGAGAACGGTCGCCGCCAGGTTGCCGAGCTGATCAACGCCGACCCGCGCGAAATCGTCTGGACCAGCGGTGCCACCGAGTCCGACAACCTCGCACTGAAAGGCGTGGCGCACTTCTATCAGACCAAGGGCAAGCACATCATCACCTCCAAGATCGAGCACAAGGCGGTCCTGGATACCGCTCGCCAGCTGGAGCGTGAAGGTTTCGAAGTCACCTACCTCGAACCAGGCGAAGACGGCATCGTCACCCCGGCCATGGTAGAGGCCGTGCTGCGCGACGACACCATCCTGGTCTCGCTGATGCACGTGAACAACGAAGTCGGCTCGATCAACGACATCGCCGCCATCGGTGAGCTGACCCGTTCGCGCGGCGTACTGTTCCACGTCGACGCTGCCCAGTCGGCCGGCAAGGTGGACATCGACGTGCAAAAGCTCAAGGTCGACCTGATGTCGTTCTCGGCGCACAAGGCCTACGGCCCGAAAGGCATCGGCGCGCTGTACGTCAGCCGCAAGCCGCGTGTACGCCTGGAAGCCATCATTCACGGCGGTGGCCATGAGCGCGGCATGCGTTCGGGTACCCTGCCGACCCACCAGATCGTCGGCATGGGCGAGGCCTTTGCCATCGCCAAGCAGGAAATGGCCGCGGAAAACGTGCGCATCAAGGCCCTGAGCGACCGCTTCTTCAAGCAGGTCTCCAACCTTGAAGAGCTGTACGTCAATGGCAGCCAGACTGCCCGCGTACCGCACAACCTGAACCTGAGCTTCAACTACGTCGAAGGCGAATCGCTGCTGATGTCGCTGAAGGACATCGCCGTATCGTCCGGTTCGGCGTGCACCTCTGCGTCGCTCGAGCCGTCTTACGTGCTGCGCGCCCTGGGCCGCAACGACGAGCTGGCGCACAGCTCGATCCGCTTCTCCTTCGGCCGCTTCACCACCGAAGAAGAAGTCGACTACGCCGCGCAGAAAGTCTGCGAGGCTGTCAATAAACTGCGTGAGCTGTCGCCGCTGTGGGACATGTACAAAGACGGCGTTGACATCTCCAAGATCGAGTGGGCCGCCCACTAAGCAGTCGCCGGCAAGAGCGGCTCCCTGATGAGGAAGGAATTGCACCATGGCATACAGTGAAAAGGTCATCGACCACTACGAAAACCCACGCAACGTCGGCAAGATGAATGCCGAGGACCCGGATGTCGGTACCGGCATGGTCGGCGCCCCAGCGTGCGGTGACGTGATGCGTCTGCAAATCAAGGTCAACGAGCAAGGCGTCATCGAAGATGCCAAGTTCAAGACATACGGCTGCGGTTCGGCCATCGCTTCCAGCTCCCTCGCCACCGAGTGGATGAAGGGCAAGACCCTGGACGAAGCCGAAACCATCAAGAACACTCAGCTGGCCGAAGAACTGGCGCTGCCGCCGGTCAAGATCCACTGCTCGGTACTCGCCGAAGATGCCATCAAGGCAGCTGTGCGCGATTACAAGCAGAAGAAAGGCTTGATCTAAGTCGCCTGTTGCAAGGTAAGGAGTCCTGATGGCTATCAGCATGACAGAAGCCGCCGCCAACCACATTCGCCGCTCCCTTGACGGGCGCGGCAAAGGTGAGGGCATTCGCCTGGGCGTGCGCACCACCGGTTGCTCGGGCCTGGCCTACGTGCTGGAGTTCGTCGACGAACTGGCGGACGAAGACACCGTGTTCGAGAACCATGGCGTGAAGGTGATCATCGATCCCAAGAGCCTGGTGTACCTCGACGGCACTGAGCTGGATTTCGTCAAGGAAGGGTTGAACGAAGGCTTCAAGTTCAACAACCCCAACGTGCGCGGTGAATGTGGCTGCGGCGAAAGCTTCAACGTTTGAGGCTGGCTGTGGGTACTCCTTGTCATTACGCATTGTTTGACCTCCAGCCAAGCTTCCGCCTGGATCTCGACAAGCTGGCCACTCGCTATCGCGAGCTGGCCCGCGAAGTCCATCCCGACCGCTTTGCCGACGCCTCCGAGCGTGAGCAGCGGGTAGCGCTGGAAAAGTCCGCAGCACTCAACGACGCCTACCAGACCCTGCGCAGCGCTCCGCGCCGCGCCCGCTACCTGCTGGCCATCAGCGGCCATGAAGTGCCTCAGGAAGTCACGGTCCACGACCCTGACTTCCTGTTGCAGCAAATGCAGTGGCGTGAAGAGCTCGAAGAGTTGCAGGACGAAGCCGACCTTGATGGTGTCGGCGTGTTCAAGAAGCGCCTGAAGGCTGCCCAGGACACGCTGAACGAGGACTTTGCCGCCTGCTGGGATGCCCCAGGCGAGCGCGACAAGGCCGAGCGCCTGATGCGCCGCATGCAGTTCCTCGACAAGCTCGCCCAAGAAGTGCGCCAGCTGGAAGAGCGCCTCGACGATTAACCCGGTGTTGCCCGTGATGACACCTAAGGTATTCAGATAAGCATGGCCCTACTGCAGATTGCCGAACCCGGTCAAAGCCCTCAGCCTCACCAGCGCCGCCTGGCGGTGGGGATCGACCTGGGTACCACCAACTCTCTGGTCGCTGCACTGCGTAGCGGCCGCAGCGAGCCCCTGCCCGACGCGCAGGGCAACGTCATTCTGCCGTCCGCGGTGCGCTACCTCGACGGGCGTATCGAAGTGGGGCAGGCTGCGCGTGACGCCGCTTCCAGCGACCCGCTGAACACTGTGCTGTCGGTCAAGCGCCTGATGGGGCGCGGCCTGGCCGACGTCAAGCAACTGGGCGAGCAACTGCCGTACCGCTTCGTTGGCGGTGAGTCGCACATGCCGTTCATCGACACCGTGCAGGGTCCGAAAAGCCCGGTGGAAGTGTCTGCAGACATCCTCAAGGTGCTGCGTGAGCGTGCCGAGGCGACATTGGGTGGCGAGCTGGTGGGTGCGGTGATTACCGTGCCGGCCTATTTCGACGACGCTCAGCGCCAGGCTACCAAGGATGCTGCGCGCCTCGCCGGCCTGAACGTGCTGCGCCTGCTCAACGAGCCGACGGCAGCTGCCGTGGCTTACGGCCTGGACCAGAACGCCGAAGGCGTGGTGGCCATCTATGACCTGGGCGGCGGTACCTTCGATATCTCCATCCTGCGCCTGACTGCTGGCGTGTTCGAAGTGCTGGCAACCGGGGGCGATACCGCCTTGGGTGGTGACGACTTCGACCATGCCATTGCTGGCTGGATCATCGAGCAGGCTGGCCTGTCGTCCGACCTTGACCCGGCCACCCAGCGCGCGCTGCTGCAAACCGCTTGCGCCGCCAAGGAGGCCCTGACCGACGCCGACGTAGTCAGTGTCAGCCACGGTACCTGGCAAGGCGAACTGAGCCGTGCTGCCTTCGAGGGCATGATCGAGCCTATGGTCGCCCGCAGCCTCAAGGCTTGCCGCCGCGCCGTGCGCGACAGTGGCGTGGAGCTGGAAGAGGTCAGTGCCGTGGTCATGGTCGGCGGCTCGACCCGCGTGCCGCGCGTGCGTGAAGCGGTGGGCGCGCTGTTCGGGCGTACCCCGCTCACTTCGATCGACCCTGACCAGGTGGTGGCCATTGGCGCCGCCATCCAGGCCGACACCCTGGCCGGCAACCGCCGCGAGGGTGGTGAACTGCTGCTGCTCGATGTCATCCCGCTGTCCCTGGGCCTTGAAACCATGGGTGGGCTGATGGAGAAGGTGATCCCGCGCAATACGACCATCCCGGTGGCGCGTGCCCAGGAATTCACCACTTATAAAGATGGCCAGACGGCCATGATGATCCACGTGTTGCAGGGCGAGCGTGAGCTGATCAGCGATTGCCGTTCGCTGGCCCGCTTCGAACTGCGTGGCATCCCGGCCATGGTCGCTGGCTCGGCAAAAATTCGCGTCACGTTCCAGGTCGATGCCGATGGCCTGCTCAGCGTCGCTGCGCGCGAGCTGGGCTCGGGCGTGGAAGCCAGCATCCAGGTCAAGCCGTCTTACGGCCTGACCGACGGCGAAATCGCCCGCATGCTCAAGGACTCCTTCGAACACGCAGGTTCCGACAAGCACGCCCGTCAGTTGCGCGAGCACCAGGTGGACGGCGAGCGCCTGCTCGAAGCGGTACAGGGCGCCCTGGACGCCGACGGCGAACGCTTGCTCAGCAGTGACGAGCGCGACGCCATCGAATTCCAGATGCAAGAACTACGTGATTTGCTGGCCGGCACCGATGGCGCAGCCATCGAGCAACAGACCAAGCGTCTGTCGCAGGTGACCGATGCATTTGCCGCCCGTCGCCTTGATTCGACGGTCAAAGCCGCACTGGCCGGGCGCAACCTGAATGAGATCGAGGAGTAATCGATGCCGCTGGTGACATTCCTGCCGCATGAGAAGTTCTGCCCCGAGGGGTTGACCGTGGAGGTCGAGCCCGGGACCAATATCCTGGAGTTGGCCCACGACCATCACATCGAGATGGAAAGCGCCTGCGGCGGCGTCAAGGCCTGCACCACTTGCCACTGCATCGTGCGCAAGGGCTTCGATTCGCTCGAAGAGGCCGACGAGCTGGAAGAGGACATGCTGGATAAGGCCTGGGGCCTGGAAGCGCAGTCGCGCCTGGGCTGTCAGGTGGTGGTCGCCGACGAAGACCTGACCATCGAGATACCCAAGTATTCGCTCAACCACGCTGCTGAAGCACCGCACTGAGGGCCTGTACATGAGTCTGAAATGGGTTGATGTACTTGAGATCGCAATCCAGCTTGCAGAAAGCAAGCCTGAGGTCGATCCTCGTTATGTGAATTTCGTCGACCTGCACCGCTGGGTGCTGGCCTTGCCAGAGTTCAGCGACGATCCGTCACGCGGCGGAGAGAAAGTGCTTGAGGCAATCCAGGCGGCCTGGATTGACGAAGCCGACTAAGCGTCATGTGCAGGTTAGGCAATCCCCTGAAACCCGCGTATAATTCGCGGGTTTAATTTTTCGTAACACTCATATTCTGGAGTTTTCCATGGCTGTTCAACGTACTTTCTCGATCATCAAGCCTGACGCTGTTGCCAAAAACGTCATCGGCAAGATCACCACTCGCTTCGAAGAAGCCGGCCTGAAAATCGTTGCCTCGAAAATCAAGCAGCTGTCCAAAGCCGAAGCCGAAGGCTTCTATGCTGAGCACAGCCAGCGCGGCTTCTTCGGTGACCTGGTTGCCTTCATGACTTCCGGCCCAGTTGTTGTTCAGGTTCTGGAAGGCGAAAACGCCATCGCTCTGAACCGTGAGCTGATGGGTGCTACCAACCCTAAAGAAGCTGCTGCCGGCACCATCCGCGCTGACTTCGCCGAGTCGATCGACGCCAACGCCGTTCACGGTTCGGACTCCGAAGCTGCTGCCGCTCGCGAAATCGCTTACTTCTTCGCTGCTACCGAGGTAACCACTCGCTAAGCGAAAGCTTACGGGTGAGGGTGAATCCATGACGACATCTACTGGCAAAATCAACCTGTTGGGTCTGACCCAGCCGGAAATGGAACAATTCTTCGACTCTATCGGGGAGAAGCGCTTCCGCGCCGGTCAGGTGATGAAATGGATTCACCATTTTGGCGTGTCCGACTTTGCGGCCATGACCAACGTTGGCAAGGTCTTGCGCGAAAAGCTCGAGGCCGTTGCCGAGATTCGCCCCCCGGAAGTGGTCAGTGAAGATATTTCCGCCGACGGCACCCGCAAGTGGGTGATCCGCGTTGCCTCCGGCAGCTGCGTCGAGACCGTCTACATTCCTACCGACGATCGCGGCACCCTGTGCGTGTCGTCGCAAGCTGGCTGTGCCCTGGACTGCAGTTTCTGCTCCACCGGCAAGCAAGGCTTCAACAGCAACCTCACTGCCGCCGAGGTAATCGGCCAGGTGTGGCTTGCCAACAAATCCTTTGGGACCGTTCCTGCCAAAGTCGACCGCGCGATTACCAACGTGGTGATGATGGGCATGGGCGAGCCCTTGCTGAACTTCGACAACGTCATCGCCGCCATGAAAATCATGATGGATGACCTTGGCTATGGCATTTCCAAGCGTCGCGTCACCCTGTCAACCTCGGGCGTGGTGCCGATGATCGACGAACTGGCCAAGCACATCGACGTGTCGCTGGCCCTGTCGCTGCACGCCCCGAACGACGAGCTGCGCAACAAGCTGGTGCCCATCAACAAGAAGTACCCGCTGAAAATGCTGCTGGAATCGTGCATGGGCTACATGGCCACCCTGGGTGGCAAGCGCGTGCTCACCGTCGAGTACACCCTGCTCAAGGACGTCAACGACCAGCCGGAGCATGCTGCGCAAATGATCGAGCTGCTGCGCGATGTGCCGTGCAAGATCAACCTGATCCCGTTCAACCCGTTCCCGCACTCGGGTTACGAGCGGCCGAGCAACAACGCTATCCGCCGCTTCCAGGACCTGCTGCACCACGGTGGTTTCAACGTGACCACCCGCACCACCCGGGGCGACGACATCGACGCCGCCTGTGGCCAGCTTGTCGGCCAGGTCAACGACCGTACCCGCCGCAGCGAGCGCTACATCGCGGTGCGCCAGCTTTCCGCGGACGTCGAGCTGCAAGACAGCGCCGCCAGCCACTGACCGGGACCTGCCCATGAGCCTGCGCGCCGCGCTGTCGATCCTTGCGCTTTCGCTGCTGGCCGGCTGCGTGTCGGGCGGCGCGGGCGACCCCTTGGCCAGCCGCCAGGGCAGGGTGGAGGCAGGGCGGGCTTATGTGCAGCTTGGCCTGGGTTATTTGCAACAGGGTTTGACCGAGCAGGCCAAGGCGCCGCTGGGCAAGGCCCTGGCCCTCGACAGCTCCGATGCCGATGCGCACGCCGCCCTGGCCCTGGTGTTCCAGGCCGAAGCCGAGCCGGTATTGGCCGAGACCCACTTTCGCAAAGCCCTGCAGGTCAGCCGCGGCGACACGCGAATTCGCAACAATTACGGCAGTTTCCTTTATGCTCAGGGGCGATTTGCCGAGGCCGAGCAGATGTTTCGCCTGGCCAGTGCCGATACCCTGTATCCTGAGCGCTCACGCGTATACGAGAACCTCGGCCTGACCGCCCTGAAGCTCGAGCGCCGCGAGCAGGCGCACGGGTATCTGTCGAAAGCGTTGCAACTCAACCAGCGGCAACCGAAAGCATTGCTTGAAATGGCTGAGTTGTCCTACGAAAACAGGCATTATGTGCCGGCCCGGGACTACTACGATCGTTTCAGCCAGTTGAGCGACCACGATGCCCGTAGCCTGCTGCTGGGCAGCCGCCTTGCCAGGGTGTTCGACGAGCAGGGCACACTGGCCGAGCTTGGCCAGCAATTACAACGACTTTATCCCGGTACGCCGGAATATCAGCAATACCTGTCGGAGCAACGATGAACGCCGCGCATCCCGAAGTAGCAGTAGCGCCTGGCCAGAACCCCGGTGAGCTTTTGCGCCTGGCCCGTGAGAAACGGGGCTGGACTCAAGCCGAGGTGGCCCGCAAGCTCAACCTCACTGTCAGTTCGCTGAACCACGTGGAGACCGGCGCCTTCGACAAGCTGCCGGGGCATACTTTCGCCCGTGGCTACATTCGCGCCTACGCCAAGCTGATGGACCTCGACCAGGCCGCCCTGGTCGATGCCTTCGACCGCCACACCGGTACCCACGCCAAAGGCAGCGATGTGCATTCGCTGGGCCGTATCGAAGAGCCGGTACGCCTTTCGCACAACATCCTGCGCGGTGTCAGCCTGCTGTTGCTGGTGGCCGTGGTGGGTGGCGGCTTCGTCTGGTGGCAGGACCAGGGCAGCCTGCGCGGCAAGGACCTGGCCAAGATCGCCTTGGAGCACGTCGAAGTCGAGAGCGCCGACGGCACTACCCAGATTCACCCGCTCGATGAGCCTGAAGACCAGGCGGTATCCGCTGGCCAGCAAGCTGAAAGCGCGCCCTTGCCGTTGGAACAGGCTGCCGCCGGGCAACCGGCCGCTGCTACCGAGCAGGCACCTGCCAGCCCGGCACCCGGCGAAGCCGTAGCTGTTACCCCTGCACCTGCCCAGCAGGCGCCTGTACAGCCGGCTGTCAGCGCACCTGCCGCGCCGGTAGCGCCGGCTACTCCGGCCCCGGCTGCTGCACCGGCCGCGCCGGCGGTGGCTGCCGCCGAGCCCGCCGCAGTGCCGGCGGGTAGCGCCAAGGTTGCCATCCAGTTCACCGCCGATTGCTGGACCCAGGTCAGCGACGGCAACGGCAAGGTGCTGTTCAGCGCCATCAAGCGCAAGGGGGACAACCTCGAGCTGACCGGCAAGCCGCCATTCGCGGTACGCCTGGGCTTTGCCCGTGGCGCTCAGGTCAGCTACAACGGCCAGGCCGTCGATGTTGCCCCGTTCACCAGTGGCGAGACTGCTCGCCTGAAGTTGGGACAGTAAGTCATGCACGGCGAATCTCCGATCAAACGTCGCGAATCCCGCAAAATCTGGGTCGGCAATGTACCGGTGGGTGGTGACGCGCCCATCGCGGTGCAGAGCATGACCAACACCGATACCAACGATGTCGCCGCCACCGTGGGGCAAATCCAGCGCCTGGTCGATGCCGGCGTGGACATCGTGCGTGTTTCGGTGCCGGACATGGACGCTGCCGAAGCGTTCGGCAAGATCAAGCAGCTGGTCAGCGTGCCGCTGGTCGCCGACATCCACTTCGACTACAAGATCGCCCTGCGTGTGGCTGAACTTGGCGTCGACTGCTTGCGTATCAACCCAGGCAACATCGGCCGCGAAGACCGTGTTCGCGCCGTGGTCGATGCCGCCCGCGACCGTGGCATCCCGATCCGTATCGGGGTCAACGCCGGCTCCCTGGAAAAAGACCTGCAGAAGAAGTACGGCGAGCCGACCCCGGCCGCACTGGTCGAGTCGGCCTTGCGCCACGTCGAGCACCTCGACCGTCTGGACTTCCAGGACTTCAAGGTCAGCGTCAAGGCTTCCGACGTGTTCATGGCCGTTGAAGCCTACCGCCTGCTGGCCAAACAGATCGTGCAGCCGCTGCACCTGGGCATCACCGAAGCCGGTGGCCTGCGTTCAGGGACAGTGAAATCCGCGGTTGGCCTCGGTATGCTGCTGGCCGAAGGCATTGGCGATACCATCCGTATCTCGCTGGCGGCCGACCCGGTCGAAGAAGTGAAGGTCGGCTACGACATCCTCAAGTCGCTGCACCTGCGTTCGCGTGGCATCAACTTCATCGCCTGCCCGAGCTGCTCGCGGCAGAACTTCGATGTGGTCAAGACCATGAACGAGCTGGAAGGGCGCCTGGAAGACCTGCTGGTGCCGCTGGACGTGGCGGTGATCGGTTGCGTGGTCAATGGCCCGGGCGAAGCCAAGGAGGCCCATGTAGGCCTGACCGGCGGTACGCCGAACCTGATCTACATCGATGGCAAGCCGGCGCAGAAGCTGACCAATGACAACCTGGTCGATGAGCTGGAAAAACTCATCCGCCAGAAAGCGGCTGAAAAGGCCGAAGCCGACGCGGCGTTGATCGCTCGTGGCTGACACACAGAATTCGTAAGGACTTTTCGTGAGCAAATCGCTGCAAGCCATCCGTGGCATGAACGACATCCTGCCAGAACAGTCGCCGCTGTGGCGCTACTTCGAAGGCACCGTGGCCGGTCTGCTGGACACCTACGGGTACAGCCAGATCCGCACGCCGATCGTCGAGTTCACCGAGCTGTTCAAGCGCTCGATCGGTGAAGTGACCGACATCGTCGAGAAAGAGATGTACACCTTCGAGGACCGCAACGGCGATTCGCTGACCCTGCGCCCGGAAGGCACCGCTGCCTGCGTGCGCGCCGTGCTCGAACATGGCATCACCGGCAATGGCCAGGTGCAGAAACTGTGGTACATCGGTCAGATGTTCCGCCACGAGCGCCCGCAGAAGGGCCGTTACCGTCAGTTCCACCAGATTGGTGTGGAAGTGTTCAACCTGGATGGCCCGGACATCGACGCCGAGCTGATCATGCTGACCTGGCGCCTGTGGGGCCAGCTGGGCATCCAGGACGCGGTCAAGCTGGAGCTCAACAGCCTGGGCACCAGCGAAGCCCGTGCGCGCTACCGTGACGCGCTGGTCGAGTTCCTCTCGGCGCGCCTGGAGCAACTGGACGAAGACAGCCAGCGCCGCCTGAAGAGCAATCCGCTGCGCATCCTCGACAGCAAGGACCAGAACACCCAGGCGGTGCTGGTGGGGGCGCCGAAGCTTGAAGACTACCTGGACGAAGAGTCGCGCGTGCACTTCGAGGGCCTCAAGGCCCGCCTGGACGCTGCCGGCATTCCGTTCGTGATCAACACCAAGCTGGTGCGTGGCCTGGACTACTACAGCAAGACCGTGTTCGAGTGGGTGACCGACAAGCTGGGCGCCCAGGGCACGGTGTGTGCCGGTGGCCGCTACGACGGTCTGGTCGAGCAGATGGGTGGCAAGCCGACCACCGGCGTTGGTTTCGCCATGGGTATCGAGCGCCTGATTCTGCTGCTGGAAACCCTGGGCAAGGTACCAGAGTCCATCAGTCGCCAGATCGACGTCTACCTGTGCGCCTTTGGCGAACAGGCAGAACTGGCTGGCCTGCGCCTGTCCGAAGGCCTGCGGGACCGGCTGCCGGGCCTGCGCCTGGCGGTCAACGCCGGGGGTGGCAGCTTCAAGAGCCAGTTCAAGAAGGCCGACAAGAGCGGCGCACTGTTCGCCTTGATCCTCGGTGACGACGAACTGGCCAAGCAAGAAATCGGCTTCAAGCCCCTGCGTGGCCAGGGCGAACAACAGAACATTGCCTGGGATGCTCTGGCAGAGCACCTGGAAACCGCGATCGCGCAGGCGTAACGCGGTTCAACAACGAATAGGCGAAAAGGAGTATTGGGGTGTCGAGTACCGATGATGATGACCTGGCAGGGGTCAAGGACTGGTGGAACCGCAACGGCAAGCCGCTGCTGACCGGCGCATTGCTGGCTGGCGTGGTGGTGCTGGGCTGGAATACCTGGCACAAGTACCAGAGCAACCAGTCGCAAGGCGCCTCGCAGCTGTATCAGGCGCTGCTTGAAACCAGCCTGACGCCGAATGGCCAGCCAGACGCCACCAAGGTCGCGGAACTGGCCGGCAAGCTCAAGAGCGAGTTTGGCGGAACCGCCTACGCCCAGTATGGCAGCCTGTTCGTGGCCAAGGTCGCAGTCGAGAGCGGCAAGCTCGACGACGCTGCTGCCGAGCTGAAAAGCGTGCTGGACAAACCGGCCGACGCTACCCTGGGCGAAATTTCGCGCCAGCGCCTGGCACGTGTACTGGCTGCCCAGAACAAGGCCGAGGACGCCCTCAAGCTGCTCGACGGTGACGCCGACAAAGCCTTCCTGGCCAGCCGTGAAGAGTTGAAGGGTGACCTGCTGGTACAGCTGGGTCGTGCCGACGACGCGCACAGCGCTTACGAAAAAGCCAAGGCCGCGCTGTCTGATGATGCGGCGGTCGGTGGCCTGCAATTGAAGCTGGATGACCTGGCTAAAGGGGACGCGTAAGTGATCGGTTGGAAACATGCAGCAGTGCTGACCCTGGCCGTACTGGCCGCAGGGTGCAGCAGCAACAGCAAGAAGGAACTGCCCCCGGCCGAGCTGACCAAGTTCACCGAGGAAGTGGTGCTGAAGAAGCAGTGGAGCCGTTCGATCGGTGACGGCCAGGGTGAAACCTACAACACCCTGGTACCGGCCATCGAGAACGACCGCATCTACGCTTCCGACGTCAACGGTGAAGTCTTCGCCCTCGACCGCATCACTGGCGACGTGGTGTGGAAGAAGGACCTGGAGCTGCAGGTTTCCGGTGCAGTCGGCGTAGGCTATGGCCTGGTCATGCTCGGTACCCTCAAGGGTGAAGTGATTGCCCTGGATTCCAGTACCGGTGAGGAGCGCTGGCGCTCCCGCGTGACCAGCGAAGTGCTGGCTCCGCCTGCCAACAACGGTGACGTGGTGGTGGTGCAGACCCAGGATGATCGCCTTATCGGCCTGGATGCTGCCACTGGCGACCGTCGCTGGATCTACGAAAACTCCCCGGCCGTGCTGACCCTTCGTGGTACCGGTGCGCCGATCGCCACCAACCGCCTGGCCGTCGCCGGCCTGTCGACTGGCAAGGTAGTTGCGGTGGACATCAACAACGGCGTGCCGGTGTGGGAAAGCCGCGTGGCCATTCCGCAGGGGCGTTCCGAGCTTGACCGCGTGGTCGACATTGACGGCGGCCTGCTGCTGTCCGGTGGTACCCTGTACGTCAGCACCTATCAGGGCCGCGTAGCTGGCCTGGACCTGGAAAGCGGCCGCGAGCTGTGGCAGCGCGATGCTTCGAGCTACGTGGGTGTCGCCCAGGGCTTTGGCAACGTCTATGTGAGCGAGGCCTCGGGCTCGGTCGAGGGTATCGACGAGCGTTCTTCCAGCGCCCTGTGGACCAACGACTCGATGGCGCGTCGCCAGCTGACTGCCCCGGAAGTGTATTCCAGCTATGTGGCTGTAGGGGACTTCGAGGGTTACCTGCACCTGCTCAGCCAGGTCGATGGCCGCTTCGTTGGCCGTGAGCGTATCGACAGCGATGGCCTGCGCGCCCGCCCACTTGTGGTCGGTGACACCATCTATGTCTTCGGCAACAGCGGCAAGCTCGAGGCACTGACCATCCGCTGAAGCTATGCTTGAAGCCTTGGCTGGCTTCAAGCCGCGGCGTAGGACACGCCGCCCGTACTCCGGCCGCTGCCTTGCAGCGGCCTTTGCATTTTCAAGAATTCGAGAGTGGAGAGCCGATGGTTCCCGTAATTGCCCTGGTGGGCCGCCCGAACGTCGGCAAATCCACCATGTTCAACCGCCTGACCAAGACCCGCGATGCCATCGTCGGTGACCTGTCGGGTCTGACCCGTGACCGCCAGTACGGCGATGCCAGCTGGCAGGGTCGTTCTTTCATCCTGATCGACACCGGTGGCATCACTGGTGACGAAGTGGGCATGGACGAGAAAATGGCCGAGCAGTCGCTCATGGCCATCGAGGAAGCCGACTACGTGCTGTTCCTGGTCGATGCACGCGCCGGCATGACCGCCGCCGACCAGATGATTGCCGAGCACCTGCGCAAGCGCAACAAAGAGGCGATCCTGGTCGCCAACAAGATCGACAACATCGACGCCGATGTCGCGCGCGCCGAGTTCTCGCCGCTGGGTATGGGTAATGCCATCCCGGTGGCCGGTTCCCAGGGCCGCGGCATCAACGCGCTGATGGAAGCCGTGCTTGGCCACCTGCCGCGCGACCAGGTCGAGGAAGCGCTGGACGCTGAAGTCGCCGAAGGCGAAGAAGCCGTCCGGATTCCTGGCCCGAGCGAAAAAGATGGCATCAAGATTGCCATCATCGGCCGGCCGAACGTTGGCAAGTCGACCTTGGTCAACCGCATGCTCGGCGAAGAGCGCGTGGTGGTGTACGACCAGCCGGGCACCACCCGCGACAGCATCTACATCCCGTTCGAGCGCGACGACGAGAAGTACACCTTCATCGACACCGCCGGCGTGCGCAAGCGCGGCAAGATCCACGAGGAAGTCGAGAAGTTCTCGGTGGTGAAGACGCTGCAGGCGATCAAGGACGCCAACGTGGTGATCTTCGTCATGGACGCCCGCGAGGGTGTGGTGGACCACGACCTGAACCTGTTGGGCTTCGCCCTGGAAGCCGGCCGCGCCATCGTCATCGCCCTGAACAAGTGGGATGGTATGCAGCCGGGCGAGCGTGACTACGTGAAGACCGAGCTGGAGCGCCGGCTGTTCTTCGTCGACTTCGCCGACATCCACTTCATCTCCGCCTTGCATGGTACTGGCGTGGGTAACCTGTACAAGTCGGTGCAGGCCGCGTTCAAGTCGGCAGTGACGCGCTGGCCGACCAGCCGCCTGACGCAAATCCTCGAAGATGCCGTGAGCGAGCACCAGCCACCGCTGGTCAACGGCCGCCGCATCAAGCTGCGTTACGCCCACCTGGGTGGTGCCAACCCGCCGCTGATCGTGATCCACGGTAACCAGACCGAGAAGATTCCGAAGTCGTACTCGCGCTACCTGGAAAACACTTACCGCCGCGTGCTGAAGCTGGTCGGTACGCCGATCCGTATCGAGTACAAGGGCGGCGAGAACCCGTATGAGGGCAAGAAGAACACCCTCACCGATCGCCAGGTCAACAAGAAGCGCCGCCTGATGTCGCACCACAAGAAGGCCGAGAAGAAGCGTCGCGACAAGCGCTGATTCCGTGGCGGCTTCTTCGCGGGCAAGCCCGCGAAGAAGCCTTTTGATCCAAAGCAATCCCCCTAATGTTTCAACCTTTTTCCTGACCGCTCGATCCGCTATGCTCGGACCTCACCCCGTGCCGGATACACCCCAGGAAAGAGGGCTTCATGATCCGCAGCAAACTGCCGAATGTCGGCACGACCATCTTCACTACCATGTCCCAGCTCGCCGTGCAGACCGGCGCGCTTAACCTGTCGCAAGGTTTTCCCGACTTCAACGGCCCGCAGGCGCTGCTCGATGCAGTAGGCCGGCATGTGGCCGCCGGGCATAACCAGTATTCGCCGATGACCGGCTTGCCTGCGCTGCGCCAGCAAGTGGCGGCCAAGGTCGAGCGCTTGTACGGCGCCAGGGTGGATGTCGACCAGGAGGTGACCATCACCCCCGGCGCCACCGAGGCGATCTTCTGCGCCATACAGGCGGTGGTGCATGCCGGCGACGAGGTGATCGTCTTCGACCCTTGTTACGACAGCTACGAGCCTTCGGTGCAGCTGGCCGGTGGCCGCTGCGTGCATGTGCAGCTCAGTGACGGCAACTTCCGTATCGACTGGCAAACATTCAGTGATGCCCTGAGCCCGCGTACGCGCATGGTCATCCTCAATTCGCCGCACAACCCCAGCGGCGCACTGATCACCCGCGAAGACCTTGACCAGCTGGCACGCCTTATCGCTGACCGCGATATCTACCTGGTCAGTGATGAAGTCTACGAGCACCTGGTCTACGACGGCGTGCGCCACGCCAGCGTACTGGCCCACGCACAGTTGTACCAACGTGCCTTTGTGGTCAGCTCGTTCGGCAAGACCTACCACGTCACCGGCTGGAAGACCGGTTACGTGATTGCCCCGCCGGCGCTGAGCGCCGAGCTGCGTAAGGTGCACCAGTACGTCAACTTCTGCGGGGTGACGCCGCTGCAGTGCGCGCTGGCCGATTTCATGGCCGAGCACCCAGGGCATGTCGATGAGTTGCCGGCCTTCTACCAGGCCAAGCGCGACCTGTTCTGCGGTTTGCTGGAAGGCTCGCGCTTGCGCTTTACCCGCACGGCGGGCACTTACTTCCAGCTGGTGGACTATTCGCAGATCCGCCCGGACCTGAACGATGTCGACATGTCGCTGTGGCTGACCCGTGAGCACGGCGTGGCGACCATTCCGGTATCGGTGTTCTACCAGCAACCCATCCCCGAGCAACGCCTGGTCCGCCTGTGCTTTGCCAAACGAGAGGAGACGCTGCATCAGGCAGCGGAAAAACTATGCGCGATCTGAGCACACTGCCGAACCTGAAAGTCGCCCTGGTGCAGACCACCCTGGCCTGGCATGACCGTGAGGCCAACTATGCGCACTTCGAGGTGCTGCTGGAGCAGGTAGGTGAAGTGGACCTGGTGATCCTGCCGGAAATGTTCACTACCGGTTTTTCAATGCAGTCGGAAAGCCTGTGCGAGCCGGAAAATGGCCCGACCTACAAATGGCTGAAGGCCCAGGCCAAGAAGTCCAACGCAGTGATTACCGGCAGCGTGATCATCCAGGCCGCAGATGGCAGCCACCGTAACCGCCTGCTGTGGGCGCGCCCGGACGGGGAGATCTTGCACTACGACAAACGCCACCTGTTCCGCATGGCGGGTGAGCATAAGCACTACACCCCGGGTGAGCGCCAGGTGCAGTTCGAGATCAAGGGTTGGCGGATTCGCCCGCTGATTTGCTACGACCTGCGTTTCCCGGTGTGGAGCCGCGATGCCCAGGACACCGATCTGCTGCTGTATACCGCCAACTGGCCGGCTGCTCGCCGCCAGCACTGGAACCGACTGTTGCCGGCGCGAGGGATCGAGAACCTCTGCTATGTGGCGGCGGTGAACCGGGTGGGTACGGACGGCAAAGGCTTTGCCTATTCGGGCGACAGCCAGGTGCTGGACTTCCAGGGCGAGAGTTTGCTGAGTGCCGGGGAGGCAGACGGCGTGTTTACCGCCGTGTTGAGCGCTGCGGAGCTGGCAGCGTACCGGGCCAAGTTCCCGGCCAACCTGGACGCCGATACCTTCGAGCTGCACTGACAGCCTGTACTGGCCTCTTCGCGGGTAAACCCGCCAAGAGGCCGGGGCGAGTTACATCAATGCCTGGTCAGTAAACATCCCGCCTATATCGCCCATCCTCGATCAACTGCTGCACAGCGGCTTCCCCAAGCATGCCGTTGAGCGCAGCATCCACCCCTGCAGCCATCCCTTGCAGGCTGCCGCAGACATACACACAGGCGCCCTCAGCCACCCAGCCCTTGAACGCTTCAGCCTGCTGCAGCAACACATCCTGCACATAGACTTTTTCGGCTTGATCCCGCGAAAACGCAAGGTCCAGGCGTGCCAGATCGCCGCTTTGCAGCCACCCTTGCAGCTCCTCACCACACAGCAGGTCATGCGCGCGATTACGCTCGCCAAACAGCAGCCAGTTACGCTGCTCACCGGCATTCACCCGCGCCCGGAGCAGGCTGCGCAGGCCGGCCAGGCCGGTGCCGTTGCCAATCAGTATCATCGGTGCGGCGGTTTCTGGCAGATGGAAGCCGCTGTTACGGCGCAGGCGCAGGCTCAGGGTGCCATTCAACGGCAGGTACTCGGTCAGCCAGCCGGAGCCCAGGCCCAGGCTGCCATCGGCATGGCGTTCCTGGCGCACGATCAGCTCCAGCACACCATCACTGGCAATCGAGGCAATGGAGTACTCGCGGCTGCCAATCGGCACCAGGGCATCGACCATCGCCTGTGGATGCAGGCCGATAAGGTGATCGCGGCGTGTTGGTAGCTGGCGACCCGCGAGGGCCTGGGCAAGTGTTTCGTTCAGGCCATTCACTTGCACCGGGGTATTGGCGTCCAGCGCCATGCCTTTGAGGAACGCGTCGATCCGCGGTTGCCCATTCAGCGGCAGAATTTCCACCAGGTCACCGGCCTCCCAGCTGGCAGGCGCTTGGGGCTGCAGGCCGAGCAGGTAAACCGGCTGCCCCTGGCTGCCGGGGTTGAGCAGTTTGCGGTGCACCAGCGACCAGCTACCAAAGCTTGGCGGCTGCCAGGCGGCCACCGGCTGGGCACCCGTCAGCTGCGCCAGTTCCTGTTGCCACTGCTGCAGGGCCGCCTGATCGGCGTTGTCCACTTCTACCGGGCTGAACGCGCTGCTGGCACCGCGCTCGCCCAGCCACGCCTGCAGACGCCGGGCGAAGCCGCAGAAGTGCGGGTACTGGCGGTCGCCGAGGGCGAGCAGGGCGTAGTTGAGGTGGTTCAGTGCCCACGGCTGGCCTAGTACCTTGCGCTCGAAGGTGCGGGCGCTGTCAGGCGCTTCGCCGTCGCCGAAGGTGCTCACCACAAACAGCGCACGGCGGGCTTGGCGCAGGTCATGTTCACCCAGTTCGGCCAAGGCGCGTACCTGCACCGGCATGCCGGCGGCCTGCAGCTGGCTGGCGCTCTGCCAGGCCAGTTGCTCGGCGAAGCCGCTTTGGCTGGCAAAGCCGATCAGCCAGCTATCGCCGCTGCCATCGTTGCGGGCAACGTTGCCGCGGGCGGCACGCACCTGGCGCTTCTTGCGGCGGCGGTCGAGGTACAGCAGCCAGCCAGTGACGAAGAACAGTGGCATGGTCAGGCTGGCGACAGTGACGATGATGCGCCCTGGCAGGCCGAAGTACTCGCCCACGTGCAGGGCGTAGACGCTCTGCAGCAGTTGGGCCTTGAAGGACTTGTCAGTGTAGCGGTCGTGGTTTTTCACCTGGCCGGTGGCCGGGTCCAGCACCAGGGTGTTGAAGGCGCGAGGGTGTTCGGCGCTGTCGAGCAGGTAGAACAGGTTTGCCGGTTGCCCGCCGACCGGGGGCAGTCGCAGGTTGTAGGTGGCAAGGCCTGGACCTGCGGCGTTCTTGAGGTTGGCCCAGATGGCGTCGTAATCGACCACCAGTGGCGGGGCATTCTTGTCGACCTTCTGCGGCCCGTGGCGCCCACGGCCTTCGCCGCGCTTCTGTTGCTGACCCGCAGCCGGTTTATCGGCCAGCAGTTTGTTCAGGCCCTCGCGGTACCACTCATAGGACCAGAACAGGCCGGTCAGCGCGAACAGCAGGTAAAACAGCAGGCACCAGGTACCTGCGACGGCGTGCAGGTCCCAGTTGAAAGCACGGCCTTTCTTGGCCCAATCGAAGGTCAGCCAGGTGCGCCAGTCCAGCGCTTTGCGCGGCCAGCGCAGGTACAGGCCGGAGAGGCAGAAGAACACCAGCATGAGGGTACAGGCACCGGTGATCTGCCGGCCGGTATCGCCCATGGCCAGGAAACGGTGCAGGGTGAGCATGAGGTTGAAGAAGTCTTGCCCGGCCACTTCACCCTTGAGTTCGCCGGTGTAGGGGTCGGCGTAACGCAGCTGACCGCGGCGCTCGCCCGGTGGCGGCGTGAAGAAGATGCGTGCGGCGTTGCCTTCACGCACGTCGACCCACAGCATCGATACCTTATCGTGCTGCTGGGCTTCGACCCGTTGCACCAGTTCAGCTGGCGGCAGCACGCCTTCGGCGCGTACTTCGACCTTGAGCACATCGGCATTGAATGCGCGCAGCAGTTCTTCCTGGAACGAGTACAGCGCCCCGGTAACGCCCATCAAGGCCAGCACCAGGCCAGCGGTGATGCCAAAGAACCAGTGCAATTGGAACAGCGTCTTCTTCACCACATCGATCACCTTGTGTTGCTGCCGCAGACTGCGCGGCGTGCATTATGCCTTGATACGCAAAAGCCCCGCTCATTGAACGGGGCAGGGGGTGGCCTGCCTTTAGTGATGCCCGTGCTTAACCCTTCGCGGGACAAGCCCGCTCCCACAGATACACCACAGGATTCGAGCGCTGTGAGGGATCTGTTGGAGCGGGCTTGCCCCGCGAAAGGGCCGCTACAGGAGCAGCCTTTCCAGCGGATCAACCCAACGCCGACATCAGAAGTGCACGCTGGTGGTCAACAGTGCAGTCCGCCCGGCCGCCTGGTTGGCGAAGTGGGTGGAGAATGCCTTGTCGTAGTACACCTCGTTGGTCAGGTTCTGTACGTTCAGCTGCAGGTCGATGTTCTTGGTCAGCTTGTAGGCGGCCATGGCGTCGTAGCGTACGTAGCTGTCGACCATGGTGGTGTTGGCCACGTTGCCGTACACGTCATCCACGTAGAACGCACCACCGCCCACGGTCAGCTTTGGCGTGATCGAGTAGGTGGTCCACAGGCTGGCGCTGTTGTTCGGCGTGTTCGGCAGCTGGTTGCCGTCGTTGGCCTTGCCCACCGGGCCGCCGTCGATCTGGCGAGCCTGCATGTAGGTGTAGCCGGCGAATACCTGCCACTTGTCGGTCAGCTTGCCGCTGGCCGACAGTTCGATACCTTGAACCCGGGTTTCGCCGATGTTCTCGTAGGTGTTGGTGTTGACCTGGACCCGGGCGTTTTCCTTCTCGGTGCGGAACAGCGCCGCGGTCAGCGACAGACGCTCGTCAAGCAGGTCCCACTTGGTACCGATCTCGTAGTTGGTGGTTTCTTCCGGCTCCATGTCGCTGCCCAGCAGGTTGCCGTTACGGTCTGGCGTGCCGCCCAGCGGGTTGCCTTCGGTACCTTCGCCAAGCATGGCGCCAGGTGGCGTGGCGGAGGTGGCATAGGACACGTAGATGCTGCCGTTTTCGGCCGGCTTCCACACCAGGCCCAGCTGGCCGGTCACGAACTCGCTGACATCTTTGCCTTTGGCGGTGGTGGTGCCCGCAGCGTTGTAGGTCTTGTAGTCGGTGTCGAAGTGGTCGTAGCGCAGGCCCATGTTGACCAGCCACTCCGGGGTCAGCTCCAGCGTGTCGAACACGTAGATTGCCCGGGTCTTGCTGTTGGTGGTGGTGCCGGCATAGTTGCGCGAGATGGTGCCGTTCCACGGATCATCCGGGTTCGGGTTGCTCAGCGAGGTGCAGTTGTAGCCGCTGGTGGCGCCGATCATGCCCGGGGTGCAGTTGGAATTGGCAGCGCCGCCAGGCACGGTGTCAGTGTTGACGGTGTAGCTCGAGCGCTCGCTCTCTTCTCGGCTCAGCTCGATACCGGTCGAGAAGCTGTTTTTCAGGCCGCCGACGTAGAACTCGCCGAACAAGTCGGTCTGGTTGGTAGTGGTGGCAGTGTTGCCGACGCGGGTGTTGGCACGGCGCCAGACACTGCCGTTGTTGACGTTGCCCTTGCTGTCGTCAGGCTGGGTCAGGATGTAGTCCTGCATGCTGTTGCCGTGACGCAGTGTGTTCTTGATGGTCAGCGAGTCGGTCAGGTCGTGCTCGATGGCGAAGGTGGCGATGTCCACGCGGGTTTTGCGGAAGTCGCGACCGGTCAGGCCATAGAAGTTGTCGCTGTCGCCACCGTCGTTCGGCTTGCTCGGGTGCGCCGAGGTGCGCCCGGCGCTACCGTTTGCAGGGATGGTGTACGGAATGCCCGAGTCCGGCAGGTCGTCGCTTTCCAGGTGGTAGTAGTCAAGGTTGACGCGGGTTGGCGTACCCAGGCCGAAGGCCAGCGACGGGGCGATACCCCAGCGATCGTAGTTGACCTTGTCGCGGCCGGCGACGTTGCTTTCGTGGGTCATCAGGTTCAGGCGGCCAGCAACGGTATCGCTGAACTGATAGTTGCCGTCGAACGTGTAGCGCTGAGTCTGGTCGCTGCCCCAGGTCCAGGCGCCGTCCAGCGAGTTGCCCAAGTGTGCGCGCTTGCTCACCAGGTTGATGGTACCCCCTGCTGCCCCACGGCCGCCCACGGCCGAGTTTGGCCCTTTGGCCACTTCCACCGACTCGATGGCGAAGATTTCGCGGGTTTGCGCGCCAGTGTCACGCACGCCGTCCAGGTAGGTGTCGCCCTGGGCGTCGAAGCCACGGATGAACGGCCGGTCGCCTTGCGGGTTGCCGCCTTCGCCAGCGCCGAAGGTAATGCCTGGCACGGTGCGCAGGGCATCCTGCAGGGTCAGCGCGTTGGTGTCCTTGATCACCTGCTGCGGGATCACGGTAACCGAACGCGGGGTGTCCACCAGCGGTGCGGTGTACTTCTGCGAAGCGGCCTTTTCGACCTTGTAGTCGGTGCTGGCCTGTTCAGCCTTGCCGTTGACGCTGGTGGCGTCCAGGGTGATGGCGCTGCTGGCAGCCGGGTCGGCGGCGTGAACCGACGAGGCGCTTAGCGCGACACCGATGGCGGTAACGATCAGGCGTGGTGAGCTCACTGCAGATGGTACGTACTGGCGCATTGCTAAGAACCTTCCCCAAGGTGTTGAGGCGGCGGATACTAATGTAAGCAATTGTGACTCACAATTGAGATTCGTTACCATTCGTGAAGAATTTACAATCTTTACAATTTGCCCTTACGGTTTCATGCAGCTGAAACGTCTTAAGCGGTGAATGGGGCTTGTGTAGCGCAAAAGGGAATCAATATCATTGGCGCCTTTACATTTCCTTACGGTGCCGCCGCCATGCTGCTTCACATCCCAGGCCTGTTCGACGCAGATGAACTGGCCCGTATCCGCAAGGCGCTGGAGCAGGCCGACTGGGCCGACGGCAAGGTTACGGCTGGCTACCAGTCAGCCAAGGCCAAGCACAACCTGCAGCTGCCAGAAGGCCATGCGCTGGCCAAGGAAATCGGTAGTGCGCTGATCGACCGCCTGTGGAAAACCCCACGCTTCATGTCGGCAGCCTTGCCCCACAAGGTGTTCCCGCCGCTGATCAACTGCTACCGCGAAGGCGGCAGTTTCGGTTTCCATATCGACAATGCCTTGCGCCAGCCCAAGGGCAGCCCGGAGCGGGTGCGCACCGACCTGTCCTCGACGTTGTTCCTCAGCGACCCGGACAGCTACGACGGCGGCGAGCTGGTGATTCAGGACACCTTTGGCGAGCAGCAGGTCAAGTTGGCCGCCGGTGACCTGGTGCTATACCCCGGTACCAGCCTGCACAAGGTCAACCCGGTTACCCGTGGGCAACGCTATGCCGCGTTCTTCTGGACCCAGAGCCTGGTACGTGAGGACAGCCAGCGTGCGTTGCTGTTCGAGATGGATAACGCCATCCAGCAACTGACAGCCGACGTACCTGAGCACCCTGCGCTGCTACAGTTGACCGGTACCTACCACAACCTGCTGCGCCGCTGGGCCGAGGTCTGAGCCGTGTCCTATCAGTTGCGACGTGAGGAAGTAGTGGATGTGGCCGGCTTGCAGGCCATGCTCGAGGAGAGCCCCGGCAAGGCCGCCCAGGCAATTCTGGCAGCGGCGGGGCAGGGCGCGATCGAGGCACAGTTGCTGCTGGGGCAGATCCTGCTGGATGGCCGTGGTATCCAGGAGGATGCCACCGTTGCCCGCCGTTGGTTCGGTATTGCTGCACAGGGCGGTAGTCCCATGGCGCACAACATGCTCGGCCGTTGCCTGGAGCATGGCTGGGGGGGGGAGCCAAGCCTGGAACAGGCGGCCATTCATTATGCGCGTGCCGCAGACGCTGGGCTCGACTGGGGCCTTTACAACCTGGGTAACCTGCTGGCTACCGGGCGCGGGGTGCCGGCCAATCAGGCGCAGGCGCTCATGTGTTACGAAAAGGCTGCGCAGTTGGGGCATGCCAAGTCGATGAACCTGTATGGGCGTTACCTGGAGCAGGGTATTGCCACGGCACCGAGCCCCGCGCGGGCGGTGCGCTGGTATCGACGCTCGGCCGAGGCGGGGGATTTCCGCGGGATGTTCAGCCTGGCGTTGGTGTTGGTCGAGCGCGGGCAGTTGGCCGAGGCAGGGCAGTGGCTGGAGCAGGCCCGGGTTGCGGGGAACATGAATTTCCTGCGTGCTGCGTTGGTAACCCTGCAGGGCGCGGGGCCGGTGTTGATGGCCTTTGCCGCACGGTATGCCGAAGAGATCGAGCGGCGCGGCGAGTAAGAGGCCTGCACAGGAGAGCACACATGAAAACGGGGCCTTGCGGCCCCGTTCTGCATTACAGGTAGTAAGCCTTCAGCGGCGGGAAGCCGTTGAATTCCACTGCGCTGTAGCTGGTGGTGTAGGCGCCGGTCGACAGCCAGTACAGGCGGTCACCGATGGCCAGGTTCAGCGGCAGGCCGTACTTGTAGTTTTCGTACATGATGTCGGCGCTGTCGCAAGTCGGGCCGGCGATGACCACTTCCTCGGCTTCGCCTTTCTTCTCGGTCCAGATCGGGAACTTGATGGCTTCATCCATGGTTTCGATCAGGCCAGAGAACTTGCCCACATCGGTGTAGATCCAGCGCTCGACGGCGGTACGCGACTTACGTGCAACCAGCACCACTTCGCTGACCAGGATACCGGCGTTGGCGATCAGCGAACGGCCTGGCTCGAGGATGATTTCCGGCAGTTCGTCACCGAAGTCTTCCTTGAGGAAGCGAATGATCTCTTCGGCGTAGGTTTCCAGGCTGTTGGTCCGGGTGATGTAGTTGGCCGGGAAGCCGCCACCCATGTTGATCAGCTTCAGCTCGATGCCGTCTTCTTCCTTCAGGCGCTCGAAGATGACCTTGACCTTGGCGATGGCGGCGTCCCATACGCTGATGTCGCGCTGCTGCGAACCGACGTGGAAGGAGATGCCGTAAGGCACCAGGCCCAGGTCGCGGGCGAGGATCAGCAGATCCATGGCCATGTCGGTCTGGCAGCCGAACTTACGCGACAGCGGCCAGTCGGCAGTGGTCGAGCCTTCGGTCAGGATACGCACGTACACTTTCGAACCCGGGGCGGCCTTGGCGATGTTGCGCAGGTCGGCTTCCGAGTCGGTGGCATACAGGCGTACACCCTTCTCGTAGAAGTAGCGGATGTCCTTGGACTTCTTGATGGTGTTGCCGTAGCTGATGCGGTCGGCGCTGACGCCGCGGCCCAGCACTTTGTCCAGCTCGTAGATCGAGGCGATGTCGAAGCTCGAGCCTTTCTCTTTGAGCAGGTCGATGATCTCGACGGCCGGGTTGGCCTTGACCGCGTAGTAGACCTTGGCGAATTCGAAACCGGCGCGCAGGTCGTCATAGGCCTGGCTGATCATCTGCGTATCGATGAGTACGAACGGGGTTTCCTGCTTGTCGGCGAACGCCTTCATTTTCTGGAAGGTGTCACGCGCGAAATAGTCTTCGACCTGGATCGACATGCTCAGGGACTCCATGGGCAAACAAAAAGAATAAGTGGCTGCAAACTGAACGTCCTCCGTATCCCCACTTTGGTTCGCCTACTCAGTACTTGAGCCGGATGGATCGTTTCCAGCATGGACGTTCGGCGCGCACTTTAGGGCGTGAAGAATGCAGAATCAACAGGCAATCCGGGCGTGATCGGCGTTGATCGACGACCAGCCATTTGAATAACCGACTCGTGTGACCGGCTGATGTTCCCCGCGATGTTTCAAGCGTAAAAAATTGTGGAATGGAGCGTGTTGGGCCCTTCGCGGGCAAGCCCGCTCCTACAGGGGATACGCGTTCAATGTGGGAGCGGGCTTGCCCGCGAAAAGGGCGGAGGTGTTCATATTTATGGCCACATTTTCCTGGTACCCCCGTACAGGAAATCGCCTATAAATTTTTTGTTACCGACTGGCGGATTTGCCGGTTTTGATGAGAAACATTACTATTCGCACCCTTGTCTGCCTCCCTGATGACCCCGACCGTGTCCGGACCCAAAGGCTTCCTCGACCACTACCATGAGCTGATCGGCACCTGGACGCGCAAATTGCGCAGTCGGCAGCAGGCCGAGGACCTCACCCACGATGCCTTTGTCCGGGTACTGGAAAACCCGCGCGAGCGGGTCGAGCAGCCACGCGCCTACTTGCACCAGACCGCACGCAACATTGCCGTGGATGGTTTTCGCCGTGAGGATCGCCGCCAGGCCCTGGAGCAGGGGGGCTTCGACGCCGCTGCTGCCGGCAGTGGCGACCCAGAGGCGTACGTGCATGCGCTGGAGCTGGCTGACAGCGTGGAGCGGGCGCTGGCCGAGCTGCCACTCAACTGCCGGCAGGTGTTCATCTGGCAGAAGCTCGAGGGCCTGACCCAGGCCGAAATCGCCGAGCGCATGGGCTTGAGCAAGAACATGGTCGAAAAGTATATGATCCGCACGCTTCGGCACCTGCGTGAGCAGCTGGATGTGTCGGCATGATGAGTCAGGAGACCTTTTCGATGAAACCTCACGGTAGCGAAACCGTCCGCGAGCAGGCCGCCGCATGGTTCGCCCGTGTGCAGGATGCGCCCAAGGATGCCGGGCTGCAGAAACAGTTGCGTGCCTGGCTGGCCAGCGATGAGCGTCACCGCCAGGAATACGAGCATCTCTGCCGGGTGTGGCAGGCCGCCGATTTCATCCCACGCCAGCGCCTGGCAGCATTGGCCCAGCCGGCACCGGTACAGCAGTTGCCGCGTCGGCGTTTGCTGCGCCAGGCGCTGGCTGCCAGTGTCGCGGTGTTGGCGCTGGGCCTTGGCTGGGGCGGCTGGCACTACCAGCAACTGAACCATCAGGGCAGCTTGCAGACTGCCTTCAACGAGCGACGCCAGGTCGAATTGCCGGATGGCTCGCAGCTCGAGCTCAATGGCAGTACGCAACTGCAAGTCGACTTCAGCGCCGGGCAGCGGCATATCCGCCTGAGTGCCGGTGAGGTGATGTTCAGCGTCGCCCATGACAGCAGCAGGCCGTTCGTGGTCGACACTGCGCAAGGCCGCGTGACGGTCACCGGAACGCGCTTCGATGTGCGCCTGGACCCGGCCAGCACCCGAGTGGCGGTGGAGCAGGGTTCGGTACGGGTGCAGGGCCAGGGTGCGTCGTTGGCACAACTGACGGCTGGGCAGGGCTCGAATATAAATGCACAAGGCCTGGTAGCCGCACCTTATGCGGTGAACACCGGCGCCGTCACCGCCTGGCGGCAGGGCAAGCTGGTGTTCGACAACGCTACCCTCGCCGATGTGGTGGCCGAAGCTTCGCGCTACCGCAGCCAGCCATTGCGGGTCGCCCCGGGTAAAGCCGCCCAGTTGCGCCTGTCCAGTACCTTCAACACCGACGACACTGACGCGTTGCTGCGCGCCTTGCCGAGCATCCTGCCGGTGGCCATCAAGGCCCATGAAGACGGCTCGCGCGAAATAGTCGCGAAATAAATTCAGGTTTTTTTCCGCTCGTTCGTCTTCCTCGCCAGCTGCAACTGCCAAGCATTTCCATTTGCACGCGGTTGGCGTTTATTCCGCATTCAGGAAGTTTCGACGACGTGAACAACAACAAGCCCTTCCCACGCTTGAGCGCCCTGGCGCTGGCCCTGGCGGTCAGCGCCGCGGCCGTCAATAGCCAGGCCGTCCAGGCCGCCAGCCCGATCCAGATCCAGGCCCAGCCGCTGGCTTCGGCGCTGAACCAGCTTGGCCAGCAGACCAATCTGCAGCTGTTCTTCAGCCCCGAACTGGTGGCTGGCAAGCAGGCCCCGGCCGTGTCCGGCCCATTGGCGCCTGAGCAAGCCCTGCAGCAATTGTTGCAGGGCAGCGGCCTGACCTACGAAATATCCCAGGGCACCGTGGTGCTCAAACCGGCCCAGGTCGACGGCACCTTGACCACCGGCAGCCTGGAGCTGGCACCAACGGACATCAAGGTGGTCGGTGACTGGCTGGGGGATGCCCAGCAGAGTGTGGTGCAGAACCACCCTGGCGCGCGCACCGTGGTGCGCCGCGAGGCCATGGTCGAGAAGGGCGCGATGAACGTGCGCGATGTGCTGCGCGGTATCCCGGGTGTGCAGGTGCAGGACTCCAACGGCACCGGCGGTAGTGACCTGTCGCTGAACGTTGGGGTGCGCGGCCTGACGTCGCGCCTGTCACCGCGCTCCACGGTGCTGATCGACGGCATACCCGCAGCCTTCGCACCCTATGGCCAGCCACAGCTGTCGATGGCGCCCATTTCCTCGGGCAACCTCGACAGCATCGACGTGGTGCGTGGCGCAGGCTCGGTGCGCTATGGCCCGCAGAACGTCGGCGGGGTGATCAACTTCGTCACCCGGGCGATCCCCGAGAAGGCTTCGGCCGAGCTGTCCACCACCCTGGAAACCTCCCAGCATGGTGGCTGGAAGCATACCGAGTCGGCCTTCGTCGGCGGCACGGCGGAAAACGGCTTGGGCGTGGCGTTGCTATACACCGGGGTGAACGGCAACGGCTATCGCGAAAGCAATAACGGTAACGATATCGACGACGTCATTCTCAAGACCCACTGGGCGCCGACCGACGTCGATGAGTTCTGGCTCAACTTCCATTACTACGATGGCCGTGCCGACATGCCCGGCGGCCTGACCCAGGCCCAGTACGACAGCAACCCGTATCAGTCGGTACGCGATTACGACTACTTCGCCGGCCGCCGCAAGGATGTGTCGTTCAAGTGGCAGCGCCAGCTCGACGAAGCCACCCAGTTCGAAGTGCTGACCTACTACACCGACAGCTTCCGTGGCAGCGCCATTGCCGCGCGCGACATGAAGACCCTGTCGTCATACCCGCGCAATTATCACACCTTCGCCATCGAGCCCCGGCTGTCGCGGATCTTTTTCGCAGGCCCGACCACCCAGGAAGTCAGCGTCGGTTACCGCTACCTGAAAGAAGCGATGCGTGAGCAGTCCACCCGTCTGGCGCTGATCGACAATGTGCCGACGCCTACCCCGACTTCCGATGGCCACGTGTTCCAGGACCGCAGTGGCGGCACCGAGGCAAGCGCCTACTACATCGACGACAAGATCGATGTGGGCAACTGGACTATCACCCCGGGCATCCGCTTCGAGCACATCAACACTGACTGGCGCGATCGCCCGGTGCTTGGCGCCAACGGTCAGCCAGTGCCGGAGAAAAAGCGCAGCATCACCAGCAACGAGCCATTGCCGGCGCTGAGCGTGATGTACCACATCTCCGATGCGTGGAAGGTGTTCGCCAACTATGAGACCTCGTTTGGCAGCCTGCAGTACTTCCAGCTGGGCCAGGGCGGTACTGGCAACAGCACGGCCAATGGCCTGGAGCCGGAGAAGGCCAAGACTTATGAAATCGGCACCCGGTATGACAACGGTGGTTTCGCCGGTGAGTTGACCGCGTTCTACATCGACTTCGATGACGAGCTGCAGTACATCAGCAACGACGTGGGCTGGACCAACCTCGGTGCGACCAAGCACCAGGGCATCGAGGCTTCGGTGCGTTATGACCTTGCCGGGCTGGACCCGCGGCTGGACGGGCTTTCGGTGAGCGGTGGCTATACCTATACCCGCGCTACGTATGAGGGGGACATTCCGGGCTTCAAGGGCCGTGACCTGCCGTTCTATTCGCGCCAGGTGGCCACTGCCGGGGTGCGTTACGCCGTTAACCGCTGGACCTGGAACCTGGACGCCTATGCCCAATCGAAGCAGCGTGCGCCGGGTACCGGGATCAATGCCGACGGCAGCTTCAATGGCGATTACATTACCGAGCCAAGTGCCGACGGGCAGTATGGCGATATTCCGGGTTATGTGACCTGGCATGCCCGCGGTGGGTATGAATTCGGGCCTGAAGTGTCCAACCTGAAGCTGGCGGCGGGGGTGAAGAACCTGTTCGACAAGCAGTACTTCACCCGCTCCAGCGACAACAATGCCGGCCTCTATGTGGGTGAGCCGCGGACCTTCTATGTGCAGGCTAGCGTAGGGTTCTGATCTGAACTCGCCGGGGGCCGCTGTGCGGCCCATTCGCGGGGCAAGCCCGCTCCCACAGGCTTGATATCGACGCCGTCCTGTGGGAGCGGGCTTGCCCCGCGAATGGGGCGCAAGGCGCCCCCCGGCATTACGAAACCACTGCCTCGGCCGGCGAGACGATGCTGGTCTTGGCCCCGCGCGATCTCCCCGAGCTCAGGTACGCCGCGATCGATTCCTGAGTCACCTCGCCCAGGAATACCTGCTCGGCATCCAGCACTGGCAACCACGCGCGGTTGAACTCATACATGCGCGACAGCAGGATGCGCAAGTGCTCATCGTACGACGCCGTGGCATTGAACTGCCGCAGGAAATCACCGCAAGTGCCTTGCTGGCGGTGCATGTCGCGCCGGCGCACGTAGCCCAGGGCCTTGTTCTGTGCATCGGTCACTACCACGTAGCGGCGGTCGTGCTCATCCAGCAGCTCCAGCGCGTCGCTCACCGGTGTTTCCGGGCTCACCGAGGGCGCGTTGTCCGCCGCATCCTCGGCACGCACCAGCAACAGGCGTTTGAGGGTGCTGTCCTGGCCAACGAAGTTGCTCACGAAATCATCCGCTGGGTGCGCCAGCAGGGTATCCGGGTGATCCAGCTGCAACAGCTTGCCGGCACGGAAGATGGCAATCTTGTCGCCCAGCTTGATCGCTTCGTCGATGTCGTGGCTGACCATGATCACGGTCTTGTTCAGTGCCCGCTGCATCTCGAAGAACTCGTTCTGGATCATCTCGCGGTTGATCGGGTCGACCGCGCCGAACGGTTCATCCATCAACAGTACCGGAGCTTCTGCCGCCAGCGCACGGATCACGCCAATACGCTGCTGCTGGCCACCGGAAAGCTCGCGTGGGTAGCGTTGCAGGTACTGCTTGGGCTCCAGCTTGATCATGTGCATCAATTCGCGGGCGCGCTCGTGGCATTTCTGTTTATCCCAGCCAAGCAGGCGCGGGACCACGGTAATGTTCTCCTCGATGGTCATGTTGGGAAACAGGCCGATCTGCTGGATCACGTAGCCGATGTGCCGGCGCAGGGTGACTTCGTCCAGGCCGGTGGTGTCTTCGCCGTTGATGAACACCTGGCCGGAGGTCGGCGTGATCAGGCGGTTGATCATTTTCAGCGTGGTGCTCTTGCCGCAGCCCGACGGGCCGAGGAACACGCAGATTTCCCCTTCGTTGACGGTGAGGCTTACCGAGTCGACGGCTTTGACGTCCTTGCCGTTGACGTTGAAGGTTTTGCTGAGGTTCTTCAGTTCGATCATGAGCGCAGTCCTTCTGGAGTCAGGGCACGTTGCAGGGTTTGCAGCAGCAGGTCGGCGATGATCGCCAGCAGGCTGACCAGTACGGCGCCGACCAGCAGCATCGACATGTCGCTGCGGCTGATGGAAGTCAGAATCAGCACGCCGAGGCCGCCAGCGCCGATGGTGGCGGCAATGGTCATCACACCGATGTTCATCACCACGGCGGTGCGCACGCCGGCGAGGATCACCGGCACGGCGATGGGCAGCTCGACCATGCGCAGGCGCTGGCCGAAGGTCATGCCGATGCCACGCGCGGCTTCACGGATACCGGGCTCGACATTGGTCAGGGCCAGGTAGGTGTTGCGCATGATTGGCAGCAGCGAATAAAGAAACACGGCAGTGATCGCCGGCAAGGGGCCCAGCCCCTGGCCGAACTTGGAGTAGAACGGCAGCAGCAGGCCGAACAACGCAATCGATGGGATGGTCAGCAGCACCGTGGCGCTGGCCTGCAGCGGGCCGGCCACCGCCGGGAAGCGGGTCATCAGGATACCCAGCGGCACGCCAACGAGGATCGCCAGGCCGACGGCGATGCCGACCAGCATGATGTGCTGCCAGGTCAGTTGCAGCACCTGGGCCCAGTCGAGGTGGGCGAACGTGTCGAGCAGGCTCATGGCTGTACCTCCTTGAGGGGATGCTCTCGCAGGAAGGCGGCGGCCACTGCGGACGGGTTCTGGTGGTCCACGTCGACCTTGGCATTGAGCTGGCGCATGGTCTCGTCATCGAGCTGCTCGGCCAGTGGCTTGAGCAGGGCGACCAGTTGCGGGTTGGCGTCGAGCACGGCCTTGCGCACCACCGGGGCGGCGGTGTAGTCGGGGAAGTAGTGCTTGTCGTCTTCGAGCAGCTTGAGGTTGAACGCGCTCAGGCGACCGTCGGTGGTGTAGACCAGGCCTGCGAACACCTGGTTGTTGTGCATGGCCGTGTAGACCAGGCCTGCGTCCATCTGGCGGATATTGGCGCGGCCGACCTGCAGGTCGTACATCTCCTTGAGCCCGACCAGGCCGTCGGGGCGGTTGGCGAACTCGGTGTCCAGGGCCACCAGGTGGTTACGCTTGCGCTCGTCGCGCAGCACCTGGTTGAGGTCGCTGATCGAATTGATCTGGGGGTAGGCCTCGGCGACCTGCTTCGGCAAGCCGAGGGCATAGGTGTTGCTGAATTTCGATGGGGTCAGCCAGATCAGATCTTTCTTGGCATCCAGCTCCTTGACCTTGGCGTAGGTGGCCTCGGCACTGGGCATACGCTCATCGATGTGGTTGTAGGACACCAGCGACACCCCGGTGTATTCCCACATCAGGTCGAGCTGGCCGGTTTCCTGGGCCTGGCGAGCGATGCTGCTGCCAAGGCCGGTGGTGACGCGTACGTCAAAGCCGTTGGCGCGCAGGTATTGCGCGGTGATTTCGGCGAGCACGGTCTGTTCGGTGAACACCCGCGCGCCGATGCGCACCAGGGGTTTTTCCGCTGCCTGGGCAACTCCTGCGAACAGCAGGGCCGCGCCCAGCAGCAAGGCGATTCTCTTCTTCATGCGTTTCCTATCCTTATTGGGCCAGGCCACGTTCCAGCCAGCGCCTGCTGGAGAAACTCACCGCTGCGTCCAGCACCAGTGCCAGCAGCGCGGTGCAGGCGGCCCCCAGCAGCAGCTGCGGCTGGTTGTTCAGGGCAATGCCGGGGAAGATCAGGCTGCCCAGGCTGTTGGCGCCGATCAGGAATGCCAGCGGCGCGGTGCCCACGTTCAGCGCCAGGGCCACGCGCACGCCGCCGACGATGATCGGCACCGCGTTGGGCAGCTCCACCTGCCAGAGTTGCTGGCGCGGGGTCATGCCGATGCCGGTAGCGGCTTCCTTGAGCGAGGCGGGGACGTTTTTCAGGCCTTCGTAGGTGTTGCGCACGATGGGCAGGAGGGACGCGAGGAACAGTGCGAAGATCGCAGGCCCGGCGCCGATGCCCAGGATACTCAGGGCGATGGCCAGAACGGCAAGGGGGGGAATGGTGTTGCCAACGTTGAAGAACTGCATGAAGCGCTCGGCTTTGTCGACCCGGTGCGGTCGACTTAACGCAATGCCGGCGGGGATGCCCACGGCCAACGCCGCCGCCATCGAAGCCAGCACCAATACCAGGTGCGCTTGCAGGTAGAACCCAAGATCGTCGCGATAACGCGCGATCGTGTCGATGCCGATCCAGTGGACCAGCAGGGCCAGGATGACGAGCGCGGCGGCCCATCCCAACAGCCCCTTTCCGTAGCGTTTAGCCACAGGCGGACTCCTTGTGTTGTCGGCGAGCACACTTCTTGGAAGCCGGCCAATCCTGGCGGCGGGTGGTGTGTTCGCGAGTAGCAGCGAGATGCAAGCCGAAGGCTGCGATCAGGCCATGAGCCGAACCCCGTCGGGCCCGAAAATGCTGATGAAACCAGTCCCCAACCGAAGCGGGTTGCAGGGGAGTGGACGTCTCCGTGGGTGTAAAGGTTCCCATCTGAGGCGGCATTTGGCCAGTGTTAATCGCTGGGTGGCAGGATTTATAGCGAGAAAAAACAGCGCCTTAATGGGCTGCAGGCGTTGAAATAACTGCGCTTTGGTCATTTGTCGTGATAAAGCGATGGTCTGTTGGATTTCTTTTGTCTGTGCCGGCATCTTCGCGGGTAAACCCGCGCCTACTTCCGCAGATTTTGGTCCAGGCCCAACTTCAGGTATGATACTGCCCCTTTCAAATCCCCCAGTCAGGCGATTTCCCATGACCAACCAGGCCGCCGAAGTCGCGAAGCGCCGCACTTTCGCAATCATTTCCCACCCCGACGCCGGTAAGACCACCATCACCGAGAAGCTGCTGCTGATGGGCAAGGCCATTGCCGTCGCCGGTACCGTGAAGTCGCGCAAGTCCGACCGCCACGCCACCTCCGACTGGATGGAAATGGAGAAGCAGCGCGGCATCTCCATCACCACCTCGGTGATGCAGTTCCCGTACCGCGAGCACATGATCAACCTGCTCGACACCCCCGGCCACGAAGACTTCTCGGAAGACACCTACCGCACCCTGACCGCGGTGGACTCGGCGCTGATGGTGCTCGACGGCGGTAAAGGTGTAGAGCCGCGGACCATCGCCCTGATGGACGTGTGCCGCCTGCGTGACACGCCTATCGTCAGCTTCATCAACAAACTCGACCGTGACATCCGCGACCCGATCGAACTGCTCGACGAGATCGAAGCCGTTTTGAAGATCAAGGCCGCGCCAATCACCTGGCCGATTGGTTGCTACCGCGACTTCAAGGGCGTGTACCACCTGACCGGTGACTACATCGTGGTGTACACCCCGGGCCACGGCCACGAGCGCACCGAAGCCAAGATCATCCAGAAGCTGGACTCGGACGAAGCGCGTGCCCACCTGGGCGACCAGTACGATTCGTTCGTCGAGCAACTGGAGCTGGTGCAGGGCGCTTGCCACGAGTTCAATCAGGAAGAATTCATCAACGGTCAGCTGACCCCGGTGTTCTTCGGTACTGCGCTGGGTAACTTCGGTGTCGATCACGTGCTCGACGCGGTGGTCGACTGGGCGCCGCGTCCGCTTGGCCGTGTTGCCCACGAGCGCACCGTGGAGCCTGTGGAAGAGAAGTTCACCGGCTTCGTGTTCAAGATCCAGGCGAACATGGACCCGAAACACCGCGACCGTATCGCCTTCATGCGTATCTGCTCGGGCAAGTACGAGAAGGGCATGAAGATGCGTCATGTGCGGTTGAACAAGGACCTGCGCATCGGCGATGCGCTGACCTTCTTCTCCTCCGAGCGTGAACAACTGGAAGAAGCCTTTGCCGGTGACATCATCGGCCTGCACAACCACGGCACCATCCAGATCGGCGACACTTTCACCGAAGGCGAGTCGCTGGGCTTCACCGGTATCCCGCACTTCGCGCCGGAGCTGTTCCGCCGCGTACGCCTGAAAGACCCGCTGAAATCCAAGCAACTGCGTCAAGGCCTGCAGCAGCTTGCCGAAGAAGGTGCTACACAGGTGTTCTTCCCTGAGCGCAGCAACGACATCATCCTCGGTGCGGTCGGTGTGCTGCAGTTCGACGTGGTCGCCAGCCGCCTGAAGGAAGAGTACAAGGTCGAGTGCGCTTACGAGCCTATCACCGTCTGGTCGGCGCGCTGGATCAGCTGCGATGACAAGAAGAAGCTCGAGGAATTCCAGACCAAGGCCATGGAAAACCTGGCCATCGACGGCGGCGGTCACCTGACCTACCTGGCGCCGACCCGGGTCAACCTGGCGTTGATGGAAGAGCGCTGGCCGGACATCAAGTTCCGCGCTACCCGGGAGCACCACTGATCTCGAGAGCTTGCTCTTGACCTCTGTGGGAGCGGGTTTACCCGCGAATGCATCGGTAGATTCAACACTGCATTCGCGGGTAAACCCGCTCCCACAAGGACGTCGTAACGACTGAAATCAGTTACCGGCTTTGATACTGGTCCAGATTCGCGTACGTATACGGTCGATCTTCGCCGGCATCGCCTCCAGCGCATACAGCTTGCCCATCACCTCGTCGCTTGGGTAAATCATCGTATTGCCCTTCATTGCCGGGTCTACCAGCCCATCTGCCTTGAGGTTGCCGTTGGCGTATTGCACATGGTTGCTGATGTTGGCCATCACCTCCGGCTGCAGCAGGTAGTTCATGTAGGCATACCCGGCCTTTTCATCGGGTGCATCGGCCGGCATGGCCACCATGTCGAACCACATCGGCGCGCCTTCCTTGGGAATCGAATAGCCCACCTTCACGCCATTGTTCGCCTCGTCGGCACGGTTCTTCGCCTGCAGCACATCCCCCGAGAAGCCCACCACCACGCAGATATCGCCGTTGGCCAGGTCGCCGGTGTACTTGGACGAGTGGAAATAGCTGATGTACGGCCGTACCTGCATCAGCAGCGCCTTGGCCTTGTCGTAGTCCGCCGGGTTCTGGCTGTGGTGCGGCAGGCCCAGGTAGTGCAGGGCGATCGGCAGCAGTTCGGGGCCGTTGTCCAGCACCGCGACGCCACAGCTTTTCAGCTTGCTCATGTACTCGGGCTTGAAGATCAGGTCCCAGGAGTCCACGGGCGCGTTGTCGCCGAGCACCGCCTTGACCTTGTCGATGTTGTAGCCGATGCCGGTACTGCCCCATAGGTACGGGAAGCCGTACTGGTTGCCCGGGTCGTTGACCTCCAGCGCTTTGAGCAGCACCGGGTTGAGGTTGTGCCAGTTGGGTAACTGCGACTTGTCCAGGCGCTTCAGGGCCTTGCCCTGAATCTGCCGGGCCATGAAGTGGTTGGAGGGAAACACCACGTCGTAGCCGGAGTTGCCGGTCATCAGCTTGCCGTCGAGGGTTTCGTTGCTGTCGTATACGTCGTAGGTGGGCACGATACCGCTGGCTTGCTGGAAGTTCTTCAGCGTGTCCGGGGCAACGTAGCTGGACCAGTTGTAGATCTTTACCGTTTCGGCGGCACCGGCCACGCTGGCGGCCAGCATCAAGGGGGCGAGAAGGAGTGTGCGCATGTCGGGTTTACCTTGCTTTGTCTGTTGTTATCGAAGGCAGGCGATCAGCGGATCAGAAGATAAGTACGTAGGTCTTGCGCACGGTCTCCTGGATATCCCAGGTGCCGGTGCTGTTGGCCGGTAGCATCAGTGCGTCTCCGGCTTCTATGACCAAGGGCTCGCCACCGTCCGGGGTGAAGGTGCAGCGGCCCTTGATGAAATGGCAGAACTCCTGTTGCACGATCTGCCGCCGCCAGCGCCCTGGGGTGCATTCCCAGATGCCGGTTTCGACGCCATCGCTGCGCTCCACGCTGTTGACCGAGGTCACGGCCACTGGCTCGCCGAGCGGTACCGCAACGGGGTTGGAACTGTCGAGCACGGCGCTGTCGGTGTTCTTGAACTGGGTGATGCTCATGACCGGTGGATCCTGTGTCGGGTAAAAGGGAAGTCAGTGCATGAAGCCTTCCATGAGGTCCGCAAGGTTGCTGGCCAGGCGCCGCCTCCACGGCGCACTGGCGGGGTTGGCGAGGGTCCGGTCCTCGTGGACGAAACTCTGGATGATCGCGTTGTAGCCCAGCCAGCGGCAGGGTTCGGGTGGCCAGCTGGCCAGGCTTGATACGGGTCGGTTGTCGAGTACCCAGGGTTGCGCGGTCAGCTCGTTGTGCTGGTTGAGGATCAGCGCTGCCAGGGTGCGTCCGCCCAGGTTGGTGGCACCGACGCCTTCGCCGCCGTAGCCGCCGGCCAGGGCGATGCCGCGCTGGCGGTCGCAGAGCATGTGCGGGCGGAAGCGCCGCGCCATGCCGAGGTTACCGCCCCACGAATGGGTGATGCGCACGTGCTTGAGCTGTGGGAACAGCTCGCTGAACAGGTAGCGGCGCAGCTCGATTTCGTGCTCGTCGAGGTTGAAGTTTTCGCGTAGGCGGCCACCAAAGCGGTAGCCACCCCGTGCGCCGAACACCAGGCGGTTGTCAGCAGTCCGCTGGCCATAGGTGACTTGGCGGCTGCTTTCACTGAAGGCCTGGCCCTGGCTCAGGCCAATCTGCTCCCAGGTGGTTTCCGGCAACGGCTCGGTGGCTACCAGCAGGCTCTGTACCGGCAGCTGATGTTTGCCCAGCGGCGGCAGGCTGGCTGCATAACCCTCCACGGCGGGCACCATCCATTGGCAGCGGATGCGCGCCAGCGGAGTACGTACCTCGCCGGGCTGCCAATCGATGGCCGGGGTGTTCTCGTAGATCGGTACGCCCAGCGCCTCAACTGCCCGGGCCAGCCCGCGCACCAGCTTGGCGGGCTGAATGGTGGCGGTGTGCGGGCTGTAGATGGCGCCATAGGCGTTGCTGACCCGCAGCTGGGCGTCCAGCTGTTCGGGGCGCAACCAGCGATAGTCGTCCTCGGTCATGCCCTGGCGATACAAGTCATCGAGGTAGCCACGCAGGCTGCGCTCCTGTTCCGGGTAGCGCGCGGCGCAGTACAGCACACCGCCTTTGCGGTAGTCGCAGTCGATGCCTTCGCGCTGCAGCACGCGGTGTACTTCATCGGGAATACCGTGCAGCAGGTCGATACTGCTGCGTCGCTGTTGTGGCGACAGGCTGGCAAGCAGGCGGTCTTCGCCAAGCAGGTTGCCCATCAGCCAGCCGCCGTTGCGCCCCGAGGCGCCGAAACCGGCGATGTTGGCATCGATGACTGCAATGTTCAGCTGGGGTGCCTGGCGCTTGAGGTAATAGGCGGTCCACAGGCCGGTGTAGCCGGCACCGATGATGCACACATCCGCGTCCAGGTCGTCGCGCAGGGCTGGGCGGGCGCACAGTGGCTCGTCGAGCTGGTCCATCCAAAGGCTGAGCGTGCGCAGGGGTTGCATCGGGTTTGGCTCCACATCCGTCAAGGTCTGTGGGCGATGCTAGTGGTGTCAGTGGGCGGCTGTCTTACGTGCGTGCACGCAGGGAAATTTGCTTCAGGTAGGCCTTGGGCGTGAGCCCGGTGTGTTCGCGGAAGCACTTGTAGAACGCCGACAGCGAGTTGAAACCGGCGTTGTATGCCAGGTCGTCGATCGGCGTTTCGACGCTGTCGTCGTCCAGGCAGGCCATCAGGTGCTGCAGCCGCGCCTGGTTGACGTAGCGGTAGAAGCTTTGCCCGAGCACCTGGTTAAGCAGGTAGGAAATCTGGTTGCGGCTGTACCCGCTGGCTTCCGCTACTTGCTGCAGGTCCAGTTCTGGGTCCAGGTACGGGCGCTGGCGCTGGAAGTAGTGCTCCAGGTCCTGGGCCATGGTCGACAGCTGCCGCGGTGACAGGCCCAGGCGGCTGGTGGCCGGGCGCGGGCCGCTGCTGACCAGGCCATTGCCATGTTGGCGTACCAGCGTGGCGTACTCGTTGACCCGCCAGATCAGGCCGTCCCTGACGGTGATCGCCTCGCTGGACTGGAACGCCACCAGGCCGTCGCCGCCCTGCACCGTGACCTGATACTGGATGAACGCGGTGCAGCCATCGACGCGGATGCGGTCGCTGTGGACGATGTCCTCGCCGGCTTCATGGGGCAGGCAGGCGCGTACGTAGTCGCGCAGCTCCTGATAGCCGAGCACGCGGTTCTGGAAGAAGTCGTGGTACTGAATATCGGGGTGGTAGAGCGCCATGACGCCATCGAGGTCGCGGTGCTTCCAGCAGAGGTGGTAGCGCAGCACGGTGTCGGCGGTGAGCGGGGTCTGGGCAGCGTCGTCGGGAAGCGTCATGACCGAATCATGCCCCGTCGACTGGCCTTGTTACAAGAATGCAGAACACCTGATGCATTAGCGCCAGTCGCGCATTTTGCACGGTCCTGATTCAGCGGAGCTTTCTAACTCATTGATTTGTATGGGCGTCATTTTTTGTCACAACTGGCACAGCCGCTGCAATGGTTAATGCGCGAATGGAATTTTCGCTAACAACATAAGGCGCACACATCATGATCACCCCTGCCGACTATCCCGTTGTAGATACGCAAAGCCGCTCAGGTGTTTCCTGGGCGGCGATCTTCGCTGGCGCGGCTGCCGCCGCGTCGGTGTCCCTGATACTGGTGGTACTGGGCGCCGGCCTTGGCTTTGCGGCCACCTCGCCTTGGGCTGACGAAGGCGCGAGTGCGAAAGCCCTGGGCGTTTCGACCATCGTCTGGCTGCTGGTGACCCAAATCATTGCTTCAGGCCTTGGCGGTTATATCGCGGGTCGGCTGCGGGTGAAGTGGGCCAACCTGCACGGCGATGAAGTGTACTTTCGTGATACCGCGCATGGCTTCCTGTCTTGGGCGGTGGCCACTTTGGTGGCGGCGATGCTGATACTGGGTGCTGCAGGTAATCTGGTGGGTGCCGGTGCCAGTGCGGCTTCCCAGGCGGCCACCGTATCCGCCGCCGCGGGTGCTTCGTCGGCAACCGGTAGCGACAACGACTCGATGGGCTACTTCGTCGATAGCCTGTTCCGTGGCGACGGCCCGGCGCCGGTCAGCGAGGATGCTGCAAATGGCGTAGCCGCACGCATTCTGGCCAAGGGTATTGCAGGGGACGGTGCGTTGCCCGCCGAAGACCGGGCTTACCTGGCGCAGTTGGTTGCGCAACGCACTCGTCTGACCCAGGCCGAAGCTGAAGCGCGCGTGGACCAGGTGATGACCCAGGTACAACAACTGAAAACCGATGCCAAACAAGCGGCTGAAACCGCTGCCAAAGTTGCTGCCTGGACAGCGCTGTGGACCTTCGTCGCGTTGCTGTGTGGGGCCTTCTTCGCCAGCTTGGCTGCCCTGTATGGCGGTCGTCTGCGTGACCGGGTGCAGTGGGTTGAGGGCGACTACGTTACACACCGCACCGTTCAACGTTAAGCAAGGAGAATCACTATGCGCTCGATACTGCTGTGGATGCTTGGGGTACCGATCCCCGTGATCATCCTGATTGCCCTGTTCATGCATTGATCGGAAGGGCGGCTTAGGCCGCCCTTCGCGACAAAAGGCTGCTCTGCTCCCACCCTAGGGAGCAACTGTCTTGCTCAATTTCTAGAATCTAGCGTGATCCTTGTGGGAGCGGGCTTGTCCCGCGAACACCGGCGGAGCCGGTGCCATCCACGGTGTTGGATTATTCGCGGGCAAGCCCGCTCAGGTACGCCGCAGGCTTGAGCAGTACCTGAGGAGACAACTGGCTTGCACAACACCTGAAAGCTGGCGCGATCAAGGTGGGGCCTTGTGTCGCAAAAGGGCTGGGAAGCAGACCGGACAACTCAACGCCTAGAGAAACTGCTCCGCATAGTGGCAGGCAACCTGTCGCGTACTCACCTACCTCAGCGCCGGCACCTCCTTGGCACCGTACGGTCGCATACGGACAGCCCTTGTGAAACGTACACCCATCCGGCGAATTCATCGCAAAAGATGCAGGTCCTCTATCCCGACGAAATTCTCCATGCTTTTTGACTTTATCGCCTTCGCGAATCCAGAAGCTTTGGGGGCTTGAGACCAATAAATTCAATAGAAGTTGGTGTGCTGATGAGCGCCAAAGGTCTCTTTGAATTAGTGATACTTAGTGTAGGAGTAAAGGCGGGTGTGTTGTCTGAAAGTTCCTACAGTATGCTATTGGCGCTTCCCATTGTCTCTACGGTACTAACTAACCCGTTAATGGCGTTGCTAGGCTGGTGGGCGTGCAGAAATAGGTCGATCTGTAGGCGCTCGTCCAAAATAGATGTTTGATTTCTGCTGTTTTCCCGATTACTGTCTGGGGAGGTTGAGGAATAACTCATAATTAAAGGCCGTTACTATGGACGTATTCATGGGGTTGCTGGCTGCGGTGTTCTGGGGGGCTACCGACTTCTTGGTCGGCGTGAACGCAAGAGCGGTCGGAGTAAAGCGGGCGGTATTTTTCGGGCAGTTGCTAGGGCTTTTCTTGATGGCAGTATTGATTGCTGTTTCAGCCGATCAGTGGCAAAAGTTTATATCTGCACCTTGGCTCACCATAGGGTTAGGAGTTGTCGCCTCTCTAAGCACCGTAGTAGGAGCGCTGGCGCTTTCAAAAGCTTTCGCTATTGGCAAGACAGCCGTCGTGGCGCCCCTGGTCACTTCGTATGGTGTTTTTACAACGCTGTTGGCATGGCTGGGTGGCGATGCCCTCTCCGCTTGGCAGGTGGTCGGTATCCTTGTCTGCTTTTTCGGCGTGCTGTTGGCCTGCCGCAGCGATAAGGGTGGTGATTTCGATCGTAAGGTCACCAGTGTGAAGTCTGTGTGGTTTGCTTTGTTGGCGGCCATGCTCTACGGCATCAGCTTCTGGATTCAGGGGAAATTCGCCTTGCCGGCGCTGGGACCGGTGAACATGCTGGCGCTAGGGTATGCGGTAGGGGTCATGTTCCTGATCCGTGAAGCCGTCAGGTTTCTGCGGGACCATACGACGATAACGCTGAAGACCTATGGCTCACTGTGCGGGGCCAGTCTTTTCAACTTGGGAGGGTTTTCTGCGTTTTCTTGGGGGGCGCTAAATGGCTCGGTTTCCGTTGTCACCGTCATCAGTACTTTGTCGGGTGGTATTGCCGCGATCCTGGGGTACTTCTTTTTTCGCGAGCGGCTGTCAGTTATCCAGATCGGCGGTGTTAGCCTAGTGCTGTCAGGGGCTTTGCTTCTGCACCTGTATGGGTGAGATTTTTTCGGTATGTAAAATTGTAGATTTTTTGGGAGTTGTGCCAGTGGCGCATGTCTTCGCTGTGGTCCTGTAGATATGAGTGCTCAGGGCAATGGACTATCAATGCTGCCTTGCGAAAGTTTATGTTGATATAGCTGCGTGAGTCGTCAGCAAATATATTTCGATTAAAGGAGCGATTTCTCGAAAGCCCGTAAGGGCTTATCCGTGTCGCGGTGCCACGTTCGTTGTATGTGTTGTGTCATCAACTCGTTCCTGAGTTTCTTTAATGCTACCCCAGCGTCAATGTCCAGCTCATTTCTAATGAAGGGGATTTTGACTTCATTAACGAGGGTGTCGACGTTGGCATAAGAGTCACTGATAGCCCACCCTTAGGGCTGGTGGCACGCGAATTGTTTTCTGTCGACTTTGTTGTCTGTGCATCGACCAGCTACCTTGATAAACACGGCCGTCGCGTTCACCCCGGCCCGAAACACCGACCTCACACACGCCGTGCGCCGAAGTGAATTTCCAATTTTTGCTTTTCACTGAACTCAAAACGGTATGCAGCTGTGTTCCGTCAAGGCCGTCGGGGCTGGAACGCATGCTCAGTCCTACACTATTAGCCCTGCTAAGTGCGCGGTGGTCAGGAAGAGTGACTGGGCAGCAAAGCAAACTGCTGTTTTTCGCATTGAGTGCTGCCCAGTTTTCTAACAGTTAAAGAAACTGCTCCGCATAATGGCAGGCAACCTGCCGTGTACTCACCTGCCTCAGCGCCGGCACCTCCTTGGCACACCGTTCGGTCGCATACGGGCAGCGTTTGTGAAACGCACACCCATCCGGCGGGTTCAGCGGGTTGGGCAGCTCCCCGACGATACGAATTTTCGGCTTCAACGGGTCTGGATGAATCGCGGGTGTCGCCGACAGCAACGCCTGGGTATACGGGTGCAGCGGCTTCTCGTAGATGTCCTCCTTCGGCCCCATTTCTGCTGGCCGCCCCAGGTACATGACCAGTACCTGATCCGCCACATGCCTTACCACCGCGAGGTTATGCGAGATGAACACGTAGGCGGTGTTGAACTCTTTTTGCAAATCCATGAACAGGTTCAGCACCTGGGCCTGGATCGACACGTCCAGCGCGGAGGTCGGTTCGTCGGCCACCAGCACTTTCGGTTGCAGCATCATCGCCCGGGCGAGGGCGATACGCTGGCGCTGGCCACCGGAAAACATGTGCGGGTAGCGCTGATAGTGCTCGGGGCGCAGGCCGACCTGCTCCATCATCTTCTGCACTTTGTCGCGGCGCTCGGCCTTGCTCAGCGAGGTATTGATCAGCAGCGGTTCGGCCAGTTGGTCACCGATCTTCTGCCGTGGGTTGAGCGAGGCGTAGGGGCTCTGGAACACCATCTGCACATCGCGGCGCAGTTGCTTGCGCTCTGCCTTGTTGGCGCCCTTCACCTCGGTGCCGGCAATTTGCAGTGAGCCGGACGATGGCTCTTCGATCAGCGTCAGGGCGCGGGCCAGGGTCGACTTGCCGCAGCCGGACTCGCCAACCACGGCGAGGGTCTTGCCGGCCTCCAGCTCGAACGACACGCCGTTCAGCGCACGGACCAGGGCATGGCCCTTGAACAGCCCGCGGGAGACTTCGTAATGCCGGGTCAGCTCCCGGGCAGATAGAACGACGGCCATCACGCCACCTCCTGGTTCAGCGGGTAGAAGCAACGCACCAGGCTATGGGCCTGAGGGTCGAGGGGCGGGCGCTGGCGCCGGCAGTTGTCCTGCACATACGGGCAGCGCGGCGACAGCAGGCAGCCAGCGGGGCGGTCGTAGCGGCCGGGGACGATGCCGGGCAGGGTGGCCAGGCGTTCGGCACCGATGCTGTGCTCAGGGATCGCCGCCAACAGGGCTTCGCTGTAGGGGTGCGCGGGGACGTCGAACAGGTCGGGTACCTGGCCCACTTCCACGGCCTGGCCGGCGTACATCACGCACACCCGCTTGGCCGTTTCGGCAACGACGGCAAGGTCGTGGGTGATCAGGATGAGCGCCATATTGCGCTCCTTCTGCAGGTTCACCAGCAGCTCCATGATCTGCGCCTGGATGGTCACGTCCAGCGCGGTGGTCGGTTCGTCGGCGATCAGCAGCTTGGGCTCGCCAGCGATTGCCATGGCAATTGCCACGCGCTGGCTCATGCCCCCGGACAGCTGGTGCGGGTAGGCATCCAGTCGGCTTTCGGCGGCCGGGATCTCGACCTTTTTCAGCAGCTCCAGGGCACGCTGGCGCGCGGCCTTGCCCTTCAGGCCCAAGTGCTGGCGCAGCACTTCCTCGATCTGGTAGCCAACGGTGTAGCTGGGGTTGAGCGCGGTCATCGGGTCCTGGAAGACCATGGCGATGTCCTTGCCCACCACCTTGCGCCGTTGCCGGCCGCTGAGCTTGAGCATGTCGGTGCCGTCGAAGGTAAGGGCGTTGGCGGTGATGCGCCCGGGGGCATCGATCAGGCCCATCAGGGCCATCATGGTGACCGATTTGCCCGAGCCGGACTCGCCGACAATGGCCAGGATTTCTCCGGCGTCCACCGCCAGGTCCAGGCCATCGACCACCGGTACTGCGTTGGCGTCGCCGAAGCGCACATTCAGGTTGTTGATCTGCAACAGTGACATGGCGTCCTCCTCAGGCGGCGTTCTTGAGTTTCGGGTCCAGCGCATCGCGCAGGCCGTCGCCCATCAGGTTGATTGCCAGCACACTGAGCAGGATGGTCAGGCCGGGCAGGCTCACCACCCACCAGGCGCGCTCGATGTAATCCCGGGCCGAAGCCAGCATGGTGCCCCACTCGGGGGTAGGCGGCTGCACGCCGAGGCCGAGGAAACCCAGCGCAGCGGCGTCGAGGATCGCCGAGGAAAAACTCAGGGTTGCCTGCACGATCAGCGGTGCCATGCAGTTGGGCAGCACGGTGACGAACATCAACCGTGGCAAACCGGCGCCGGCCAGGCGGGCAGCGGTGACGTAGTCGCGGTTAAGTTCGCCCATTACCGCGGCGCGGGTCAGGCGCACGTAGGACGGCAGGGAAACGATGGCGATGGCAATCACGGTGTTGATCAGGCCAGGGCCGAGGATGGCGACGATGGCCACAGCCAGCAGCAATGACGGCAGCGCCAGCATCACGTCCATCAGGCGCATGATCGACGGGCCGAGCAACTGCGGGAAAAAGCCTGCGAGCAGGCCCAGGAGGATGCCCGGGATCAGTGACATCACCACCGACGACAGGCCGATCAGCAGCGACAGCCGTGCACCTTGAATCAGCCGTGAAAGCAGATCACGGCCCAGTTCGTCGGTGCCCAGGATGAACTGCCAGGTGCCGCCTTCCAGCCACACGGGTGGGGTCAGCAGAAAGTCGCGGTACTGCTCGCTGGGGTCATGCGGGGCTACCCACGGCGCGAACAGCGCGCAGAACACCACCAGGCACATGAAGGCCAGGCCCATCACCGCGCCTTTGTTGCGCGCGAAGGCTTGCCAGAATTCTTTGTACGGGGAGGGGTAGAGCAGGCTCTGGTCCACCGGGCTGGCCGGCGACACGGATTTTGGAATCGGGCTAGTCATGGCTTGGGCCTCAGCGCTGATGACGGATGCGTGGGTTGGCCAGGCCGTAGAGAATGTCCACGACGAAGTTGACCAGAATCACCAGGCAGGCGATCAACAGGATGCCGTTCTGGACCACGGGGTAGTCACGGGCACCGATGGCTTCGATCAGCCATTTGCCGATGCCCGGCCAGGAAAAGATGGTTTCGGTCAGCACCGCACCGGCCAGCAGCGTGCCGACCTGCAGGCCGAACACGGTCAGCACCGGGATCAGCGCATTGCGCAGACCATGCACGAACACCACACGGGCCGGTGACAGGCCTTTGGCGCGGGCGGTGCGGATGTAGTCCTCACGCAGCACTTCGAGCATTGAAGAACGGGTCATGCGGGCGATCACCGCCAGCGGGATGGTGCCGAGCACGATGGCCGGCAGGATCAGGTGCATCACAGCATCCTTGAACGCGCCTTCTTCATCGCTGAGCAGGGTGTCGATGAGCATGAAGCCGGTTTTCGGCTCGATGTCGTAGAGCAGATCGATGCGCCCGGAAACCGGGGTCCAGCCCAGGCTGACCGAGAAGAACATGATCAGGATCAGGCCCCACCAGAAGATCGGCATCGAGTAGCCAGCCAGCGAAATGCCCATCACCCCGTGGTCGAACAGCGAGCCGCGCTTGAGCGCGGCGACTACCCCGGCCAGCAAGCCGACGATGCCGGCGAACAGCAGGGCGGCGAAGGCCAGTTCCAGGGTGGCCGGGAACAAGGTGATGAACTCGCTCCACACGCTTTCGCGGGTGCGCAGCGACTCACCCAGGTCGCCCTGTGCCAGCTTGCCGACATAGTCCAGGTACTGGACCGGCAGTGGCTTGTTCAGGCCCAGGCGTTCCATGGCCTGAGCATGCATTTCGGGGTCGACCCTGCGCTCGCCCATCATCACTTCCACCGGGTCGCCGGGGATCAGGCGTATGAGCGCGAAGGTGAGCAAGGTGATGCCGAAAAAGGTCGGTATCAACAGGCCAAGGCGCCGGGCAATAAAACTCAACATTGTCGGGGTTACCTCATCAGGCCGTGGGGCGATCAGCCCGGTACGGCAGTGCCGCCGGTCCCCGTGTGGGTGGCCGGCGGTCGTTGTTGTTCTACTTCACCTTGGTCGTGGCGAAGTTATTGTTGGTCAGAGGGCTGATCACGTAGCCCTCCACGTTGTCACGCATGGCCGTGAACACCTTGGGGTGGGCCATGCTGATCCAGGGTTGGTCGTCATCGTACACCTTCAATGCCTCGCTATAGAGCCTTGCGCGCTCGTCGTTGTCGATCACCTCACGGGCGCGGGTGATCAGCTCCTGGAACTTAGGGTTGCACCAGCGGGCATAGTTCTCGCCGTTCCTGGCCGCCTCGCAGCTCAGCAGCGGGGTGAGGAAGTTGTCCGGGTCGGCGTTGTCGCCAGCCCAACCGGTAGACACCAGGTCGGCTTCGCCATTCTTGGCGCGGCGCAGCATCTCGGCCCACTCCATCACGCGTATATCCAGCTTCAGGCCGATCTGCTTGAGGTCGGCTTGCAGCATCTCGGCGGATAGACGCGGGTTAGGGTTGGTCATGCCGCCGCCGTTACGGGTGAACAGGGTGATCACCGTACCTTCGGGTACCCCGGCCTGCTTGAGCAGGGCACGGGCTTTGTCGAGGTCGCGCGGCGGGTTCTGGTTGCGGGGGTTGTAGCCGATCATGGTCGGGGGGTAAGGGTTTACCCCCACCAGTGCGTTGCCTTTGCCAAACAGCTGGTCGACATGGGCCTGGCGGTCGAAAGCCATGTTGATGGCTTTACGCACACGCACATCGTTGAGGTATTTGTGCTGGGTATTCATGGCGATGTAGCCGGTGACCAACGCTTCGGTTTGGGCAACCTTGAGACTGGGCTCGGCCATTATCGACGGCACGTCATCCGGCTTGGGGTACAGCGCCACCTGGCACTCGTTGGCGCGCAGTTTCTGCAGGCGCACGTTGCTATCGGTAGTGATGGCGAATATCAGGGAGTCGGCTGGCGGCTTGCCGCGGAAGTAGTCCGGGTTGGGTTTGAAGCGGACCTGGGCGTCCTTGTTGTAACGCTGGAAGATGAATGGGCCGGTACCGATCGGCTTGCTGTTCAGCTCGGCGGTCTTGCCGGCCTTGAGCAACTGGTCGCCGTACTCGGCGGAGTAGATCGAGGTGAAGCCCATGGCCATGTCCCGCAGGAACGGCGCTTCTGGGCGGGTGAGTGTGATCACCACGGTGTAGTCGTCGCGCTTGTCCACCGATTTGAGCAACCCCTTGAACGCCATGCTTTCGAAATACGGGTAACCGACGCTGGTCTTGTCGTGCCACGGGTGGGCAGGGTCGAGCTGGCGGCGCAGGCTCCACAGCACATCATCGGCGTTGAACTCGCGGCTGGGAGAGAAGTAGTCGGTGCTGTGGAATTTCACGCCCTTGCGCAGGTGAAAGGTGTAGGTCAGGCCGTCTGCCGAGATATCCCAGCGTTCGGCCAGGGCCGGCTGCACGTCAGTGGTGCCAGGCTTGAAGTCGACCAAGCGGTTGAACAGCGTTTCTGCGGTGGCATCGAAGGTCACGCCAGTGGTGTACTGGACCACGTCGAACCCCTCCGGGCTGGCTTCGGTGCACACCACCAGCGGCTTGGCCGCCACCTGCGTGGCGCCGCCGAGCACCAGCGCGGCCAATGCCAGACGCAGTGGTAGCGATTTGATGAAAGCTCTCTGCATGGGTTGAAGACTCCCTGCTTGCATTGATTCCAGCGTAGCCGCCACGGCCCGCCGTGAAGCGGACCGTGGCGCCAACGGTCAGAGAATATTGAATGGAATGGTGGTGACCACGCGGAACTCATCCAGGCTGCCATCGCCCTGTGCCTTGCTGGCGCGGTGGGTGGTGTAGGTGGCACGGATGCTGGTGTCTTTCAGTGACCCGCTCTGCACCGCGTAGCTGGTGCCGATGCCCCACTCATAGTGGGTTTCGCCATCCAGGCCGTTCACGTCATACGCGGTCCCACGGTAGTGGGTGCCATCGATCCCCCAGCCGCGGGCGTTGTACAGGTTGAACTTGAGCCCCGGCACGCCGTAGGGCGCCATGTTCAGTACGTAGGAAATCTTCAGCGATTTCTCGTTGGGACCGTTGAAGTCCGACAGCAGCGAGTTCGCCAGGTAGATGCCGTTGGTTTCGTGCAGGTAGTCGAAGTACTCGTTGCCGTTGACCTGCTGCCAGGAGGCGCCGAGGGTGTGCGCCTGGTGGGTCAGGTCGAACGACAGGCTGTAGGTGTCGTTGTCGATCTTGCCCATCTTCTGGCTGCCGGCGTCGACCGTCTTGTAGTAGTTCAGGCCGGTACTCAGGCTGAGCACTGCACTGTCGCCGAGCACGTGGTTGGCGCCGAAGTAGTACTGGTTCCAGAAATCGTCGGCTTTGGTCGCGTACAGGCTGGTACTCAGGCTCTTGAACGGCTGGTAGTTGATGCCGGCGGTACTGGCGCGGTCGGTTTCCACGCCAGTGGCACTGTACTCGCTGCGGAACTTGCTGAGGCTTTGCTCGGTTCGTGGCGAGACGCGGTCAAAGGTGCCCAGGTCGAAGCTGAGGTTGTCGAATTCGGCGCTGTGCAGGAACGCGCCCTGGAAGCTGGATGGCAGCGCGCGGTTACCGATGTAGGCGATCATCGGTGTGTCCACTGTCTGGCGGCCGAGGGTAAGGGTGGTGTTGGATACCCGCGCCTTGATGTTGCCCAGGCCCAGCTTGCTCCACTGGCCAATGGGGTCGCCATCGCTGTGGGTCAGCGTGCGGTTGTTGGGGCCGGCAATCGCTTCGCGGCTCTGCTGCAGGGCGATGGCGTTGTAACCGGCCGCCTCTACGGCGATGCCCACGGTGCCCTCGGTGAAGCCGGAACTGTAATTGAGGATGGTGCCCTGTACCCAGTTTTCGCGGCTGTGCGTGGGGTGGCGGGTGCCGTCGTTCTTGTAGTACTTCCACAACGGGGCGCGTGCGGCACGCTCGCGGGCGTACCAGTTGCGGGTACTGCCGGACAGGCTCTGACCGTCGATGAAGCCGCTGGCCTGGGCCTGCGCGCTTTCACTTTTCAGGGTGACGGGGATGAAGTCCTGGCTTTGCGGGTCAGCCTGGGCCACGGTGGATACGGCACTGATGGATAAGGCCAGTGCGGTCAAGGTGAATACTCTCAAGGTTAAAGCTCCCTTTCTTTTCTAGTTATGCCGGCCTTGTGGGCCGGGTGATTGCTGCGGTGTTGCCAGGGTCGCCGCGGGATCGCCGGGCAGAATCGGGGCGTTGTGTTGGCCGTTCTGGCCTCTTCGCGGGCAAGCCCGCTTCCACAGGTAGGGCGCAGTGTCCGAACCTGTTGAGATCCTGTGGAAGCGGGCTTGCCCGCGAAAAGACCGGTACTGGCTAACGCTTAATCAACACTCACACCGGAAAAAACATTGCGCCCAAATGGGCTGACCTTGAATTCGGATACCTTGGTGCTGAGCGGCTGGTTAACCGTGGAATGTGCCACCGGGGTAATGGGTACCTGCTGCTTGAGCCGTTGCTGGGCTTGCTGGTACAGGGCGCTGCGTTGCGCCTGGTCGGTGACCTGCTTGGCCCGCTTGACCAAGTTGTCGTACTGCGGGTCGCACCATTGCGAGTAGTTGTTGCTGCCGATGGCATCACAGCTGTAGAGGGTACCCAGCCAGTTGTCCGGGTCGCCGTTGTCACCGGTCCAGCCGATCAGGGCAATGTCGTGTTCGCCGCTTTTCATGCGCTTGAGGTATTCGCCCCATTCGTAGCTGACGATGCGCACCTTGAAGCCAAGCTTGTGCCAGTCGGCCTGGAGCATTTCCGCCATCAGCTTGGCATTGGGGTTGTACGGGCGTTGCACCGGCATGGCCCACAGGGTGATCTCGGTGCCCGGCTTGACCCCCGCCTGCTGCAGCAACTGCCTGGCCTTTTCCGGGTCGTAAGGCGCGTCCTTGATACTTTCGTCATAGGACCATTGGGTCGGCGGCATGGCGTTGACGGCCAGTTGGCCGGAATCCTGATACACCGCCTGGATGATGGCTTTCTTGTTCACCGCCATGTCCATCGCCTGGCGCACTTCCAGGCGGTTGAACGGTGCGTGCTGGGTGTTATAGGCGATGTAGCCGAGGTTGAAGCCCGGTTGCTGCAGGACCTGCAGTTTGCTGTCGGCCTTGAGTGCCGGCAGGTCGGCCGGGCGTGGATGCAGGGTGACCTGGCACTCGTTGCGGCGCAGCTTCTGGATGCGCACCGAAGGGTCGACGTTGATCGAGAACACCAGGTTGTCGAGTTTCACCTGCTCCGGCGCCCAGTAATCCTTGTTGCCCTTGTAGCGGATCTGCGAGTCCTTCTGGTAGCGCTGGAACACGAAGGGGCCAGTGCCGATCGGCTGCTGGTTGATGTCGCTGGCACGCCCACTGGCCAGCAAGGTGTCGGCGTACTCGGCGGAGAGAATCGAGGCAAAGCTCATGGCCAGGTTCTGGATGAACGCGGCATCGACCGTGTTCAAAGTGAACACCACGGTCAGTGGGCCGGTTTTCTCGACCCGGGCGATGTTCTTGTCCAGGCCCATGCTGATGAAGTAGGGGAACTCGGTAGGGTAGGCCCGGCGGAACGGGTGGTCCTTGTCGAGCATGCGGTTGAAGGTGAACAGCACGTCATCGGCATTGAAATCTCGGCCTGGGGTAAAGGCCTTGTTGCTGTGGAACCTGACCCCTTCACGCAAGTGGAACGTGTAGCGCAGGCCGTCTTCGGACACCTCCCAACGGGTGGCCAGGGCAGGGTGCACGGCAGTACCGCCGCGCTCGAACTCGACCAGGCGGTTGTAGACCGGCTCGGCGGCGTCGTTGTCGGTGGCGCTGGTGTACTGGGCGGTGTCGAAACCGGCAGGGCTACCTTCAGAACAGAACACCAGGTTGTTGGCCAGCAGGACCGGGGATTGGCTGACCAGGCCCAGGGCCAGCAACGCGGAAAGGCGGGTAACGTGGCGCATGGCAAATCCTTTTTCATCTGTTCGCGCCGCCTCCGGGTACGAATGGCGGCAACAGTTCGCCGACCCCGCAGCGTATGGCCGCAGGACGACATGAAGAGGTGGCGGGGGTGAAGGGCACCCGCGATTCAGCGGGTGCCTCAGTCAGCCTATTTGTCCACGCTGACGCCGTAGAAGGAGTTCAGCGCGAATGGGCTGATCTTGAAGTCCTTCACCTTGGCGCTCATGGGCTGGTAGACGGTGGAGTGGGCGATCGGGGTGATCGGTACCTGCTCCTTGAGGATGTGCTGCGCCTTTTGGTACAGCTCGGTACGTTTGGCCTGGTCGGAAGTGGCCTTGGCCTGCTTGATCAGGTCGTCGTAGGGCTTGTAGCACCACTTGGAGAAGTTGTTGCCGTCGATGGCATCGCAGCCGTACAGGGTGCCCAGCCAGTTGTCCGGGTCACCGTTGTCGCCGCTCCAGCCGATCAGCATGGCGCCCTGTTCGCCGCCTTTGGAGCGCTTGATGTATTCGCCCCATTCATAACTGACGATCTTTGCCTTGATGCCGATCTTGTTCCAGTCGGACTGGAGCATTTCGGCCATCAGCTTGGCATTGGGGTTGTACGGGCGTTGCACCGGCATGGCCCACAGGGTGATCTCCGTGCCTTCCTTGATACCGGCTTCCTTAAGCAGCTGCCTGGCTTTTTCGGGGTCGAACGGGGCGTCCTTGATGCTGGTGTCGTACGACCACTGGGTGGGCGGCATGGCGTTGACTGCCAGCTGGCCGGCGCCCTGGTAGACCGACTCGATGATTTTCTTTTTGTCCACGGCCATGTCCAGCGCCTGGCGCACTTTCAGCTGGGCCATGGGGTTGGGCTCGCTGCTGCCCTTGATCTTGTCCATCACGTTGTAGGCGATGTAGCCGAGGTTGAAGCCGGCCTGCTGTGGCATCTGCAGGTTCTTGTCGGCCTTTAGCGGTTCGATGTCGGCCGGGCGCGGGAACAAGGTGACCTGGCACTCGTTCTTCTTCAGCTTCTGCATGCGCACCGAGGCATCAGTGGTGATGGCGAAGATCAGGTTGTCGATCTTCACGTCTTCAGGCTGCCAATAGTCCTTGTTGCCCTTGAAGCGGATCTGCGCATCCTTCTGGTACTTGCTGAACACGAACGGGCCGGTGCCGATGGGTTTCTGGTTGATGTCGGCGGCCTTGCCGTCCTTGAGCAACTGGTCAGCGTATTCGGCAGACTGGATCGAGGCAAAGCTCATGGCCAGGTTCTGGATGAACGCGGCGTCGACTTCGTTGAGGGTGAACCTGACCGTGTGCTCGTCGAGCTTCTCCAGCTTGGCGATGTTCTTGTCCATGCCCATGTCGGTGAAGTAGGGGAACTCGGTGGGGTAGGCCTTGCGGAACGGGTGGTCCTTGTCGAGCATGCGGTTGAAGGTGAACAGCACGTCGTCGGCGTTGAACGGGCGAGTTGGCTTGAAGTAGTCGGTGGTGTGGAACTTCACCCCTTCGCGCAGGTGGAACGTGTAGGTTTTGCCGTCGTCGGACACTTCCCATTTGGTCGCCAGGCCCGGGATCACCGCAGTGCCGCCGCGTTCGAACTGGGTCAGGCGGTTGAATACGGTCTCGGCCGAGGCGTCGAAGTCGGTCCCGGTGGTGTACTGCCCTGGGTCGAAACCGGCCGGGCTGCCTTCGGAGCAGAACACCAGGTTGGACGCGGCGAGGGCCGAAGGCGCACCGGTGAGCAAGCCTGCACCTAGCAGGAACGGAATGACTGCGTGTTTGAGCATGGTGGCCTCATTGTTGTCATTTTTCGATTGAGGTGGCCTCGTGAGCCGACCTGCGGATACTTATGCAGGGGGTGTTCCCAATGCAATACATACAAGGATAGTTGGCGCCAGAAATGTGGAACGAGCGTACATGGATGTCGCATCGGTATAACTTTCGGCGAAGTTAAACGTTTGCGAGGGCAAAATGATGGCTTTTTTCAGAATATTTCGGCGCGGGGATGGGTGTAGGACGCACCTTGCTGGTGCGTAGGAGATGTCTGAAATCGCTAAATTGTGCGGTTGGGTCGGGGCTCTGTGGCAGCGGGCGTGCCCGCTGCCACAGGTGTTTCGTGAGTCTGTTACGGCATCTGCACTTCAATCAGCCCGTCGGCGTTCATGCTCACCTCACTGGTCCCGGCTTCGATGTCCGGCGCCGGCGCCGCTTCATCCGCGCCCATGGCCTTCATCGCCATCGGTGCGCTACGCAGGTACGGGCGAGGGTAACCACTGCTGTTCAGGTTCAGGCTGACCACCTTGTAGCCCTTGCCACCCAGCGCTTCGGTGGCCAGTTGCGCGCGTGCCTTGAAGGCGTCGACCGCATCCTTGAGCAGTGCATCTTCGCTGGACTTGCGCGTGGCCGGGGCGATGGAGAAGTCCATGCCACCCATTTTCAGTTCTTGCAGCAGGTCGGCGGTAAGCTGCGACAGGGCTGGGAAATTGGCGCTTTCCAGGCGCAGTTCGGCACGTTCGCGCCAGCCGGTGATCTTCTGGCCCTTGCTGTCATACACCGGGTAGCTGTTGCGGCTACCCTGGCTGATCTTCACGTCCTTGACCTGGCGCGACTGCTGCACGGCCTTGTTCATGGTTTCGGTGATCTGCTTGGCAAGCTTGCCCGGGTCGGTATTCTGCGCTTCGCTGTACAGGGTCACGACCATCAGGTCGCGCGCCACTTCCTTGCTGACTTCGGCACGCAGCGATACCTGGTTGTAGCGCGGTTCATCGGCAGCCAGGGCCGGCAGGCTGGCAAGCAGGCCGCAGGACATGATCAGGGCGGCGCCGCGACGTGGGATTTGCATGTGGTACTCCTTGGCAATAAAAGGCGTGGGCTCTGGTCATCCATGCCACGCATGGCCCATCAGACCGGGAACAGTGTAGTGGGTTCACAAGTGCCATCATGACAGTGTGACAAAGTGTGGCGCTTTGCCGCATCGCTGCAGCAGGGCGCCCGGCTTCGGTATACTCCAGCCGATTTTTCTGGAGCACTCATCAGGAGAGCTCATGCTCGCCGCCGTACAACCGTTGTCCGCTACCCGCCAGAACCTCTGGCGCCTGACCGTCATTCGGGTCCTGGTCCTGGCTGCCCAGGCCGGTTCGGTGGGTGTCGCCTACTGGACCGAGCTGCTGCCATTGCCCTGGCTGTCGCTGGCCGGCACCTTGGCCTTGTCCTCGCTGCTGTGTGCCTTCACGGCCCTGCGGCTGCGCCTGTCGTTGCCAGTCACCGAAATGGAGTACGCCCTGCAGCTGGCCTGTGACCTGCTGATCCACAGCGCCTTGCTGTATTACTCCGGTGGTTCGACCAACCCGTTCGTGTCGTATTACCTGGTGCCGTTGGCGATTGCCGCAGTGACCCTGCCGTGGCTGTATTCGCTGATCCTGTCCGGTATTGCCTTGACTGCCTACAGCCTGCTGCTGGTGCAGTTCTACCCGCTCGAAGGCCTGCCGATGGCGCGGGACAAGATGCAGGTCTACGGCATGTGGCTGAGTATTGCCCTGGCCGCCGCCGTCATTACCTTCTTTGCTGCACGGATGGCCGAAGAACTGCGCCGGCAGGAGCAGCTGCGTTCCGAGCGGCGTGAAGAAAGCCTGCGCGACGAGCAGTTGCTGGCCGTCGCCACCCAGGCTGCCGGTGCTGCACATGAGCTGGGCACGCCGTTGGCGACCATGAGCGTGCTGATCAACGAAATGCGCCAGGACCACACCGACCCGCTGTTGCAGGAAGACCTGCAGATCCTTCAGGACCAGGTAAAGCTGTGCAAGGAAACCCTGCAGCAGCTGGTGCGTGCCGCCGAAGCCAACCGCCGCCTGGCGGTGGTTGAACAGGATGTCACGGCTTGGCTGGACGAAGCGCTGAACCGCTGGCACCTGATGCGCCCGGAAGCCAGCTACCGCTTCCAGCGCCTGCGCGACGGCCAGGTGCCACGCCTGACCCCGCCGCCGGACCTGACCCAGGCATTGCTGAACCTGTTGAACAACGCCGCCGATGCCTGCCCTGATGACCTCGAGGTGCACCTGGACTGGGATGCCCAAGACATCGTCATCAGCATCCGCGACCATGGCCCTGGCGTGCCGCCGGCCATCGCCGAGGCCATCGGCAAACCCTTCATTACCACCAAAGGCAAAGGCTTCGGCCTTGGCCTGTTCTTGAGCAAGGCCAGCGTGACCCGTGCGGGCGGCTCGGTGAAACTCTATAGTCATGAACAGGGTGGCACCCTGACCGAACTGCGCCTGCCCTATGGCAAGCGAGGAGATGAATGATGAGCGAAGAAAACCAAGTCGAAGGCGAAGAGCTGCCGCACCTGCTGCTGGTGGATGACGATGCCACCTTCACCCGGGTCATGGCGCGTGCCATGAGCCGTCGTGGTTTCCGCGTAAGCACTGCCAGCTCGGCCGAGGAGGGCCTGATCCTGGCCCAGCAGGACCTGCCGGACTATGCCACGCTGGACTTGAAGATGGACGGCGACTCCGGCCTGGTGCTGCTGCCCAAGCTGCTGGAGCTGGACCCGGAAATGCGCGTGGTGATCCTGACCGGCTATTCGAGCATTGCCACTGCCGTGGAAGCGGTCAAGCGCGGCGCGTGCAACTACCTGTGCAAGCCGGCTGACGCCGATGATGTGCTGGCGGCGTTGCTGTCGGAGCACACCGACCTGGATACCCTGGTGCCGGAAAACCCGATGTCGGTCGACCGCCTGCAGTGGGAGCACATCCAGCGCGTGCTGAACGAGCACGAGGGCAATATCTCCGCTACCGCGCGAGCGCTGGGCATGCACCGGCGGACCTTGCAGCGCAAGCTGCAAAAGCGCCCGGTCCGGCGCTGATTCTTGCTGGGCTTGGGCCGGCCCTTTCGCGGGCTTGCCCGCTCCCACAGGACCAGCACAGGCCTCAAGTCTTGTCGAATACCTGTGGGAACGGGCAAGCCCGCGAAGAGGGCATAACTGACAGAGGCTTCTCTTTAATCACCCCGCGATCCCCGCAAATACCAGCCGTTGGCGTATCATTAGCCACCTAACGGCAACCCTCTCCAGGATCGCTTGCGCATGCTCGCCCTTCTTATCCAGACGCTGAACATCACGGCACCGGTCTTCGCCATGCTGTTCATGGGCGTGCTGCTCAAACGCATCCGCCTGATCGACGATAATTTCAACCGCGTCGCCTCGCAGCTGGTGTTCAACGTGTGCATGCCGGCGCTGCTGTTTCTTGGCATCTACCACGCCGACCTGGCTGCAGCAGTCAAGCCCGGGGTCATCCTGTACTTCATCGTTGCCACGTTGGTGGGCTTCGCCATTGCCTGGGGGCTGGCCATCTGGCGCAGTCCGCTGGCCGACCGTGGTATCTATACCCAAGGCGCATTCCGCGGCAATAACGGCGTCATCGGCCTGGCCCTGGCTGCCAGCCTGTACGGCGACTACGGGATTTCTCTGGGGGCGGTGCTCGCCGGCCTGGTCATCCTTATGTACAACTCGCTGTCTGCGGTGGTGCTTGCGGTGTACAGCCCGGACCTCAAGTCCGACCCGTGGAGCATCTGCAAGAGCATTTTCAGCAACCCGTTGATCATCAGTGTGCTGGTAGCCACCCCCATGGCCTACGGCCAGGTGCCGCTGCCCAACTGGCTGCTGACGTCGGGCGACTACCTGGCCCAGATGACCCTGCCGCTGGCGTTGATCTGCATTGGCGGCACCTTGTCGCTGGCGGCACTGCGCGACAGCGGCAGGTTGGCGTTCGATGCCAGCCTGGTGAAGATGGTCTGGCTGCCGGTGGTCGGTACGCTGGGTGCCTGGTTGTGTGGCTTCCGTGGTGCGGAACTGGGCATTCTGTTCCTGTACATCGGTAGCCCGACCGCAGCAGCCAGCTACGTCATGGCACGGGCGGCAAACGGGAACCATCAGCTGGCGGCGTCGATCATCGTGATTACCACGCTAATGGCGGCGATTACCACCAACATCGGCATTTTCATCTTGCAGTGGGGCGGATGGATCTAGATCCTTGACTGCAAATAACAGCGACAACACTGCCTCACTGAGCTAAAGGACACTTCATGCAAGACCAGAGCACGCCCGAGCAGTTACAGCGCGGGCTGAAGAATCGCCATATCCAGCTTATCGCGCTGGGCGGGGCCATCGGTACCGGGTTGTTCCTGGGCATTGCCCAGACCATCCAACTGGCCGGCCCCTCCGTGTTGCTGGGCTATGCCATCGCCGGCCTGATGGCGTTCCTGATCATGCGCCAGCTGGGCGAAATGGTCGTGGAAGAGCCGGTGGCAGGCAGCTTCAGCCACTTTGCCCACCAGTACTGGAGCGAGTTCGCCGGCTTTGTCTCGGGCTGGAACTACTGGGTGGTGTACGTGCTGGTCGGCATGGCCGAGCTGACGGCGGTCGGGATCTATGTGCAGTACTGGTGGCCGGAATTCCCCACCTGGGCCACGGCGGCGATCTTCTTCGTGGTGATCAACCTGATCAACCTGACGCAGGTCAAGGTCTACGGCGAAATGGAGTTCTGGTTTGCCCTGGTCAAGGTGGTGGCCATTGTCAGCATGATCGGCTTTGGCGCCTGGTTGCTGAGCAGCGGCCATGGTGGCCCGGATGCCAGCGTGGCCAACCTGTGGCAGTACGGCGGCTTCTTCCCCAACGGCGTAAGCGGCCTGGTGATGGCCCTGGCGGTAATCATGTTCTCGTTCGGTGGCCTGGAACTGGTGGGCATCACCGCCGCCGAGGCCGACAACCCGCGCCAGAGCATCCCCAAGGCCACCAACCAGGTGGTGTACCGCATCCTGATCTTCTACATCGGTGCATTGGCGGTGCTGCTGTCGTTGTACCCTTGGCAGAAGGTAGTGCAGGGGGGCAGCCCTTTCGTGATGATTTTCCACGAACTGGACAGTGACCTGGTGGCGACCATCCTCAATATCGTGGTCCTGACTGCCGCGCTGTCGGTGTACAACAGCTGCGTGTATGCCAACAGCCGCATGCTGTTCGGCCTGGCCAGCCAGGGCGATGCACCGCGCCAACTGCTGAAGGTCAGCCGCAGCGGCGTGCCGCTGACCGCGCTGGGGGTGTCGGCGTTCGCCACGGGCCTGTGCGTACTCATCAACTATCTGATGCCGGGCGAAGCCTTTGGCCTGTTGATGGCCTTGGCGGTGTCGGCGTTGGTGATCAACTGGGCAAGTATCAGCATTACCCACCTGAAATTCCGCAAGGCCAAGTTGGCCGCCGGCATCACCCCGTTTTACAAAAGCCTGGGGCATCCGCTGACCAACTACCTGTGCCTGGCCTTCATTGTGCTGATCCTGGTAGTGATGTACCTGACGCCGCCGATTCGCATTTCGGTGATGCTGATCCCGGCATGGATTGCCGTGCTGTGGGTGGCCTTCAAATTGAAGAAAGCTCGGCAGGTTCGTCGGTAGATCTTCTGCGTTTTGTGGGATCGAGCGGCGCCCGTGCCGCGCTCGATCCCAACGACGCGTTCAATGTTGGCGGCGCCAGGCGCGCACGGTGGTGTACAGCAACACCAAGGCAAGCACCGGCAGTACATAGAACAGCATCAATTGCTCCAGTCGGCCGGCCAGCGGCATGCCCATGGTAAAGGCTGCCACGTGCAGGCCGTAGGCCAGGTACAGGCACAGGAACACTAGGCCTTCTGCGCGCGTGATGCGGTACCCGGAATAGAACACCGGCAGGCTCAGCACTGCCACGCCAAGCATCACCGGCAGGTCGAAAGACAGCGCATTGGGCGAGATCGACAGCGGCTCGGGGGTGACCAGTGCGGTCATGCCCAGTACGGCCAGCAGGTTGAACAGGTTGCTGCCGATCACCGTGCCCACGGCAATCTCCCGTTCACCACGCAGGGCGGCAATCAGCGCGGCGGCCAGTTCCGGGAGCGAGGTGCAGATGGCGACGACGGTCAGGCCGATGATCCGTTCGGAGAGGCCCAGGTCGGTGGCCACCTCCACCGCGGCCTCGAGCAGCAGGTGGCCGGCCAGGCTGAGCAGGCCAAAACCGGTCAGCACTTGCAGCAGTGTGCCTGACCAGAAGCGTCCAGCACTGGCTCTGGCCGTGTCCGGAGCAGGGTAGGTACGTGCGTAGTGGCGGGACTGGTGCCAGAGCATCGCCAGGTAACAGGCCAGGCTCAGCAGCAGGACCACCCCTTCGACGCGCCCCAGGTGGCCATTGGCAGACAACGCATAGACCAGCCCACTGGCGGCGATCATCAGCGGTATGTCCAGGCGCACCAGTTGCCGCGACACGCGCAGCGGGATGATCAGGGCCGCCAGCCCGAGTATCACAAGTACGTTGAAGATATTGCTGCCGACCACGCTGCCGACCGCCACGTCTGGCGCGCCCTGGTAGGCTGCCTGCAGGCTTACGGTCAGTTGCGGGGCGGTGCTGCCAAAGGCCACCAGGCTGAGGCCGATGATCAGCGGGCGAACGTGCAGGCGCTGCGCCAGGCGCAAAGCTGCGCGCACCAGCAGTTCGGCGCCGCCTACCAGCAACAGCAGGGCGATGCCCAGTTGCAGCAGGCTGAAAGTAGGAAGGGTGGCCAAGTCGAAAATGGTCGGACTCCTGTCGCGTCAGTCGCTAAGCCCTTGTACTCGCACGCGAGCCGTTCCGCTACGGAGCATGCCGATTTTTTCTGCGGCGGCGCGTGACAGGTCAATCAGGCGGCCGCGGGTGTGCGGGCCACGGTCGTTGATGCGTACCACCACGCTGCGCTGGTTGGCCATATTGGTAACCAGTACGCGGCTGCCGAAGGGCAGGCTGCGATGGGCGGCGGTCAGCCCGTGCTGGTTGAACGGTTCGCCACTGGCGGTGCGTTTGCCATGGTGGCGCGAGCCGTAGTAGGAAGCAGTGCCCGTCTGGTCGTAGCCGCGCGGGTCGATGTCATGGCTGGCGCAGCCGGCCAGGAAAGAAAACAGGGCGAGGGTGCCGAGGGATCGTTTTAGCAAGTCAGGTGCTCTCCGGTGCGGCCATTCGCGGGTAAACCCGCTCCTACAGGTAAAGCGCTGGCTTGTGCAGGAGCGGCTCTAGCCGCGAACGAGGGCAAAGCCCTCGCAGCATTACAGGGGTAAAACAATCACCCTTCGAGCTTGGCTTTGAGCAATTGGTTCACCTGCCCCGGGTTGGCCTTGCCTTTGGAGGCTTTCATGGCCTGGCCGACGAAGAAGCCGAACATCTTGCCGCGCTTGGCCTCGTCAGCCGCGCGGTACTGTTCGACCTGCTCGGCGTTTGCAGCCAGCATTTCGTCGAGCATCTTGTCGATCGCACCGGTATCGGTGACCTGCTTCAGGCCTTTGCTCTCGATGATGCTGTCGGCATCCCCTTCGCCGGCAGCCATGGCCTCGAACACGGTCTTGGCGATCTTGCCGCTGATGGTGTTGTCGCGGATGCGCAGCAGCATGCCACCCAGTTGCGCGGCGCTGACCGGCGCCTGGTCGATCTCGACACCCAGCTTGTTCAGCAGGCTGCCCAGTTCGACCATGACCCAGTTGGCGGCCAGCTTGGCGTCGCCACCCGTCTTCACCACTTCTTCAAAGTAGTCCGCCTGCTCGCGGCTGGACGCCAGCACGTTGGCGTCGTAGGCCGACAGGCCATACTGGCTCTGGAAGCGCTCGACTTTTTGCGGTGGCAGCTCCGGCAGGCCGGCGCGGATGGTTTCGAGGTAGCTGTCCTCGATCACCACCGGCAGCAGGTCCGGGTCGGGGAAGTAACGGTAGTCGTTGGCTTCCTCCTTGCTGCGCATGGAGCGGGTCTCGTCCTTGTTCGGGTCGTACAGGCGGGTTTCCTGTACCACCTTGCCGCCGTCTTCGATCAGGTCGATCTGGCGCTGGATCTCGCTGTTGATCGCACGCTCGATGAAGCGGAACGAGTTGACGTTCTTGATCTCGCAGCGGGTACCGAATTCGGCCTGGCCCTTCGGGCGGATCGACACGTTGCAGTCGCAACGCAGTGAGCCTTCTGCCATGTTGCCGTCACAGATGCCCAGGTAGCGCACCAGCGCGTGGATCGCCTTGACGTAGGCAACGGCTTCCTTGGCGCTGCGCATGTCAGGCTCGGAAACGATTTCCAGCAGCGGGGTGCCGGCACGGTTCAGGTCGATGCCGGTGGAGCCGCTGAAGTCTTCGTGCAGGCTCTTGCCGGCGTCTTCTTCCAGGTGCGCGCGGGTTACGCCGATGCGCTTGATGGTGCCGTCTTCCAGGGCGATGTCCAGGTGGCCCTTGCCGACGATCGGCAGGTCCATCTGGCTGATCTGGTAACCCTTGGGCAGGTCCGGGTAAAAGTAGTTCTTGCGCGCGAACACGTTGCGCTTGCCAATTTCGGCGTCGATCGCCAGGCCGAACATGCACGCCATGCGCACGGCTTCCTGGTTCAGCACCGGCAGTACGCCAGGCATGCCAAGGTCAACCAGGCTGGCCTGGGTATTCGGCTCGGAGCCGAAGGTGGTGGCGCTGCCGGAGAAGATCTTCGACTGGGTGGCGAGCTGAGTGTGGATTTCCAGCCCGATCACAACTTCCCATTGCATGTGTGAATTCCTCAGAAGCCGTTGGGGGCGCGGGTGTGCCAGTCGGTCACTTGCTGGTAGCGGTGCGCGACGTTGAGCAGGCGGCCTTCTTGGAAGTAGGGCGCCAGCAGTTGTACGCCGACCGGCAGGCCGTCGACGAAGCCAGCTGGCATCGACAGGCCCGGCAGGCCCGCCAGGTTGGCGGTGATGGTGTAGACGTCTTCCAGGTAGGCGGCGACCGGGTCGCTGCTCTTGGCGCCGAGCTTCCAGGCCGGGTTAGGCGTGGTCGGGCCGAGGATCAGGTCGACATCGTTGAAGGCAGCCATGAAGTCGTTCTTGATCAGGCGGCGGATCTGCTGTGCCTTTACGTAGTAGGCGTCGTAGTAGCCGGCCGACAGGGCGTAAGTACCGACCATGATGCGACGTTGTACTTCCACGCCGAAGCCTTCGCCACGCGAACGCTTGTACAGGTCGGTGAGGTCTTTCGGTTCTTCGCAGCGGTAGCCGAAGCGCACACCGTCGAAGCGCGACAGGTTGGAAGAGGCTTCCGCCGGAGCGATCACGTAGTAGGCCGGAATGGCGTGCTGCATGTTCGGCAGGCTGATTTCCTTGACCACGGCACCGAGCTTTTCCAGCTCCTTGACGCTGGCCTGGACCAGCTCAGCGATGCGCGGGTCGAGGCCGGCACCGAAGTACTCCTTTGGCAGGCCGATGCGCAGGCCCTGCAGCGAAGCATTGAGGCTGGCGCTGTAGTCCGGCACGGGTTCTTCGATGCTGGTGGAGTCCTTGGCGTCGAAACCGGCCATGCCTTGCAGCAGCAGGGCGCAGTCCTCGGCAGTACGGGCCAGCGGGCCGCCCTGGTCGAGGCTGGAGGCATAGGCGATCATGCCCCAGCGCGAAACACGACCGTACGTCGGTTTCAGGCCAGTGAGGTTGGTCAGTGCCGCCGGTTGACGGATCGAACCGCCGGTATCGGTGCCGGTGGTGGCCGGCAGCAGGCGTGCAGCCACAGCGGCAGCCGAGCCGCCCGACGAACCACCCGGCACATGTTCGAGGTTCCACGGGTTCTTCACCGCGCCGTAGTGGCTGGATTCGTTGGCCGAACCCATGGCGAATTCGTCCATGTTGGTCTTGCCCAGGGTGACCATGCCGGCTTCGGCCAGTTTGGCGACCACGGTGGCGTCATAGGGCGCCTTGAAGTTGTCGAGCATCTTCGAGCCGCAGCTGGTGCGTACGCCGTTGGTGCAGAACAAATCCTTGTGGGCGATCGGCGCGCCCAGCAGCGCGCCGCTCTCGCCGGCGGCGCGACGGGCGTCGGCGGCGCGTGCCTGGTCCAGGGCCAGGTCTTCGGTGATGCTGATGAAGCTGTTGATCTGTGGGTCGAGCTGCTTGATGCGCGCCAGCAGCGCGCCGGTCAGCTCTTCGGAGGAAAACGACTTGTCGGCGAGTCCGCGGGCGATCTCGGCCAGGGTCAATTGATGCATGGCAGGCTCTATCCCTTACTCGATGACTTTGGGAACCAGGTACAGACCGCTTTCGGTCGATGGCGCGATTGCCTGGTAGGCGTCGCGTTGGTTGCTTTCGGTGACCTGATCGGGGCGCAAGCGCTGGCTGGCCTCCAGTGGGTGGGCCAGGGGCTCGATGCCCGTGGTGTCGACCGCTTGCATCTGGTCGACCAGGCCGAGAATGCTGTTCAGGGCGTCAGTAATGCGTGGCAGTTCGCCATCATTCAGGCCCAGGCGGGCCAGATGGGCGATCTTTTCCACGTCGCAGCGTTCAAGCGCCATGAGGATCTCCAGGGGAAACAAAGAACGGAATTTGGGTCCGCAGTGAGGAACATGTCAGCTTTCTGACGGTCTAACGGCCGCGAATTTCTGCTGGCGTGCTCGGAAAAACAGCCAATTTAACATATTGGCTCCTTGCCCAAAATCCCTGCCATTGTTAGAGTTTGCCGCACTTTTTTACCCACGCTTTCCCCAGGGTCACTTTCCCATGTTCAAGAAACTGCGTGGCATGTTTTCCAGCGATCTTTCCATCGACCTGGGTACTGCCAACACCCTTATTTACGTGCGTGAGCGCGGTATCGTCCTGAATGAGCCCTCGGTTGTTGCCATCCGTACCCATGGCAACCAGAAAAGCGTCGTCGCCGTCGGTACCGAAGCCAAACGCATGCTGGGCCGTACGCCTGGCAACATTGCAGCCATTCGTCCGATGAAGGACGGCGTCATCGCCGACTTCAGCGTCTGCGAAAAAATGTTGCAATACTTTATCAACAAGGTTCACGAGAACAGCTTCCTGCAGCCAAGCCCGCGCGTGCTGATCTGTGTACCGTGCAAGTCGACCCAGGTAGAGCGCCGCGCCATTCGCGAGTCGGCCCTGGGTGCCGGTGCCCGTGAAGTGTTCCTGATCGAAGAGCCGATGGCCGCTGCCATTGGTGCCGGCCTGCCGGTCGAAGAGGCCCGCGGTTCGATGGTCGTCGACATTGGTGGTGGTACCACTGAAATCGCCCTGATCTCGCTGAACGGTGTGGTCTATGCCGAATCCGTCCGCGTTGGCGGCGACCGCTTCGACGAAGCCATCGTCACCTACGTGCGTCGCAACTATGGCAGCCTGATCGGCGAATCCACCGCCGAGCGTATCAAGCAGGAAATCGGTACTGCCTACCCGGGCGGCGAAGTCCGTGAAGTCGACGTGCGTGGCCGTAACCTGGCCGAGGGCGTACCGCGTGCCTTCACCCTCAACTCCAACGAAGTGCTCGAAGCGTTGCAGGAATCGCTGGCGACCATCGTCCAGGCGGTCAAGAGCGCCCTGGAGCAATCGCCGCCCGAACTGGCCTCGGACATCGCCGAGCGTGGCCTGGTGCTGACCGGTGGCGGTGCGCTGCTGCGTGACCTCGACAAGCTGCTGGCCCAGGAAACCGGCCTGCCAGTGATCGTCGCCGAGGACCCGCTGACCTGTGTCGCCCGTGGCGGCGGTCGCGCCCTGGAGATGATGGACAAGCATGCGATGGACCTGCTCTCCAGCGAGTGATTCCGCTCGCTGTTCACGAGCGCCCGGTTTACAGGTAGTACGCACAGTGCTACCTGTATGTGCTGGGCTGGCGCCCGTTCGGGCGCCGTATCCGTCAATCCGCAACCAGGCTGGTGCGTTGTCCCATGTCCAATGACCTCCTGAGTCGTCCACGAGGAACGGCCCATTAAACCGCTTTTCTCCAAGGGCCCTTCGCTGGGCGTTCGCCTGCTCGTCCTGGTGGTGATGTCGGTCGCGTTGATGGTTGTCGACGCGCGCTTCGATGTGCTCAAGCCCGTGCGCAGCCAGATGGGCCTGGTGCTGATGGAATCCTACTGGATCACCGACCTGCCGCAGCGTGCCTGGCAAGGCGTGGCCGGCCAGTTCGGCAGCCGTACCGAGCTGATAGCCGAAAACGAGAAGCTCAAGACCGAAGCCCTGCTGCTGCAGGGGCGCCTGCAGAAGCTGGCGGCCCTGACCGAGCAAAACGTGCGCTTGCGCGAGTTGCTCAACTCCTCGGCGCTGGTCAACGAGAAGGTCGAGGTCGCCGAGTTGATCGGGGTCGACCCCAATCCGTTCACCCATCGCATCCTGATCAACAAGGGTGAGCGCGACGGTGTGTTCCTCGGCCAACCGGTGCTTGATGCCCGCGGCCTGATGGGCCAGGTGGTCGAGTTGATGCCCTATACCTCGCGGGTGCTGCTGCTGACCGACACCACCCACAGCATTCCGGTGCAGGTCAACCGCAATGGCCTGCGGGCCATCGCCAGTGGCACGGGGAACCCGGAGCGTCTGGAGTTGCGCCATGTGGCCGATACCGCCGACATCAAGGAAGGCGACCTGCTGGTCAGTTCCGGCATGGGCCAGCGTTTCCCTGCCGGCTACCCGGTGGCCACGGTGAACGAAGTGATCCACGACTCCGGCCAGCCCTTCGCCATCGTTCGCGCTATCCCAACCGCCGCGCTGAACCGTAGTCGCTACATGCTACTGGTGTTCAGCGACCGTCGTAGCCCCGAGCAGCGCGCGACCGATGCCGCTATCGCCCAGGAAGAGGCTGACCGCAAAGGCGCTACCCCCGCCGGCCAGCCGGCTGCCAGCGGCGAGCAGGCTGCTCCTACCGCTACGGCCCCGGTCGCACAGCCACCGGCTGCCACGCCAGCGGTACAGCCCGCAGCCCCGGCCGCACAGCCCGCTGCCCCGGCTGCCGCACCCGTTACCCCCCGGAGGCAATGATGGCTGCATCACGCCGTAACAACGGCTGGGTTATCTGGCTGACTTTCGCCATCGGCCTGTTGCTCAGCGTTTCGCCCATGCCGCACTTCATGGAAGTGTTCCGGCCCATGTGGCTGGCCTTGCTGGTGTCGTTCTGGACCTTGAACGTGCCGAGCAAGGTTGGCATGACCACGGCATTCGTGCTGGGCCTGGCCGAGGACGTGCTGTACGGCACCCTGCTCGGGCAGAACGCGCTGATCCTTACCCTCATAACCTTCCTGGTGCTGTCCTTGCAGCAGCGCCTGCGCATGTTCCCCATGTGGCAGCAAAGCCTGGTCATCCTGGTGATTTTCGGTATCGCCCAGCTGATCCAGCTATGGCTCAGCGCCCTGACCGGCAACCGCCTGCCTACCCTGGCACTGGTCTGGTCGGCGGTGATCAGTGCCTTGCTCTGGCCGTGGATCAGTTTCGCCCTGCGCGACCTGCGCCGACGCTTGCATATCAACTGACGGCAAAGTGCCGCTGACAGGGAGATGTCTGCATGAACCCGCTACACCTGGCTTCTGGCTCGCCTCGTCGGCGTGAACTACTGACCCAGATCGGCGTACCGTTCAGCGTCGTCAGCGCCCCCATCGATGAAACCCCGCTGAGCGGCGAAAGCGCGCCGGCCTACGTTGAGCGCCTGGCCCGGGCCAAAGCGGCCGCTGGCCTGGCCACTGTCACCGGTCCGGCGGTGGTGCTCGGCGCAGACACTGCGGTGGTGCTCGATGGTCGAATTCTCGGTAAACCGGAAAACCGCGAAGATGCCCTGGCCATGCTGGCTGACCTGTCTGGCCGGGAGCATCAGGTACTGACTGCGGTCGCCCTTGATGATGGCCAGCGTGTGCAGAGCCTGTGTGTGACGAGCAGGGTACGTTTCCGCGAGATCACTGCTGGCGAGGCGCAACGCTACTGGGCCAGCGGGGAACCCGCCGACAAAGCCGGCAGCTATGCCATCCAGGGCCTGGGCGCGGTCTTTGTCACTGGCCTGTCCGGCAGTTACTCGGCGGTGGTCGGCTTGCCACTCTGTGAAACGGCCGATCTGCTTGGCCAGTTCGGCATCGCCTGCTGGCAATCACCTGTGCATACGCCAGAGGTAACAAACCAGCGGTAGCCAGCACTGCATAGCCCATCCATCATTACAAAAGACCTTTGACGAGAGCCTGCCATGAGTGAAGAGATCCTGATCAACATCACCCCGATGGAGTCACGCGTGGCGGTGGTGGAAAACGGGGTGCTGCAGGAAGTGCACGTCGAGCGTACCCAGCGCCGTGGCATCGTCGGCAACATCTACAAGGGCAAGGTGGTGCGTGTGCTGCCGGGCATGCAGGCGGCCTTCGTCGACATCGGCCTGGAGCGCGCCGCGTTCATCCACGCCTCGGAGATCTCGCAGCGCGAAGGTTCGGCGGTAGAGAACATCACTGCATTGGTGCACGAGGGCCAGGCCCTGGTCGTGCAGGTGACCAAGGACCCGATCGGCACCAAGGGGGCTCGCCTGACCACCCAGCTGTCGATCCCGTCGCGTTACCTGGTGTACATGCCGCGTAGCAGCCATGTCGGTATTTCGTTGAAAATAGAGGACGAAGCGGAGCGCGAGCGCCTCAAACAGGTGGTCAGCGCCTGCATGGACAGCGAGAACATCAAGGATGCCGGCGGCTTCATCTTGCGCACTGCCGCCGAGGGCGCGCGTGCCGAAGAAATTCTGCAGGACATCCGCTACCTGCGTCGCCTCTGGGAGCAGATTGGCACCCAGATCCAGACCTGCGGTGCGCCCACGGTCATCTACGAGGACCTGGGCCTGGCCCTGCGTACTCTCCGCGACCTGGTCAACCCGAAGATCGAGAAGATCCGTATCGACTCGCGCGAGACTTTCCAGAAGACCACGCAGTTCGTCGGTGAGCTGATGCCGGAAATCGCCGACCGCCTTGAGCACTACCCTGGCGAACGGCCGATTTTCGATCTGTATGGCGTCGAAGACGAGATCCAGCGCGCCCTGGAGCGCAAGGTGCCGCTGAAGTCCGGTGGCTATCTGGTGGTCGACCCGGCCGAAGCGATGACCACCATCGACGTCAACACCGGGGCTTTCGTTGGCCACCGCAACCTTGAAGAGACCATCTTCAAGACCAACCTCGAGGCTGCCACCGCCATCGCCCGGCAACTGCGCCTGCGCAACATCGGCGGCATCATCATCATCGACTTCATCGATATGGAAGATGAGGACCACCAGCGCCAGGTGCTGCGCACCCTGGAGAAGCAACTCGAGCGTGATCACGCCAAGACCAACATCATCGGCATAACCGAACTGGGCCTGGTGCAGATGACCCGCAAGCGCACGCGCGAAAGCCTCGAGCAGGTGCTGTGCGAACCCTGCCTGGCCTGTCAGGGCCGTGGCAAGCTGAAAACGCCCGAGACCATCTGTTACGAAATCTTCCGCGAGATCCTGCGTGAGGCCCGTGCCTATCAGGCCGAAGGCTACCGTGTGCTGGCCAACCAAAAGGTGGTCGACCGCCTGCTGGACGAAGAATCGGGCAACGTGGCGGAGCTTGAGGCCTTTATCGGTCGAACCATTCGCTTCCAGGTCGAGTCGATGTATTCGCAGGAACAGTACGACGTGGTGCTGCTCTGAGGCCTTCTGAACTACGCCGCGGCATTGTCACGCTGGCAAAACCTGCGCGACGGGCCATCATGGATAAACGACTTGGAGGGCCACGGCCATGGGACGTCTGACCCGCGTTCTTGTCGCCTTGACCCGCTGGGGGCTGGGCATTTGCGCCCTGTTGGCGGTATTGGTGGCGCTGTACGTCAGCCTCGGCCGTGAACTGGTGCCCCTGGTAGCCGAGTATCGCGCCGATGTAGAGAGCAAGGCCGAGCAGGCGCTTGGCCTGCCCGTGCATGTAGGTGCGCTTGAAGGGCACTGGAGCGGCCTGGCGCCGGTGCTTCGGGTACGCGACCTGCAATTGGGCGAGGGCGCCAAAGCGTTGCGGCTGGATGAGGTCATGGTAGTGCCCGACATATGGGCCAGCCTCACCGCCCGTGAGGTGCGCCTGGCGCGCATCCAGCTGGGTGGCTTGCAGCTCATCCTGCGTGAGAACGACCAGGGCGCCTGGAGCCTTGAAGGGTTACCGAAGAAAGACGACACACCGCTGGACCCTGCCGACCTGCTGCAGCGCCTGCGCCAACTGGGCCGCGTCGATGTGTTCGACAGCCAGGTCACCGTGCACCCATGGCAGCGCGACCCGCTGACCCTGACTTACGTCAGTGCGGGCCTGCAGGCCGGTGCTTCGCGCCAGGCACTGGACCTGCGGGCGACCTTGCCCGATGGCCAGCCACTGGCGCTGAGCCTGCATAGCCGGGTGTCGGCCAAGGCCTGGCGCGATGGCGAGGTTGAAGCCTATCTCAGCTTGCCGCAAAGCGACTGGTCGCACTGGTTGCCGCCAAGCCTGCTGGGGCAATGGCAGGCTGATACCCTGCGCGCGGGGGGGGAGTTCTGGGTCGACTGGGGCAAGAGGCAGTTGCAACAGGCCGTGGTGCGGCTCAACGCTCCGGAACTGAAGGGCGCCTACAGCGGGCGCAAGGCCGCCACCCTGAATAACCTGGCCCTGAGGGCCTGGTTCCAGCGCCGGGAGCAAGGCTTCGACGTGGCCGTCGACTCGCTGGCCATGGACATCGGCAAGACGCGCTGGGAATCGCACCTGCAGTTGCAGCAACGCCCTGGCGAGAACGACGCTGATGAACGCTGGCAGGTTCAGGCCGACCGGCTTGACCTGACGCCATTGACCCCGCTGATCAATGCCCTGGCGCCGCTGCCGGACAAGGTTATGGCCGTGGTTGATGGCCTGAACGTGACTGGCGCGCTGCGCAATGTACGGCTAGAGGCCCGGCCCAAGGCTGAAGGGGACCAGCGCCTGCAATTCGCAGCCAACCTGGACAAGGTCGGCTTCGATGCCTATCACAATGCCCCGGCCGCGGGTAACGTCAGCGGCAGTATCAGTGGTGACCTTGGGCACGGTGAACTGCGTCTGGACACTGATGCGTTCATGCTGCATTTGTACCCGATCTTTGCCAAGCCCTGGCATTACCAGAAGGCCAATGCGCGCCTGGTCTGGGCACTCGACAAAGACGGCTTCACCTTGATTGCGCCGTACCTCAAGGTGCTGGGCGAGGAGGGGAAGATCGCCGGGGACTTCCTGATTCGCCTGCTGTTCGAGGAAGGCCGCGAAGACTACATGGACTTGCGGGTTGGCCTGACCGAAGGCGATGGCCGCTATACCGCCAAGTACCTGCCCGAGGTACTCAGCCCGGCCCTCGACGAGTGGTTGCGCAGTGCAATCGTCAAGGGCGCCGTGGACGAAGGTTATTTCCAGTACCAGGGCTCGCTGAACCACGGCGCGGCGCCTGAAGCGCGCAGCATCAGCCTGTTCTTCAAGGTGCATGACGCTGCACTGGACTTCCAGCCTGGCTGGCCTCAGGTACAGCACGTGGATGGCGATGTGTTCATCGAAGACAGCGGCGTACGCATCAAGGCCCAACGCGGTGTGCTGCTCGACACCAAGGTCAGTGATGTGACGGTGGATATCCCGCATGTCGAGGAGGGCCAGCACAGCCATCTGTTCCTCGATGGCGACTTTGACGGCAGCCTGGGCGATGGCTTGAAAATTCTCAAGGAAGCGCCGATTGGCACGGGTGAGATCTTCGCCGGCTGGGAAGGCGAGGGTCCGCTCAAGGGCAAACTCAAGCTCGATATCCCGTTGGCGCATGGGCAGCGGCCGAAAGTGCAGGTCGACTTCGCCACCAGTGATGCACGCCTGAAAGTTGTCCCACCGAGCCTGGAGTTGAGCCGCCTCAAGGGTGATTTCAGCTTCGACTTCGACAAGGGCCTGAGCGGCAAGGGCATCAGCCTGCAGGCGTTTGGCAAACCGGTAACCGCACAAATCACCGCCGAAGGCCAGGCCGGGCAGATGCAGACCCGCATCGATGCCAGTGGCCAGGTTTCGCTCAAGGCGCTGACCGACTGGTTGCACTTCAACCAGGCTTTGCCGGCATCCGGCGACTTGCCGTACCAGTTGCAGCTCAGCCTCGGCAGCCGGGACAACCGACTGAGCGTCACCTCCAGTCTCAAGGGCCTGGCCATTGACCTGCCAGCGCCGTTCGGCAAGGCGGCGGCCGATACCCGTGACAGCCGTTTCAGCATGAACCTGCAAGGCCCGGAGCGGCGTTTTGACGCTGCCTACGCCGACCTTGCCCGTTTAGCCTATGCCGCGCCGGGTGACAAGCTGGCCCAGGGTCGGGGCGAGTTGCTGTTGGGTACAGGTGACGCCCAAGTGCCGGCCGGCCAAGGCCTGCGGGTGCGTGGGCGTCTGGATACGCTGGATCTGGCACCTTGGCAGGAGCAGGCGGCGCGTTTGGCCGGCGACGACCCGGGCGGCAGTGCGCGGCAGAACCTGCAAAGCGTTGACCTGAGCATTGGCCAGTTGAAAGCCTTCGGCATGGACCTGAACCAGGCGGTGGTTCGCCTGGCCCGGGGCGGCCCGGCCTGGGACCTGCGCCTGGACAGCAAGGAAGTCATCGGCAACGCCCGTGTGCCGGATGCCAAGGGCGCGCCCATGGTCGTGCGCATGCAGACCTTGCGCCTGCCCGCGCCCAGCCCAGCTGAAAAGCAAGCTGAAGAACAAGCCCAGGATGGCCCCGACCCGCTGGCGTCGTTCGACCCGCGCAAGGTCCCGGCGCTGGACCTGAGCATCGACAAGCTGTACCGAGGTGACGACCTGTTCGGCAGTGCCGCAGTCAAGCTGCGGCCAACCGCGCGTGGTGTGACCGCCAGTGATATCGACCTTGACTTCAAAGGCTTGCGCATCGACGGCGGCGGTGGCTGGGAGGGCGAAACCGGCAAGACCAGCAGTTGGTACAAGGGCCGCCTGGATGGCAAGAACCTGGCCGATGTCCTCAAGGCTTGGGGTTTTGCCCCGACGGTGACCAGCCGAGATTTTCGCCTGGACGTTGACGGCCGCTGGCCGGGCTCACCGGCTGCGGTGGGCCTGAAACGCTTCTCGGGCAGCATGGACGCGGCGTTGCGCACGGGCCAGTTCGTCGAGGTCGAAGGCAGCGCCCAGGCGTTGCGGGTGTTCGGCCTGCTCAACTTCAATTCGATCGGTCGCCGTCTGCGCCTGGACTTCTCCGACCTGTTCGACAAGGGCCTGGCTTATGACAGGGTTAAAGGGCTGCTGGTGGCCAGTGATGGGGTCTACGTGACCCGCGAACCGATCACCATGACCGGCCCGTCGAGCAGCTTCGAGCTGGAGGGCACGCTGGACATGGTCCGTGACCAGGTTAATGCCAATCTGCAGGTCAGCCTGCCGGTGACCAACAACCTGCCGCTGGCCGCGCTGATCGTCGGCGCGCCGGCAGTGGGCGGGGCGTTGTTCCTCGTCGATCGGCTGATCGGTGACCGGGTGTCGCGCTTTGCCAGCGTGCACTACCGTGTCGAAGGGCCGTGGAAAGAGCCTAGAATCACCTTTGTGAAACCTTTCGAAAAATAGTGCCAGGAGTGCCCATGAAGGCAGCGGTAATCCAGATGGTCAGCCAGGACGATGTGCTGGCCAACCTGCAGCGTGCCGCCGCCCTGTTGCAGCAGGCTGCATTGGGCGGCGCGCGGTTGGCGGTGCTGCCGGAAAACTTTGCCGCCATGGGCCGCAAGGACGCCGCTGCCATAGGTCGTGCCGAAGCCTTGGGTGAAGGGCCGATCCTGCCATGGTTGAAACGTACCGCTCGCGACCTCAAGTTATGGATAGTCGCCGGTACCTTGCCCCTGCCGCCGGTCGGCCAGCCCGAGGCCAAGGCTCATGCCTGCTCGCTACTGATCGATGAACACGGCGAGGTAGCAGCGCGCTATGACAAGCTGCACTTGTTCGACGTGGACGTGGCCGACAACCGCGGGCGTTACCGTGAATCGGATGACTATGCCCACGGCGCCCAGGTGGTGGTGGCTGATACGCCGGTTGGGCGGCTGGGGCTGAGCGTGTGCTACGACCTGCGCTTTCCCGAGTTGTACAGCGCGTTGCGCGCTGCCGGTGCAGAACTGATTACTGCTCCGGCGGCTTTCACGGCAGTGACTGGCGCCGCGCACTGGGAGGTGCTGGTGCGGGCCCGGGCCATCGAAACCCAATGCTACCTGCTGGCTGCGGCGCAGGGCGGCACCCACCCAGGCCCCCGGGAAACCCACGGCCATGCGGCGATTATCGACCCTTGGGGCCGCATCATCGCAGAACAGGCGCAAGGCGAAGCGGTACTGCTAGCCGAGCGCAACATTGAAGAACAAGCGTCCATCCGGGCGCGCATGCCGGTGGTATCGCACCGGCGCTTTTTTTCGCAGGGCGCGTTGCGACCTGCGCACACCTCGGAGTGACTATGAGCCAGATGTTATCCACCGTCAGTGAGCAGCTCCTGGCCCCAGGCGGCTTGAGCCTGGACAGCCTGCAGAGCGTGCTGGGTGAGTTGGCCGGCCGCGGCATCGACGCCGCCGACTTGTATTTCCAAGGCCAGATCTCGGAAACCTGGGCGCTGGAAGACGGCATCGTCAAAGAGGGCAGTTTCAACCTGGACCAGGGCGTCGGCGTGCGTGCCCAGTCCGGTGAAAAGACCGGTTTCGCCTATAGCAATGCCATCAACCTCGAAGCGCTGACCTCGGCAGCCCGCGCTGCCCGTTCGATTTCCCGTGCCGGGCAAAACGGCACGGTGCAGGCCTTCCGCAGCCAGGACGTGACCGCCCTGTACGCAGCGGATAACCCGCTGGACGTGCTCAGCCGTGCCGAGAAGGTCGAGCTGCTCAAGCGTGTCGATGCTGCCACCCGTGCGCTCGACCCGCGTATCCAGCAGGTCAGCGTGAGCATGGCCGGGGTGTGGGAACGCATCCTGATTGCGGCGGCTGATGGCAGCCTGGCCGCCGACGTGCGCCCGCTGGTGCGCTTCAATGTCAGCGTCATCGTCGAGCAGAATGGCCGTCGCGAGCGTGGTGGGCAGGGCGGTGGCGGCCGTACCGACTACCGTTTCTTCACCGAAGAGCGGGTCATGGGTTATGCCCGCGAGGCGTTGCGCCAGGCACTGGTCAACCTGGAAGCGATCCCCGCACCGGCCGGTACCTTGCCGGTGGTGCTGGGCTCGGGCTGGTCGGGCGTACTGCTACACGAAGCGGTCGGCCACGGCCTGGAAGGTGACTTCAACCGCAAGGGCAGTTCAGCGTTCAGCGGCCGGATTGGCGAGAAGGTTGCCTCGAGCCTGTGCACCATCGTCGACGATGGCACCCTTGAAGGCCGCCGCGGCTCGTTGAGCGTGGACGACGAAGGTACCCCGACCGAGTGCACCACGCTGATCGAGAACGGCGTGCTCAAGGGCTACATGCAGGACAAGCTCAATGCGCGCCTGATGGGCATGGCGGTGACCGGCAACGGCCGCCGTGAGTCCTACGCGCACCTGCCGATGCCACGCATGACCAACACTTACATGCGTGCCGGCGAAAGCGACCCCCAGGAAATCATCGCGTCGGTGAAGAAGGGTATCTACTGCGCCAACCTCGGTGGTGGCCAGGTGGACATCACCAGCGGCAAGTTCGTGTTCTCGACCAGTGAGGCCTACCTGATCGAAGACGGCAAGATTACCGCACCGGTGAAGGGCGCGACCCTGATCGGCAACGGGCCGGAGGCGATGAGCCGGGTGTCGATGGTCGGTAATGACCTGGCGCTGGACAGCGGGGTGGGGACGTGTGGCAAGGACGGGCAGTCTGTGCCGGTCGGGGTAGGGCAGCCGACCTTGAAGCTGGATGCGATTACCGTGGGCGGTACCGGGGCTTGAGGGCTTCGGGAACCGTTGTGGGGGCGGGCATGACCGCCTCCACAGGGTCCCGGTCCGTCAGCGTAGCCCGCGCTGCAACTCGTCGAGGTCGCGAATGTACTTGAAGACCTTGCGCGCGGCGGCCGGTGGTTTGTTCCGGGCCTTTTCGTGCTGGGCATGGCGCACCAGCGAACGCAGCTGCTGGCGATCGGTGTCGGGGTACTCGTTGACGAAGCGCTCGAGGTCTTCGTCGTTACCGTCGATCAACCGGTCACGCCAGCGCTCCAGGCCATGGAAGCGCTCGTTGTACTGGCGGGTCGAGCTGTCCATCTGCTCGAGCAAGGCATGGATGGCATCCAGGTCCTGCACACGCATCAGCTTGCCGACAAACGACATGTGGCGTTTGCGGGCACCATGAGCGGTGTGCTTGCTGGCCTCGGCCAATGCCTTGCGCAGCTCGTCGGTCAACGGCAGGCGCGCCAGGGTATCGGCCTTGAGCGTAGTGAGGCGCTCGCCGAGTTCGACCAGGGCATGCAGCTCGCGCTTGATCTGGGTTTTGCTTTTTTCGCCGTCGAAGGCGTCGTCGTTTGAATCAACCATGGTGGCAGTCCGCTAAGAATCGCCGCCATGATAACCAGTCGGGGGCCGCTTGTCCGGCCCGGTCGTAGAATGACCCTCGCCGAACGCAGAATTTGAGTGGAGAGAACCATGAGTGCAGTCCAGAGCGTAGGTCCGAAAGACCTGCCAGCATTGCAGGAGCAGGTCGAGGCGATCATCACCGAGGCGCGCCGCCAGGGGGCCAGTGCCTGCGAAGTGGCTGTGTCGCTGGAGCAGGGCCTGTCCACCACCGTACGCCAGCGCGAGGTCGAAACGGTCGAGTTCAACCGCGACCAGGGCTTTGGCATCACCCTCTACGTTGGCCAGCGCAAAGGCTCGGCCAGCACCTCGGCCAGTGGCCCGGACGCGATCCGCGAGACCGTCGCGGCTGCCTTGGCCATTGCCAAACACACTTCCGAGGACGAATGTTCGGGCTTGGCCGACGCGGCACTGATGGCCCGTGAAGTCCCGGACCTGGACCTTTATCACGACTGGGACATCGAGCCGGAGAGGGCGATCGAGATGGCCCTGGCGTGTGAGGCGGCCGCTTTCGACGCCGACCCGCGCATCCTCAACGCCGATGGCACCACCCTCAATACCCACCAGGGCTGCCGTGTGTATGGCAACAGCCACGGCTTCATCGGCGGTTATGCCTCGACTCGGCACAGCCTGAGCTGCGTGATGATTGCCGAAGGCGACGGGCAGATGCAGCGTGACTACTGGTATGACGTGAACCGCCAGGGCAGCCTGCTGGCCGACCCGCGTAGCATCGGCGTGCGCGCTGCCCAGCGGGCCGCCAGCCGCCTGGGCGCACGGCCGGTGCCCACTTGCGAGGTGCCGGTGTTGTTCTCGGCTGAACTGGCCGGCGGCCTGTTCGGCAGCTTCCTGTCGGCGATTTCCGGTGGGAACCTCTACCGTAAGTCGTCGTTCCTCGAGGGCACCATCGGTCAGCGCTTGTTCCCGTCCTGGCTGACACTCGACGAGCGCCCGCACATCCCGCGTGCCCTCGGCAGTGCTGCATTTGACGGTGATGGCCTGGCCACCTATGCCAAGCCGTTCGTCGACAAGGGTGAGCTGGTGTCGTACCTGCTGGGGACTTACTCGGGGCGCAAGCTGGGCTTGCCGAGCACGGCCAACTCGGGGGGTGTGCACAACCTGTTCGTCAGCCATGGTGTCGAAGACCAGGCTGCATTGATTCGCCGTATGGGGCGCGGGTTGTTGGTAACCGAGTTGATGGGGCATGGCTTGAACATGGTGACTGGGGACTATTCCCGCGGTGCGGCGGGGTTCTGGGTAGAAAACGGCGAGATCCAGCATGCCGTGCAAGAAGTGACTATCGCCGGAAATATGAAGGACATGTTCCAACAGATTGTCGCGATTGGCAGCGATCTTGAAACCCGTAGCAATATTCACACGGGCTCGGTGCTGATCGAGCGTATGACTGTTGCGGGTAGCTGATATTTAGCCTGTCCCGGCCCTTTCGCGGGCGCAAATCTGAAGACCCGGCCCTTGCGCCGGGTTTTTTGTCTCATCACCTTTCGCTTGAAGTGATTCTGTTTATCAATTAATAATGAATATCATTATCCAGTAACTCGGCGATGATGTTCATGAAACCCGTCCTCCGCGAACTGCCCTACCTGGAAAACTGGCGCTGGCTCAGCCGGCGTATCCGCTGCGCACTTGAACCTGACGAGCCGCGCCTGATCGAGCATTACCTGGCCGAAGGCCGCTACCTGGTGTGCTGTACCGAGACCTCGCCATGGACGGTGGCACTGACCTCCTTCCGCCTGCTGCTGGATACCGCCTGCGACCGCATGCTGCCCTGGCATTGGCGCTGCCTGTGCCTCGACCAGGCCTGGCGCCCGCTGCTGGACCTGCGCAATCTCGACCGCCAGGAACGCAACCAACGCTGGCAAACCTACGCTCTGCAGCTGGCTGATTGCCGCCTGCTGCCGTCGATTTCTCCCGATGAACTGATGCAAGGATTTGATGATGAGTGATACCCGTATCGAGCGTGACAGCATGGGCGAGCTGCAGGTGCCTGCCCAGGCCCTGTACGGTGCCCAGACCCAGCGCGCGGTCGACAACTTCCCAATCAGCGGTCAGCGCATGCCGGCCCAGTTCATTCGTGCGCTGCTGCTGGCCAAGGCTGCTGCCGCCAAGGCTAACGTCGAGCTGGAGCAATTGACTGCCGCGCAGGGCCAGGCCATCGGCAAGGCCGTCGAGCAACTGCTGGCCGACGACTTCATCCAGCACTTCCCTGTGGATGTGTTCCAGACCGGTTCCGGCACCAGTTCGAACATGAACGCCAACGAGGTGATCGCTACCTTGGCCAGCCGCGTTCTGGGTGAAGCAATCAATGCCAACGACCACGTCAACTGTGGCCAGAGCAGCAACGACATCATCCCCACGACTATCCACGTCAGTGCCGCATTGGCGCTGCACGAGCAGCTGTTGCCGGCGCTGAGCCACCTGGTCCAGGTGATCGAGGCCAAGTCGGTGCAAGTGCATCAGTATGTCAAAACCGGCCGGACCCACTTGATGGATGCCATGCCGGTGCGCATGAGCCAGGTGCTGGATGGCTGGGCCGCGCAGGTAAACGGCGCCAAGGCACACATCGAAGCCACCCTGCCGAGCCTGCAGGCGTTGGCCCAGGGCGGCACCGCCGTGGGTACCGGCATCAACGCTCACCCACAGTTCGCTGCCAGCTTCGCCCGCCAGCTCAGCGGCCTGACCCAGGTCGAGTTCACCCCGGGGCAGAATCTGTTTGCCTTGATCGGCTCGCAGGATACCGCCGTGGCCCTCTCCGGCCAGCTCAAGACCACCGCAGTGGCACTGATGAAAATCGCCAACGACCTGCGCTGGATGAATTCCGGCCCGTTGGCCGGACTCGGGGAGATCGAGTTGCAAGGCTTGCAACCGGGTTCTTCGATCATGCCGGGCAAGGTCAACCCGGTGATTCCGGAGGCCACAGCCATGGTCGCCGCCCAGGTGATCGGCAATGACGCCACCATCGCCGTGGCTGGCCAGTCTGGCAACTTCGAGCTGAACGTGATGCTGCCGGTGATTGCCCGCAACCTCCTGGAAAGCATCGAGCTGATGGCCAACGTCAGCCGCCTGCTGGCCGACAAGGCCATCGCCAGCTTCAAGGTCAACGAGGGCAAGCTCAAGGAAGCTTTGGCGCGCAACCCGATCCTGGTCACTGCGCTGAACCCCATCATCGGCTACCTCAAGGCCGCCGAAATCGCCAAGACCGCCTACAAGCAGGGCCGCCCGATCATCGATGTGGCGCTGGAGCACACCGACCTGTCGCGTGACCAGCTTGAAGCGCTGCTGGATCCGGAAAAACTCACCGCTGGCGGCATCTGACCCTGCGTTGCCGCCCAGGAGACCACCATGCAGCACTGGAAACGCACCACGGAAACCGCCAACCGCCTATTCGAGCAAGGCGAGCTGGTCGATGCCCGGGAACACTACCTGCAAGCCTTGGCGCTGGCCCAGGTGCTGTTCGAGCGCTGGCATGACGTCGACGAAGCGGTGGCCGCGTTCGTCATCGCCCACCACAACCTGGCCGACCTGCACCTGCGCCTGAACCAACCGCAGGAAAGCGCCGACTACCTGTGCGCCGCTCACCAGCGGTTGTTGCAGGCCAGCCAGGAGGCGCGCTTGCCGCAGCCGCTGCGCGACGCCGCCTTGCGCCACAGTGGGCGCACCTACACCGAACTGCTGAGTTTCATCGCCGAGTACGGCCAGTACCCGCGTACGGAACGCCTGCTCAACCGCCAGGGTGCCGGTGCCAGCGAACTTGCTGGCCAGCCGCACATGGCGCCCAGAACCCATGCCTACGGAATTCACTGACATGCCTCATACCCTGCCTGCAATGCCTTACGCCTACGATGCGCTGGAACCGCACATCGACGCCCAGACCATGGAAATCCACCACACCAAACACCACCAGACCTACGTCAACGGCCTCAATGCCGCCCTCGAAGGTACCGAATGGGCTGAATGGCCGGTGGAAAAACTGGTCGGTGCGGTCAAGCAACTGCCGGAACACCTTCGCGGTGCTGTGACCAACCACGGTGGCGGGCACGCCAACCACAGCCTCTTCTGGACCGTGATGTCGCCGCGGGGCGGTGGTGAGCCTGTCGGCCAGTTGGCTCAAGCGGTGGCTGCACAACTGGGCGGTTTCGAGGCCTTCAAAGAGGCATTCACCAAGGCTGCACTGACCCGCTTTGGCAGCGGCTGGGCCTGGCTCAGTGTCACACCGCAGAAAACCCTGGTGGTGGAGAGCAGCGGCAACCAGGACAGCCCGCTCATGCACGGGAATACGCCGATCCTTGGCCTGGACGTGTGGGAGCACGCCTACTATCTGAAGTATCAGAACCGTCGTCCGGAATACATCGGTGCGTTCTACAACGTCATTGACTGGGCAGAAGTGGAACGCCGTTACCTCGAAGCCCTGAAGTGAGTCGAACCGGTATGCGCTCTGAGGTAATGTCTGTCAGCAGTGTGCGCCTGTTCCGCCTGGCGCTTGGGACTTTGCTTTTGCTGGCCGGCACCGCGCTGCTGGTAGCGCGTGGCCTTGCCTGGCTGGACCTGGAGCCACGCATGCTGCGCGCCCTGGAGGGCGGCGCAGTATGCGCACTCGGCACGGCGTTGGGCGCAGTACCGGTACTGGTCATTCGCAACATGCCGGTGGCACTGGCCGATACGCTGCTGGGCTTCGGCGCTGGCGTGATGCTGGCAGCCACCGCGTTTTCCCTGATCATCCCAGGGCTGGGCGCCGCCCAGTCCATCGGTTTCAGCCCTTGGGGGGCGGGTGGCCTGATCAGCTTTGGCTTGTTGTTCGGTGCGCTGTGCCTGTTTCTGGTTGACCTCAAGGTCTCTGGCGCTTCGCCCGAGGCGCTGGTCGGCACCGGCAACCAGCCGGTGATTGCTGCGCGTATCTGGCTGTTTGTCATTGCCATCATCGCGCACAACATCCCCGAAGGCATGGCTATCGGTGTGTCGGCCGGTGGTGGCATGGCCGATGCCGACAGCCTGGCCATGGGCATTGCCTTGCAGGATGTGCCTGAGGGGTTGGTCATTGCGCTGGTGCTGGCCGGGGCGGGCATGTCGCGCTTCAGGGCCTTCCTGATCGGCGCCGCGTCAGGCTTGGTCGAGCCGGTGGCCGCAGTGATCTGTGCCTGGCTGGTGAACATTGCCGAACTGCTACTGCCGCTGGGCCTGGCCTGCGCGGCGGGGGCGATGCTGCTGGTAGTGACTCAGGAGATCATCCCGGAGTCGCGCAGCAACGGCCATCATCGCTTGGCGAGCCTGGGGCTATGTGTTGGCTTCTGCCTGATGATGGTGATGGATACCGCGATGTCCTGATCGGTCGTCAGGACAATCGGGATGCCTGTGGGGGGCGGCTTCGCGTCGCGATTGGGGCGCACAGCGGCCCCCGGCGATCCTGAGCAGTACAGGTAAACTGCGGGTTATTCGCCTTCGTCGAAGAAGTTGTTGATCAACTCGACCAGCGCATCCATGGCATCGGTGTCCTGCTCACCCTCGGTGTGCAGGTGCACCTGGGTACCTTTGCCAGCCGCCAGCATCATCACCGCCATGATGCTCTTGCCATCCACCAGTTTGTCCGGCGCGCGGCCTACCCTTACTGTGCAAGGGAAGCGGCCGGCCACGCCGACGAACTTGGCTGCCGCCCGGGCATGCAGACCCAACTTGTTGATGATGGTGATTTCGCGGGCGGGCATGTAGGGTGGATCCTTGGGCTAGAGGTCGCGGTGGCGGACCTGGACGTTTTTCAGGGACTGTTGCAACTGTTGACCAAGGCGCTCGGTGATGTATACCGAACGGTGGTGACCGCCAGTGCAGCCAATGGCAATGGTGACGTAGGCTCGGTTGCTGGCGGCAAAGCGTGGCAACCACTTGAGCAGGTAGCTGGAGATATCGTTATACATGTCTTCGACATCCGGCTGTGCGGCCAGGTAATCGATAACCGGTTGATCGAGGCCGGAATGCTCGCGCAATTCGGGCTTCCAGTACGGGTTGGGCAGGCAACGCACATCGAACACCAGGTCAGCGTCGACCGGCATGCCGCGCTTGAAGCCGAACGACTCGACCAGAAACGCAGTGCCAGGCTCGGGCTGGTTGAGCAGGCGCAGCTTGATCGAGTCACGCAACTGGTACAGGTTCAGGTTGGTGGTGTCGATCTTGAGGTCGGCCAGGTCGGCGATCGGCCCCAGTAACTCGCTTTCTACGCGGATCGCTTCGGCGAGCGAGCGGTTGGCGTTGGTCAACGGATGGCGCCGGCGGGTTTCCGAGAAGCGCTTGAGCAGTATGTCTTCGTCGGCATCCAGATACAGCACGTCGCACTGGATGTGCCGGGCACGCGCGTCTTCAAGCAGCTCCGGGAAGCGCGTCAGGTGGCTGGGCAGGTTGCGCGCATCGATCGATACGGCCACCTTGGGTTGCAGCAGTTCAGTGTTGATCAGTGCATTTTCCGCCAACTGCGGCAGCAGCCCGGCAGGCAGGTTGTCAATGCAGTAGAAACCGTTGTCTTCCAGGACATCGAGGGCGGTGCTCTTGCCGGAGCCGGAGCGGCCGCTGACAATGATCAAGCGCATGGTCAATGCTCGTTCTGTACGTCCAGGACAACCTGGAACAGGGCCTCACTGCTGGTGGCCGCACGCAGGCGATCGCGGACCTCCTTGCGATCGAGCATGCTGGCGATCTGGCGCAGCAGTTCCAGATGCGCATCGGTGGCGGCCTCAGGCACCAGCAGGACAAACAGCAGGTCCACCGGCGCGCCATCAATGGCGTCGTAATCGATTGGGGCTTCCAGGTGCAGCAGGGCGCTGACCGGGGCGGAGCATCCTTCAAGGCGGCAGTGCGGGATGGCAATGCCGTTGCCAAAACCGGTCGAACCGAGTTTTTCCCGGGCGACCAGTTTTTCGAAGACGTCTTGCATCTCCAGTTCGGGTACTTGGCCGGCGATGACAGTGGCGACCTTTTCCAGGGCGCGCTTCTTGCTGCCGCCCGGCACGTTCACAAGCGAACGGCCGGGGGTCAGGATGGTTTCAAGTCGGATCATGGATGAGGGGGATCAGCGGGCAGCTGCACCTTGCAGCAAGCTTTGCTGTTTTTCCTTGTGTTTTTTCAGTTGGCGGTCGAGCTTGTCGGCCAAGGCGTCGATCGCTGCATACATGTCTTCGTGTTCGGCGTTGGCTACCACTTCACCGCCGGGAATCTGCAGGGTCGCCTCGACCTTCTGTTGCAGCTTCTCGACCTTCATGATGACCTGCACGTTGGTGATCTTGTCGAAGTGACTTTCCACGCGGGCGAGCTTTTCAAGCACGTAATCGCGCAGTGGCTGGGTGACTTCTACATGCTGTCCACTGATATTGACTTGCATACAGCTTCTCCTTTGTTGCCCGTGCATAAAGAGGCAGGTATTGCACCTGCCCCACAAACGCTGTGGCACATCCCAGGGGCTACATCAGTCGCTTGCGCTCGCTCGACGGTGCGATGCCGAGGGACTCGCGGTACTTGGCGACGGTGCGACGGGCTACCTGGATGCCTTGTGCCTCCAGTAAACCAGCGATCTTGCTGTCACTCAATGGCTTTTTCTGATTTTCCGCCGCAACCAGTTTCTTGATGATCGCGCGGATCGCTGTGGACGAGCATTCTCCGCCTTCTGCGGTGCTCACGTGGCTGGAGAAAAAGTATTTCAGTTCGTAGATGCCACGCGGGGTATGCATGTATTTCTGCGTGGTAACCCGCGAAATCGTCGACTCGTGCATGCCCACTGCCTCGGCGATGTCATGCAGCACCAACGGCTTCATGGCCTCGTCGCCGTGGTCGAGGAAGCCACGCTGGTGCTCGACGATTTGCGTGGCCACCTTCATCAGGGTTTCGTTGCGGCTTTGCAGGCTCTTGATGAACCAGCGCGCTTCCTGCAGCTGGTTGCGCATGAACGTGTTATCTGCGCTGGTGTCGGCTCGTCGCACGAAGCCGGCGTACTGCGGGTTGACGCGCAGGCGCGGGATGGCTTCCTGGTTCAGCTCGACCAGCCAGCGATCGCTGTCCTTGCGCACGATCACATCAGGTACCACGTATTCGGGTTCGCTGGACTCGATCTGCGAACCGGGGCGCGGGTTGAGACTTTGCACCAGCTCGATCACCTGGCGCAGCTCGTCTTCCTTGATTTTCATGCGCCGCATCAGCTGGCTGTAGTCACGGCTGCCGAGCAGATCGATGAAGTCGGTGACCAGGCGCTTGGCTTCGCTCATCCACGGGGTGTTGGCGGGCAGCTGGCGCAGTTGCAGCAGCAGGCATTCGCCCAGGTTACGCGCGCCGACGCCGGCCGGTTCAAACTGCTGGATGCGGTGAAGCACCGCTTCGACCTCGTCCAGCTCGATATCCAGCTCCGGGTCGAAGCCCGCGCAGATCTCCTCGAGGGTGTCTTCCAGGTAGCCCTGGCCGTTGATACTGTCGATCAGGGTCACGGCGATCAGCCGGTCGGTGTCGGACATCGGGGCCAGGTTCAGTTGCCACAGCAGGTGGCTTTGCAAGCTTTCGCCGGCCGATGTGCGGGTGGTGAAGTCCCACTCGTCGTCATCGTTGCTCGGCAGGCTGCTGGCACTGGTCTGGTAGATGTCTTCCCAGGCGGTGTCGACCGGAAGCTCGTTGGGGATACGCTCGCTCCACTCACCGTCTTCCAGGTTGTCGGCACTCACGGTGCTTTCCTGGAAGCTGTTGTCCTGGACTTCGGCGGCCGGCTTGTTCTCGGCGTTGTCCGCCATCGGGTCGCTATTGTCGAAGTCGTCGCCGTCTTCCTGACGTTCGAGCATCGGGTTCGACTCCAGCGCTTCCTGGATTTCCTGTTGGAGGTCCAGGGTGGATAGCTGGAGCAGGCGGATGGCCTGTTGCAACTGCGGTGTCATCGTCAGTTGCTGGCCCATTTTTAGGACGAGCGATGGTTTCATGGCTGGGGCTTAATACCTTGTTCGCCGGCGCGCATGCGCCATCCACTACACGAGGGCGCCGGGGCGCCAGATCAAGCAAGTTTTATGCCTTAAATTGTAGCGTTTGCCTAGAGTACCGTAACAACTTTAACCCGGGTCTCGGGGCTATTAGCCAGTACTCCAGGCCTGTGCCAGGGTCAGAGGCGGAACTCGTGGCCCAGGTAAACCTCTTTGACCAGATCGTTGGCCAGGATGGTTTCGGCGTCGCCTTCAGCGATCAGCCGGCCATCGTTGACGATATAGGCGGTTTCGCAGATATCCAGTGTCTCGCGCACGTTGTGGTCGGTGATCAGTACACCGATGCCCTTGGCCTTGAGGTGGTGGATGATCTGCTTGATGTCGCCGACCGAGATCGGGTCGACACCGGCAAAGGGTTCGTCCAGCAAGATGAATTTGGGCGCGGTCGCCAGTGCACGGGCAATCTCGACGCGTCGGCGTTCACCGCCGGACAGGCTCATGCCGAGGTTGTCGCGGATATGGCTGATGTGGAACTCCTGCAGCAGGCTTTCCAGCTCTTTGCGCCGGCCGTCGCGGTCGAGGTCCTTGCGGGTCTCGAGGATGGCCATGATGTTATCGGCCACCGACAGCTTGCGGAAAATCGACGCTTCCTGCGGCAGGTAGCCGATGCCGGCGCGGGCACGGCCGTGCATGGGCTGATGGCTGACATCGAGGCTATCGATCAGCACCCGGCCCTGTTCGGCCTGGACCAGCCCGACGATCATGTAGAAGCAGGTGGTCTTGCCGGCGCCGTTGGGGCCGAGCAGGCCGACGATCTGGCCGCTGTCGATTGACAGGCTGACGTCACGTACCACCTGTCGCCCCTTGTAGCTCTTGGCCAGGTGCTGGGCTTTGAGGGTTGCCATTTACTCGGCCTTCTTCTTGGGCTGGATCACCATGTCGATACGCTGACGCGGTGAGGTCACGTTGCCACCACGACCGGCGGTCGCCACCTGGGTCTGGGTGTTGTAGACGATTTTCTCGCCCTCGGTGGTGTTGCCTTCGTTTTCGACCTTGGCGCGATCGGTAAGGATCACCAGGTCTTTTTGCGACTGGTACTGGATGGTTACGCCCCAGCCTTTCATCTTGTCCGGCTTGGCCGCGCTCTGCTGCTGCTCGAAGTAGGCCAGGTTGCCCACCGAGGTCACCACGTCGATATCGCCAGAGGCGGAGCGAGTGATGGTCACGGTGTTGCCTTTGATCATCATCGAACCCTGGGTGATGATCACATCGCCGGTGTAGGTGGCCACGCCTTGCTTGTCATCCAGGTGGGCATTATCGGCCTGGATGCGAATAGGCTGGTCACGGTCATTCGGCAGGGCGAGGGCGCTCGCGCTTCCCAGTGCTGCGCTCAGGCTGAGCAAAAGGGGGAGGGTTTTAACGAGCCTCATACTGTCCTCTTACGTTAGAGAGCAAGTCCATCTTGCCTTCTTTCAAATACGCTTTCATTCCTTTGCCCGTAGTTGTGCCACCGGCGCCGTCGATTCTAACGGCTTGCTCGGTCTGCGCATATTGCTTCTGCGGGAACACGGTCATGCGTGAGCTGGTAATGATGATTTCGCGCTGTTTTTCATCAGTGCGCGCAACCCGGACGTTGTCGATCAGTTCGACCTCGGTGCCGTCCGGGTTCACCTCGGCGCGGGTGCTCTGTACGTGCCACGGGAACTCGGTACCGCGGTACAAGTGCAGGTCCGGGGTGGTCAGCAGGGTGATTTCACTGGCCTTGAGGTGTTCGACCTTGTCCGCGGTCATTTCGTACTGCAGTTTGCCATCTGGCAGGAACTGCAGGCTGTGGGCATTGATGGCGTAATAGTCGATGGCGCTTTCGTCAACCTGGGCCACTGGCTTGTCGAGGAAGCTTTCCGGGCTGACATTCCAGTAGCCAATGGCTACCAGCAGGGCGGCGATCGCCCCGAGCAGCACAATGTTTCGGGCTTTCTTGCTGAACATGGGCAGCCTTACAGGTAGTTGGCGTTGGCAGCGTCCAGGGTACCCTGGGCCTGCATGATCAGTTCGCAGAATTCACGGGCCGCGCCTTCGCCGCCCCGTGCCTGGGTCACGCCGTGGGCATGCTGGCGTACGAACGGCGCGGCATTGGCGACCGCCATGCCCAGTGCTACTCGGCGGATGACTGGCAGGTCGGGCAGGTCGTCCCCCAGGTAGGCCACTTGATCATAGCTTAGGCCCAGTTCGGCGAGCAGGCCGTCAAGCACCACCAATTTGTCCTCGCGGCCCTGGTACAGGTGCGGGATGCCGAGGTTCTTCGCCCGGCGCTCGACCACCGGGGTCTTGCGCCCGCTGATGATCGCGGTGGTCACGCCAGAATTCATGAGCATCTTGATGCCCTGGCCGTCGAGCGTGTTGAAGGTCTTGAATTCGCTGCCGTCCTCGAGGAAGTACAGGCGCCCGTCGGTGAGCACGCCGTCCACGTCGAACACTGCCAGCTTGATGCTTTTGCCGCGTTGCATGAGGTCCTGGTTCATTCCATCGCTCCTTACATCACGCCGGCGCGCAGCAGGTCGTGCATGTTCAGGGCGCCGGTCGGGCGGTCCTCGCGGTCCACCACCACCAGCGCGCCGATTTTATGGTCTTCCATGATTTTCAGGGCCTCGGCGGCGAGCATTTCGGCGCGCGCGGTTCTGCCATGAACGGTCATGACCTGGTCGATCAGGGTAGTGTGTACATCGATGTTGCGGTCCAGGCTGCGGCGCAGATCGCCGTCGGTGAAGATTCCGGCCAGCTTGCCATCGGCTTCGACGATCACGGTCATGCCCAGGCCTTTGCGGGACATTTCCAGCAGCGCGTCCTTGAGCAGGGTGCCCCGAGGTACCTGAGGCAGCTCATCGCCGGCGTGCATCACGTTTTCGACCTTCAGCAGCAGGCGGCGGCCCAGCGCACCGCCAGGGTGCGAGAAGGCGAAGTCCTCGGCCGTGAAGCCGCGGGCCTCGAGCAGGGCGATGGCCAGGCAGTCGCCCAGCACCAGCGATGCGGTGGTCGAGGAGGTGGGGGCCAGGTTCAGCGGGCAAGCCTCTTGCTCGACGCGGGCGTCAAGGTTGACCTCGGCGGCCTGGGCCAGCGGTGAAGCGGGATTGCCGGTCAGGCTGATCAGCTTGATGCCCAGGCGCTTGATCAGTGGCAGCAGGGTGACGATTTCGGCAGTGCTGCCGGAATTCGACAGGGCAAGGATGACATCGTCGCGGGTGATCATACCCATGTCACCATGGCTGGCTTCGGCCGGATGCACGAAAAACGCCGGGGTACCGGTGCTGGCCAGGGTCGCGGCGATCTTGTTGCCGATGTGCCCGGACTTGCCCATGCCGACCACGACGACCCGGCCCTTGCTGGCCAGGATCAGTTCGCAGGCCTTGACGAAATTGTCGTCGATGCGCGCCAGCAGGCCCTCTACGGCCTCGAGTTCCAGGCGCAGGGTGCGTTGGGCGGATTGGATCAGCTCGCTGGATTGGCTCATGTCGAAAAAGCAATGCCTGATGAAAAGGCGGCGATTATAGCCGCAATGTAAGAAACCCTCACGCTTTCGATTGCCACAGGTAAAACACCGACCTGCCTGTCGCGGCGCTGAACGACTCGTTGCCCGGCCTTGGGGCGGCGCTGTCAGCGGTGCTATAGTTCGCCGCTATTCGGCCTGTCAGGGGTGCGTGTGCCTTCCAGATGGAGGCCGGCGTCCATATGGACGAGGCTGCATCAGCAAGGAGTCTAGATGAGTGTGGATAGCGCCTACGCGGTCGAGTTGAAGGGTGTTACCTTCAAACGCGGTTCGCGCAGCATTTTCAGCAACGTCGACATTCGCATCCCGCGCGGCAAGGTCACCGGTATCATGGGGCCATCGGGTTGCGGCAAGACCACGTTGCTCCGCCTGATGGGCGCGCAGCTGCGCCCCTCCGGCGGTGAGGTATGGGTTGCCGGGCAGAACCTGCCGACGCTGTCGCGCAGTGACCTGTTCGACGCCCGCAAGCAAATGGGGGTGCTCTTCCAGAGCGGTGCATTGTTCACCGACCTCGATGTGTTCGAGAACGTTGCGTTCCCGTTGCGCGTGCATACGCAGCTGTCGGACGAAATGATCCGTGACATCGTGTTGATGAAGCTGCAGGCCGTGGGCCTGCGCGGTGCCATCGACCTGATGCCCGACGAGCTGTCCGGTGGCATGAAGCGCCGTGTCGCACTGGCCCGGGCGATTGCCCTGGACCCGCAGATTCTCATGTACGACGAACCGTTCGTCGGCCAGGACCCGATCGCCATGGGCGTACTGGTGCGCCTCATCCGTCTGCTCAACGATGCCCTGGGCATCACCAGCATCGTGGTTTCCCATGATCTGGCGGAAACCGCCAGTATCGCGGACTACATCTATGTGGTCGGTGATGGCCAGGTGCTGGGCCAAGGCACGCCTGACGAGCTGATGGGCTCGGACAACCCGCGGATTCGCCAGTTCATGAAAGGCGACCCGGACGGCCCGGTGCCCTTTCACTTTCCTGCGCCTGACTACCGCGCCGACCTGCTGGGGGCGCGTTGATGCGCAGAAAATCCTTACTCGAACGTGTCCGCCTGCTGGGCCGCTCGGCAATCGACGTGGTGGCGGTACTGGGGCGCTCCTGCCTGTTCCTGTTCCATGCACTGGTCGGTCGCGGCGGCATCGGCGGCGGCTTCCAGTTGCTGACCAAGCAGCTGTACTCGGTGGGCGTGCTGTCGCTGGCGATCGTCGTGGTGTCAGGCGTGTTCATCGGCATGGTGCTGGCGCTGCAGGGCTACAGCATCCTGACCAAGTACGGCTCGGAGCAGGCGGTGGGGCAGATGGTCGCCCTGACCCTGCTGCGTGAGCTTGGCCCGGTGGTGACAGCACTGCTGTTCGCCGGTCGCGCCGGTTCCGCCCTGACTGCCGAAATTGGCAACATGAAGTCCACCGAGCAGCTGTCGAGCCTGGAAATGATCGGCGTCGACCCGCTCAAGTACATCGTTGCACCACGCCTGTGGGCCGGTTTCATCTCGCTGCCGTTGCTGGCGCTGATCTTCAGCGTGGTCGGCATCTGGGGCGGGTCGTGGGTGGCAGTGGACTGGCTGGGCGTCTACGAAGGCTCGTTCTGGGCCAACATGCAGAACAGTGTTTCTTTCACCGACGACGTGCTCAACGGCTTGATCAAGAGCCTGGTATTCGCCTTCGTCACGACCTGGATCGCCGTATTCCAGGGGTACGACTGCGAGCCCACCTCAGAAGGGATCAGCCGTGCCACCACCAAGACCGTGGTCTACGCCTCGTTGGCAGTGCTGGGTCTGGACTTTATTCTGACCGCCTTGATGTTTGGAGATTTCTGATGCAAAACCGCACCCTGGAAATCGGTGTCGGCCTGTTCCTCCTGGCCGGGATCCTGGCGCTGCTGCTGCTGGCCCTGCGTGTCAGCGGGCTGTCGGCCAGCCCGAGCAGCGATACCTATAAAGTTTATGCCTACTTCGACAATATCGCCGGTTTGACGGTCAGAGCTAAAGTGACCATGGCCGGCGTGACCATCGGCAAGGTCACCGCCATCGATCTGGACCGTGATTCCTACACCGGTCGGGTGACCTTGCAGCTGGACAAGTCGGTGGACAACCTGCCGACCGACTCCACTGCCTCGATCCTGACCGCTGGTCTGCTTGGCGAGAAGTACATCGGCATCAGCGTGGGCGGTGAGGACGAAGTGCTCAAGGACGGCGCGACCATCCACGACACCCAGTCGGCACTGGTGCTGGAAGATCTGATTGGCAAGTTCCTGCTCAACTCCGTTGGCAAGGAACCGAAAGAAGCGCAACCGGCTAATTAAGGAGTTTCCATGATTTCGATCCTGCGACGTGGCCTGCTGGTTCTGCTGGCGGCCTTCCCCCTGCTGACCATGGCGGCGCAAACCCCGCACGATGTGGTTCAGGGCACCACCACTGAACTGCTCGGCGACCTCAAGGCCAACAAGGAACAGTACAAGTCCAACCCCAACGCCTTCTACGATGCGCTCAACCGCATTCTTGGCCCGGTGGTGGACGCGGACGGTATTTCCCGCAGCATCATGACCGTCAAGTACTCGCGCAAGGCTACCCCGGAGCAGATGCAGCGCTTCCAGGAAAACTTCAAGCGCAGCCTGATGCAGTTCTACGGCAACGCGCTGTTGGAGTACAACAACCAGGGCATTACCGTCGACCCGGCCAAGGCTGATGACGGCAAGCGTGCCAGCGTCGGCATGAAGGTCACCGGCAACAACGGTGCCGTATACCCGGTGCAGTACACCCTGGAAAACATCGCCGGTGAGTGGAAGGTGCGTAACGTCATCGTCAACGGCATCAATATCGGCAAGCTGTTCCGCGACCAGTTCGCCGATGCCATGCAGCGCAACGGCAACGACCTGGACAAGACCATCGACGGCTGGGCCGGCGAAGTGGCCAAGGCCAAGCAGACTGCCGACAGCTCGCCGGAGAAGACCGTCAAATGAGCGAGGCTGCCGTAAGCATGGTCGAGCCGGGCGTGTTGTGCCTGGCCGGCGTGCTGGACTTCCGCAGCGGGCCGGCCTTGCGCAAGCAAGGCAAGGCGTTGATCGCGGCTAGCCGTGACGCGCAACTGGTGCTTGATTGCACGGCAGTACAGCGCTCCACCAGTGTCGGCCTGTCGCTGCTGCTGGCGTTCATGCGTGATGCCCAGGCGGCCGGCAAGGCTTGCCAGGTGCGCGGCATGCCTGACGACATGCGTGAAATTGCCGAGGTCTATGACCTCGATGAAGTGCTGGCAACCTGATGGCCCGGCACGGATGATGGCCCCTCGGTCAGCGAAGCCCTCGTTGGGCTTCGCAGGCGAGGGGCTTTTTTGTATGATGGCCGACCCGTGCGCATCGGGCGCCGATTGAGGTTGAGCATGCAGGCCGTAGAAGTTAAAAGCTTCCTTGAAGAGAAATTGCCGGGTTCCCGGGTCGAAGTTGAAGGCGAAGGCTGCAACTTCCAGTTGAACGTGATCAGCGACGAGTTGGCTGGCCTGAGCCCGGTCAAACGCCAGCAGGCGATCTATGCTCACCTGAATCCGTGGATCGCCAATGGCAGCATCCATGCGGTAACCATGAAATTTTTCAGCAGCGCAGCCTGGGCTGAGCGCACCTGAGCCAACTTGGCGGCGAGATTCCAATGGACAAACTGATTATTACTGGCGGCGCTCGCCTTGACGGCGAGATCCGCATTTCGGGCGCGAAGAACGCAGCCCTGCCGATTCTGGCGGCGACCCTGCTGGCCGATGGCCCGGTCACCGTGGGCAACCTGCCACACCTGCACGACATCACCACCATGATCGAGCTGTTCGGGCGCATGGGCATTGAGCCGGTGATCGACGAAAAGCTGGCGGTGGAGATCGACCCGCGTACTATCAAGACCCTGGTCGCGCCTTACGAGCTGGTCAAGACCATGCGTGCCTCGATCCTGGTGCTGGGCCCGATGGTCGCTCGGTTCGGTGAGGCCGAAGTGGCCCTGCCTGGCGGTTGCGCCATTGGCTCGCGCCCGGTCGACCTGCACATCCGTGGCCTCGAAGCCATGGGCGCGAAGATTGAAGTCGAAGGCGGCTACATCAAGGCCAAGGCGCCGGAAGGTGGCCTGCGCGGTGCGCACTTCTTCTTCGATACCGTCAGCGTTACCGGTACCGAGAACATCATGATGGCCGCTGCCCTGGCCAAGGGCCGCAGCGTGCTGCAGAACGCCGCGCGCGAGCCTGAAGTGGTCGACCTGGCCAACTTCATCAACGCCATGGGCGGCAACATCCAGGGCGCTGGCACCGACACCATCATCATCGATGGCGTCGAGCGCCTGGCATCGGCCAGCTACCGCGTAATGCCTGACCGCATCGAAACCGGTACCTACCTGGTTGCCGCTGCCGTAACCGGTGGCCGCGTCAAGGTCAAGGACACCGACCCGACCATCCTTGAAGCGGTACTGGAAAAACTCAAGGAAGCCGGCGCCGACATCAACACCGGTGAAGACTGGATCGAGCTGGACATGCATGGCAAGCGGCCAAAAGCCGTCAACCTGCGCACCGCCCCGTACCCGGCATTCCCGACCGACATGCAGGCGCAGTTCATTTCGCTGAACGCCATTGCCGAGGGCACTGGTGCAGTCATCGAAACCATCTTCGAAAACCGCTTCATGCACGTGTACGAAATGCACCGCATGGGTGCGCAGATCCAGGTCGAAGGCAACACCGCCATCGTCACCGGGGTCAAGACGCTGAAGGGCGCCCCGGTGATGGCCACCGACCTGCGTGCTTCCGCCAGCCTGGTGCTGTCGGCACTGGTAGCCGAAGGCGATACCCTGATCGACCGCATCTACCACATTGACCGTGGCTACGAGTGCATCGAAGAAAAACTGCAGATGCTCGGCGCGAAAATCCGCCGCGTACCGGGCTAGTAGCCCACTGGTGCATGGACGCACCATTCGAATTGAATGCGGCCAGGTCGATGACCTGGCCGGCAGTAGCCGCTTAAGGACCGACGTTCCAATGTTGACCATCGCGCTTTCCAAAGGCCGTATTCTCGACGATACCCTGCCGTTGCTGGCCGAGGCCGGCATCGTGCCGACCGAGAACCCGGACAAGAGCCGCAAACTGATCATCCCCACCACGCAGGCCGACGTGCGCCTGCTGATCGTGCGTGCCACCGACGTGCCGACCTATGTCGAGCATGGTGCCGCCGACCTGGGTGTGGCCGGCAAGGACGTGCTGATGGAGTACGGTGGCCAGGGCCTGTATGAGCCGCTGGACCTGCAGATTGCCCAGTGCAAGCTGATGACTGCTGGTGCAGTCGGTGCTGCCGAGCCCAAGGGCCGCCTGCGGGTCGCCACCAAGTTCGTCAACGTAGCCAAGCGCTACTACGCCGAACAGGGCCGTCAGGTCGACATCATCAAGCTGTATGGCTCGATGGAACTGGCACCGCTGATCAACCTCGCCGACAAGATCATCGACGTGGTCGACACCGGCAACACCCTGCGTGCCAACGGCCTGGAGCCCCAGGAACTGATCGCCACGATCAGCTCGCGCCTGGTGGTCAACAAGGCCTCCATGAAAATGCAGCATGCCCGTATCCAGAGCCTGATCGACACCCTGCGTCAAGCGGTCGAATCGCGACACCGCGGTTGACTCCTGCGCGCGACCTTCGCTGTCGCGCCCGTCTATCCGCGTCATAGCCATTTTTCTCGGGTGCCCGCGCGGATGGACTGGTAGCCTAGGGCGCCTGAGCATTCGCTAATAATCGAGGCCCTCGCCATGACCGTGTCCACTGCAATTGCCCGTCTCAATGCTGCTGATCCGGATTTCGCCCGACATCTGGATCATCTGCTGAGCTGGGAAAGTGTGTCCGATGACGCGGTCAACCAGCGCGTGCTCGACATCATCAAGGCTGTGCGTGAGCGCGGCGACGCGGCGCTGGTGGAGTTTACCCAGCGTTTCGATGGTGTTGACGCCAAGTCGATTGACGACCTGATCCTCAAGCGCGACCGCCTGGAGCTGGCGCTGACCCGCATTACCCCGGTGCAGCGCGAAGCGCTGGAAAAAGCCGCTGAGCGTGTGCGCATCTACCACGAGCGGCAGAAGCAGGATTCCTGGCAGTACACCGAAGCCGATGGCACCGTGCTGGGGCAGAAAGTCACGCCCTTGGACCGTGCCGGTCTGTATGTGCCGGGCGGCAAGGCGTCGTACCCGTCTTCGGTGCTGATGAACGCCATCCCGGCCAAGGTGGCCGGTGTAGCTGAAGTGGTGATGGTGGTGCCGACCCCACGTGGCGAGGTCAACGAGCTGGTGCTGGCCGCTGCGTGCATTGCCGGTGTCGATCGCGTGTTCACCGTCGGTGGTGCCCAGGCCGTCGCGGCGTTGGCCTACGGCACCGAGAGCGTGCCGCAGGTGGACAAGATCGTCGGCCCGGGCAACATCTACGTTGCCACCGCCAAGCGCCACGTATTTGGCCAGGTGGGCATCGACATGATCGCCGGCCCGTCCGAAATCCTCGTGGTGTGTGACGGCCAGACCGACCCGGACTGGATCGCCATGGACCTGTTCTCCCAGGCCGAGCACGATGAAGATGCCCAGGCCATTCTGGTCAGCCCGGATGCCGCCTTCCTCGACCGTGTTGCCGCCAGCATCGACAAGCTGATGCCGACCATGGAGCGCGCCGAAATCATCGAGAAGTCGATCAATGGCCGTGGCGCCCTGATCCAGGTGCGGGACATGCAGCAGGCCATCGAGGTCGCCAACCGCATTGCGCCAGAGCACCTGGAGCTGTCGGTAGCCGACCCGCAGGCCTGGCTGCCGCAGATTCGCCACGCAGGCGCGATCTTCATGGGCCGCCACACCAGCGAAGCGCTGGGCGATTACTGCGCCGGTCCTAACCACGTACTGCCAACGTCCGGCACCGCGCGTTTCTCGTCGCCGCTGGGGGTGTATGACTTCCAGAAGCGTTCTTCGATCATCTTCTGCTCCGAACAAGGTGCGTCCGAGCTGGGCCACACTGCTTCGGTCCTGGCCCGTGGCGAGTCGCTGACCGCCCACGCCCGCAGCGCTGAATACCGTATCCTGGCCCAAGAGAAGGGGAACTGAGCATGAGTCGATTCTGGAGCCCCTTCGTCAAGGGTCTGGTGCCATACGTGCCGGGCGAGCAGCCCAAGCTGGCACGGTTGGTCAAGTTGAACACCAACGAAAACCCCTACGGCCCTTCGCCCAAGGCGCTGGAGGCCATGCGCGGCGAGCTCAACGATAACCTGCGGCTGTATCCGGACCCGAATGGTGACCGGCTTAAGCAGGCCGTGGCCGAATACTACGGTGTGACCACCGCGCAGGTGTTTGTCGGCAATGGCTCGGACGAGGTGCTGGCGCACATCTTCCACGGCCTGTTCCAGCACGATGCACCCCTGCTGTTCCCGGACATCAGCTACAGCTTCTATCCGGTCTACTGTGGGCTGTATGGCATCGCCTTCGAACAAGTAGCGCTGGACGAGCAGTTCCAGATCCGCATCGAAGACTACAACAAGCCCAATGCCGGCATCATTTTCCCCAACCCCAATGCACCCACCGGCTGCTTGATGCCGCTGCAGGCAGTGGAACAGTTGCTGCAGGCCAACCGTGATTCGGTGGTGGTGGTGGATGAAGCCTACATCGATTTCGGTGGCGAAACCGCCATCAGCCTGGTTGACCGCTATGACAACCTGCTGGTTACCCAGACCCTGTCGAAGTCGCGCTCGCTGGCTGGCTTGCGGGTAGGCCTGGCAGTGGGGCATCCGGACCTGATCGAGGCGCTGGAGCGGATCAAGAACAGCTTCAACTCGTACCCGCTGGACCGTGCGGCAATCGTCGGTGCGGCAGTGGCGTTCGAAGACCGCGCTTACTTCGAGGAAACCTGCCGCAAGGTGATCGACAGCCGCGAGCTGTTGGTAGCCCAGTTGCAGGCCAAGGGCTTTGAAGTGCTGCCATCGGCTGCCAACTTCATCTTTGCTCGCCACCCGCAACAGGATGCCGCCGAGCTGGCAGCGCGCCTGCGCGAGCAGGGTGTGATCGTGCGGCACTTCAAACAGGCGCGGATCGCCCAGTTCCTGCGCATTACCATCGGCACGCCAGAGATGAACCAGGCGCTGCTTGATGCGTTGAACTGACCGGCATCGCTTTCTGCTGTTACGTGGCCCTTTAGCGGTATAAGGCTGCTCCAGCAGAAAGCGCGTCCTGCTTAATAGCTGATCTCTTCTATGGCAAACGTCTTGGCCGCCGGCCTGTTGCGCACCGCCACCGGTGTGCCGTCCAGCACCAGCGCATAGTCGTTCTGCTGCCCCATGCCTTCAGGGTCGGTCCATTGCTCGGCCCTGGCTGCTACTTGGGCAACCACATGCCCATTCTTCAGTATCGTCAGGTAGCCATTGGCATCGCTGTTCCAGCGCAGTCGCCCTTTGTGCTCATCAGCCCGCGCCTTGCGCACGCCCGTATCACCGAGCAAGGGCGTGCCGTCCAATAGCCACTCCGGCTGCAACCTCAGGCCCATATGGCGTAACACAGTGGGCGCCACCGAGGTCTGCGCGGGAAGGCCGTACAGGTTGTCGGGCCCTGGCATTTCCGCGGGCACGCTCAGTTCGGTCAGTTCCTGATTCAGCGGTTTGTTGCTGGCGATGAAGATGCTTTTTTCCTGCTCCGAAGCGCTGCCGTGGCCTTTGCCCCAATAATCGCGACCGTGATCGGTGCTGACGATCACCAGCCAGTCTTCCTGCGGGAACATGTGACGTCGCTGGTCTACCTTGTCCAGCAGCCGACCGAGCTCGCTGTCAACCTTGCGCAATGCCTGTTGGTAACGCTCGCCGTACCCCTGGTTGTGGCCCACCTGGTCCGGCTCGTCCAGTTGAACGAAGGTGAAGTCTGCGGGCGTATCGGTGAGTATCTGCAAGGTGCGATCGATCACCTGTGCATCCGTCAAACCACTTTCGCGCACGTCGGCGCCGTGGGCGTCTTCCAGCAGGAACGCTGTGTTGATGGGGTGCCAGTTGACGATGCTGGAGAGGTAAGCGTTGGGCAAGGCCAGGCGCAACCGCTTGAACAGGCTGGGAAATGCCGGGTTCACCCGCAGGGACTCGGCGTCCGAGTCGACGCCATGTTTGTTGCTCCAGACGCCTGTCAGCAGGGTGACCCAACCGGGGCCGCTCAAGGTGGGTTGCTCACTGGCTTTGCCGTTCACGCCCCCGGCGTAGGCCCTGCCATGGTACAGCCGTTGCGTCAGGTTCGTGGCGTCGCCCAGCTGCAGATATTCCTGCAGCTGCACGCCGTCCAGGCCGATGAACAATGCCTTTGGCCGGCTGGGTTGGCGGCTCGGCTCACAGCCAGGCAGCAGGGTCAGGAACAGCATTAGCAGCAGGCTTGCCAGTCGCATGTTGGTATCTTCCTGGGAGTACCCGGCGAGCGTTGCAATTCGCCTTCTCCTGCACAACTGGCAGAAATACCAGGCGGTTTGCGCTGTTAACCGCTATCCAGTACCCTGAGCGAATTCATCGGATGATTGGTTGAATGGCATGACTAGTGAGTTGACCAAGCGTTCCTTGGTCGAACTGGCGGTGGAGCGCATGCGCGAGCGTATCGTGCTGGGCCACTGGCAGGTCGGCCAGCGTCTGCCGACCGAACCTGAACTCGCCCAGCAGCTGGGCATCAGCCGTAATACCGTGCGTGAGGCCATGCGCGTGCTGGCTTTCAGTGGCCTGGTCGAAATCCGCCAAGGCGATGGCAGTTACCTGCGCACGGCCCAGGATCCGTTGCAGGCGGTGCAGGCAATGTCCCGCTGCACAGCTGAGCAGGCCCGCGAAACCCGGCATATCCTCGAAGCCGAGGCCATTGGCTTGGCAGCGGTGCGGCGCACCGAGGCTGACCTGCAGGCGCTACGCGAGGCCCTGGCCGGCAGTGCCGGGCACTTTCACGGGGATGTCGATACCTATGTGGCCTGCGACCTGGTGTTCCACCAACGGTTGGTCGATGCCGCCCACAACCCGGCGTTAAGCGAGTTGTATCGCTACTTTTCCGGGGTGGTGGCTGCCGCGCTGCAACACAACATGGCCACCGTGCCACGCTGCCAGGCCACGTTCGACCTGCATGGGCAGATCCTCGACGCCATCGAGCAACGAGACGCGGAGCGGGCCAAGCGCCTGAGCCGTACCCTCATCGAATCCTGAACCCGAGAAGGCCATGGCTGAATCCATCACCCGCAACACCCCGCCGAACCCGCGGGACCTCGAAGAATTGCTGATCGACGCCGAGGCTGACGACGAGCAGGTTCAGCAGCAGCCCGCGCTGCCAAGGCGGCCCTGGTTGCTGCTGCTGGGCCTGGTGCTGGTGGCGCTTAACCTGCGCCCGGCGCTGTCGAGCATGGCGCCGGTGCTGGGCCAGGTCTCCGATGGCCTGGGGCTAAATGCCTCGCAAGCGGGCTTGCTGACCACCTTGCCGGTGCTCTGCCTGGGCTTGTTTGCACCGCTGGCGCCTGTGTTGGCGCGGCGCTTTGGCAGCGAGCGGGTGATTCTCGGCATCCTCCTGACGCTGGCGCTGGGTATTCTGGTGCGAAGCACCTTCGGCGCCATTGGGGTGTTTTTCGGCAGCCTGATGGCGGGTGCCAGCATCGGTATTATCGGTGTGCTATTACCCGGGATCGTCAAACGCGACTTCCCGCAGCATGCGGGTACGTTAACCGGTGTGTACACCATGGCCTTGTGCCTGGGCGCGGCCATGGCGGCAGGTGCCACCGTGCCTTTGGCCCAGCATTTCGCTGGCAGTTGGGCGCTGGGCCTGGGCTTCTGGGTACTGCCGGCCTTGCTGGCCATGCTGGTGTGGCTGCCCCAGGCGCGCCAGGGGCATGGCCTGCACAAGGTGGCTTATCGCGTGCGTGGCCTGTGGCGCGATCCGCTGGCCTGGCAGGTTACCCTGTACATGGGCTTGCAGTCGTCGCTGGCCTACATCGTCTTTGGTTGGTTGCCCTCGATCCTGATCGGCCGTGGCCTGAGCCCGACCGAGGCAGGGCTGGTGCTATCGGGGTCGGTGATCGTGCAACTAATCAGCTCGCTCAGCGCGCCCTGGCTGGCCACCCGCGGCAATGACCAGCGCCTGGCGATCGTGCTGGTCATGCTGATCACCCTGGCGGGGTTGTTCGGCTGCCTGTATGCGCCGCTTTCCGGACTGTGGGGGTGGGCGGTGGTGTTGGGCCTGGGGCAGGGCGGTACCTTCGCCTTGGCGCTGACCTTGATCGTGTTGCGCTCGAAGGACGCCCACGTTGCCGCGAACCTGTCGAGCATGGCCCAGGGCGTAGGTTACACGCTGGCGTCGATGGGGCCGTTTGCAGTGGGGTTGGTGCATGACCTGACCGGGGGATGGGCGGCGCTGGGCTGGATCTTTGCTGTGCTTGGGATAGGCGCCATTGTGTTCGGGTTGGGGGCTGGACGGGCGCTGCATGTGCAGGTGAGCAGCGAAAAAGTCTGAGAAAGACGTTGGCTGTGCCAGCTTGTCCGCGGTTGCATCGAGGCACCGAATCGCCGCGAACAGGCCGGCACTGGCGTAAGCCTGCGGTGCAGATTATCGTGCTGCTTTCGACCACAGGACGGACTATCCCCACATGAGCGACGCCAACCGCGACCTGATCACACGCTTCTACCAAGCCTTCCAGCGCCTGGATGCCGAGGCGATGATCGCCTGCTACAGCGACGACATCGTCTTCAGCGACCCGGTTTTCGGCACCCTGCGTGGCCGGGACGCTGGCGACATGTGGCGGATGCTCACCAGCCGAGCCAAGAACTTCACCCTGACCTACGACAGTGTCCGTGCCGATGAGCGTGGTGGGGGCGCGCACTGGGTGGCGACTTACCTGTTCAGCCAGACTGGCCGAGTGGTGGTCAATGACATTCAGGCGCGCTTTGTGATTCGCGATGGGCTGATCTGCCAGCACGACGACACTTTCGACCTGTGGCGCTGGTCGCGGCAGGCGTTGGGTGTGCCTGGCGTACTGCTAGGCTGGTCGCCAATGTTGCAGAACAAGGTACGCAAGCAAGCGTTCAACGGCCTGCGGGCGTACCAGCATGCTCAAGGCGCAGGTACGGCCTGATCCCCCTCGTGGTAACTGAACCGGGCATTTTCCTGCAGGTTGTCCGGTAGTCGAATGCGGATGACCGGAATGAAAGTGCCATTGGTGTTGTGCCAGTCCTGCTGGTCTGCCTGTGCCTGCTGCAATGCGCCATGCTCCCCTTCGATATGGAAGAAAGATTGAATCGGCAGCTTCTCGGCGTTTGCTTCATCCCAGGTGCCGATCACAATCTCGTTCCACGGGAATGGCATGTGCTGGGCATACAGCTGTTTGGCGCGTACGCTTTGATAGAAGGCGTCGGCCCGTTCCGGGACTCGGGCCCGCCGGACATCAAACGCACACTGGCGTTTGTAGTCACCGCTTTCGCTGAACCGGGCCATCCAGTCTTCGGCGGTGAGCACGCCTTGCTCGTGGCAGGCGGCTTCCACTTCAGCGGATTGCCGATTGTCGCCGCAGCCCCGTGTATCGCGCTCCCACGAGTCGCCGTCAGTTGGCCAGGCGCAGAGCATTTCATACCACAGCGAGCCCTTTGGGCGCTGCAACAGAGGGTACAGGGTGAAGCCGCTGCGGCCGTCGGCAGCCAACCGCGTTGTGGGAATATCGCTACGCAAGTACGAGAATGAAACGCCGCCCTTGTCCTTGCTGTTCTGGCTATGATGCCAGGTGTGGTAATGCGGCGAAGGCTTGGTTGATCTGAGCAGCACACCCGAACAGGCGTGGGCCGGTACGGCATTGCCCGCGCATTGCGCCGGGGTGGCGTTGTAGTTGTTCTGCATCTGTTCGGCGGTTCGTGCGCCAATCGAGGCCTGGGCGCTGAACGCAGCCGCAAGCAACACTGCACCCAGACCGGTGCGGGTATATGAGTCGAGCATGATGAAGCCCTCAATGAGTGGGCTCACCAAACTAATGATGGAAAGAGCAGGCGTCGTGAGTGAACAAGTTCCGGATCAGGCAATGAAACCCTGGTATGTCTACCTGGTTCGGGCAGCCAATGGCTCGTTGTACTGCGGTATCAGCGATGACCCGCAGCGGCGTTTCCTGGCGCATCAGAAAGGGCAAGGCGCCCGTTACTTCAAGACCAGCCCGGCGCAGGCGCTGGTCTATGTGGAGCAATGGCCGGACAAGGGCGAGGCATTGCGCCAGGAGCGGCTGGTAAAGCGGCTGCGCAAGTCGGCGAAGGAGGCGCTGGTGGCGTCTTATCTCATCGGCTCGGCTTGAGATGGCCTGGGCTACGAAGCAGCCCCGGTACTGATCAGTCTTTACGCCGCTTGAGCTGGTCCACCAGAGTGGTCGGCAGCCCTTTGATAATCAAAGTCCCTGCTTCTTCGTCATACTCCACCTTGTCCCCCAGCAAATGCGCCTCGAAGCTGATCGACAGCCCCTCGGCCCGCCCGGTGAAGCGGCGGAACTGGTTGAGGGTGCGCTTATCTGCCGGGATCTCTGGCGACAGCCCGTAGTCCTTGTTGCGAATGTGGTCGTAGAACGCCTTGGGCCGGTCCTCGTCAATCAGGCTGGACAGTTCTTCCAGCGTCACTGGCTCGCCCAGCTTGGTCTGGGTGGTGGCGTACTCGACCAAGGTCTGGGTTTTTTCGCGGGCCGATTCTTCCGGCAGGTCTTCGCTCTCGACGAAATCGCTGAAGGCCTTGAGCAGGGTGCGGGTTTCGCCCGGGCCGTCGACGCCTTCCTGGCAGCCGATGAAGTCGCGGAAGTAGTCCGAAACCTTCTTACCATTTTTGCCTTTGATGAACGAAATGTACTGCTTGGAGTTCTGGTTGTTCTTCCACTCGGACAAGTTGATGCGCGCTGCCAGGTGCAGTTGGCCGAGGTCGAGGTGGCGGGAAGGGGTCACGTCGAGCTCGGCGTTCACCGCCACGCCTTCGCTGTGGTGCAGCAGGGCGATCGCCAGGTATTCGGTCATGCCTTGCTGGTAGTGGGCAAACAGGATGTGCCCCCCGGTGGACAGGTTGGATTCTTCCATCAGCTTCTGCAGATGTTCGACGGCCACCCGGCTAAAGGCCGTGAAGTCCTTTTCTTCATCCAGGTATTGCTTCAGCCAGCCACTCAGCGGGTAGGCGCCAGACTCGCCGTGGAAAAAGCCCCAGGCCTTGCCTTGTTTGGCGTTATAGCTGTCGTTGAGGTCGGCGAGCAGGTTTTCGATGGCGTCGGAAGCGGCCAGTTCGGAGTCGCGGGCATGCAGTACGGCGGGGCTGCCATCGGGCTTTTTGTCGATCAGGTGAACGATGCAATGACGGATTGGCATGGGATTCTCGGCGAGCTGCAAAAGTCGTCAAGTTTAACCCAGACATCAGGTGATGCAGTGGCCGGATGTTGGCAGAAATGCCGGTTGTTCGTTTTTTGTTCAATTTTGTGCGTTTTAGGCTGAAACCCCCGAAAAACCTGCATTAAATCGAAGTGCGCAGCGGATATTTATCCGTTCCTGTGGTAGCTTTGCGCGGTCTTGCGCCCCTTGTGTGGCGCATTGCTGGCAGCTTGCTGTCGGCGTGTCGAACCAAACGCCGATTTACGTATCTACATACGCGATTGGCGCGGCCCTCCATTTCAAGGGGCTGGCCCGATAACGTCGTAGTTCGCTGCATAACCATCGAATTTGATAGGGAAGGAACACCACCATGGCATTGACCAAAGACCAACTGATTGCCGACATCGCCGAATCGATCGCCGCGCCAAAAGCCACCGCCAAGAACGCTCTGGAGCAACTGGGCCAGATCGTTGCCGACCAGCTGGAAAACGGCGCTGAAATCACTCTGCCAGGCATCGGCAAGCTGAAAGTCTCCGAGCGTCCTGCCCGTACCGGCCGCAACCCTTCGACTGGCGCTGCCATCGAAATCGCTGCCAAGAAAGTCGTCAAGTTCGTTCCAGCCAAAGTGCTGACCGACGCCATCAACAAGTAATTGTTGAAGCTTTGACGAAACCGCGCCCGGCTTGCCCGGGCGCGGTTTTTTCATGCCTGTGATTTACGCGTGGCGTGCCAGGCCTGGCGCGTTGCATCGTCGTGGAAACTCCAGGCGACCATGCGGCTCTGCTTTTGGCCCTGGCCCATTTCGATGATGCGCACGGCCTTGGTGCCGGCTTTCTTCAGTGCGGCTTCGATCCCTGGCAGGTTGCTGGCCTTGGATACCAGGCTGGTGAACCACAGCACCTGCCCGGCGTACTGCACGCTTTCGCCGACCAGTTGGGTGACAAAGCGGATTTCGCCGCCCTCGCACCACAGTTCATTGTTCTGGCCACCAAAGTTCAGTACCGGGAGCTTGCGCTTGGGGTCCTGCTTGCCGAGGTTCTTCCACTTGCGCTGGCTACCGCGCGTAGCTTCGTCGCGTGAGGCATGGAAGGGCGGGTTGCACAGGGTGAGGTCGAAGCGTTCGTCCGCTTGCAGCAGGCCGCTGAGGATGCTCCCGCGGTTGGCCTGCTGGCGTAGGCTGATAGCCTTGCCGAGGTTGTTGGCCTGGACGATGGCCTTGGCCGAGGCCAGGGCTACCGGGTCGATGTCGGAGCCGAGGAAGCGCCAGCGGTAGTCGCTGTGGCCCAGCAGCGGGTAGATGCAGTTGGCGCCTACGCCGATGTCCAGCGCACGTACCTGAGCGCCTTTGGGGATTTCGCCCGCGTTGTCCGTGGCCAGCAGGTCGGCGGCTACGTGGATATAGTCGGCGCGGCCGGGAATGGGCGGGCAGAGGTAGTCGGCGGGAATGTCCCAGTGCTGGATGCCGTACTGGGCCTTGAGCAGGGCACGGTTGAACACCCGCACGGCTTCAGGGTTGGCGAAGTCGATGCTGGGTTTGCCGTGGGGGTTGGTGATGGTGAAGCGTGCCAGGTCAGGGTGGGCCTTGATCAGGCTGGGGAAGTCGTAGCGGCCTTGGTGGCGGTTGCGCGGGTGCAGGGTGGGTTTGTTCGGGGTCATGGCAGTGTCCAGCCCTATACGAGCGGTGGTTTGAAGAACCTGGGGCGGCTGTGCAGCCCTTTTGCGACACAAGGCCGCTCCCACAGAAGGTTGGCGCCTTGAAGGTTGGCGCCGTCCTGTGGGAGCGGCCTTGTGTCGCGAAAGGGCCGTGCAGCCGCCCCAACGGTCTCTCTAGTGATTACAGCGCAGCAATCCGCGCATGCTGCTCGGTAAAGTTGGCCAAGGCCTGCTCGGACTCGGCCAGCTTCGCGCGTTCCTTCTCGATCACCGCCGGCGGGGCTTTGTCGACGAAGGCGGCGTTGGACAGCTTGCCACCCACGCGTGCCACTTCGCCCTGCAGGCGCTGGATTTCCTTGTTCAGGCGCGCCAGCTCGGCATCCTTGTCGATCAGCCCGGCCATTGGCACCAGTACTTGCAGGTCACCGACCAGGGCGGTAGCGGACAGTGGCGCTTCGTCGGCATCACCCAGCACGGTGAACGACTCGACCTTGGCCAGCTTCTTCAGCAGCGCTTCGTTTTCCTGCAGGCGACGCTGGTCGTCAGCGTTGGCGTTCTTCAGGAACAGCGGCAGCGGCTTGCCCGGGCCGATGTTCATCTCGGCGCGGATGTTGCGCAGGCCAACCATCAGCTCTTTCAGCCACTCGATGTCGCCTTCGGCAGCGCTATCGATGCGGCTCTCGTTAGCCACCGGCCACGGTTGCAGCATGATGGTCTTGCCTTCGATGCCCGCCAGCGGCGCAATGCGCTGCCAGATTTCTTCGGTGATGAACGGCATGAACGGGTGCGCCAGGCGCAGCGCCACTTCCAGCACGCGCACCAGGGTGCGGCGGGTACCACGCGCGCGCTCGACCGGGGCGTTTTCGTCCCACAGTACGGGCTTGGACAGTTCCAGGTACCAGTCGCAGTACTGGTTCCAGATGAACTCGTATAGTGCCTGGCTGGCCAGGTCGAAGCGGAACTGCTCGAGCTGGCGGGTCACTTCGGCCTCGGTGCGCTGCAGCTGCGAGATGATCCAGCGGTCCGCCAGCGACAGCTCGTAGGCTTCGCCGTTCTGGCCGCAGTCCTCGCCCTTGTCGAGCACGTAGCGGGCAGCGTTCCAGATCTTGTTGCAGAAGTTGCGATAGCCTTCGACTCGGCCCATGTCGAATTTGATGTCGCGGCCGGTCGAGGCCAGCGAGCAGAAGGTGAAGCGCAGGGCGTCGGTGCCGTAGCTGGCGATGCCTTCGGGGAACTCGGCCTTGGTCTGCTTGGCGATTTTCTCGGCCAGCTTGGGCTGCATCATGCCGCTGGTGCGCTTTTCCAGCAGGGCGTCGAGGGTAATGCCGTCGACGATGTCCAGCGGGTCCAGCACGTTACCCTTGGACTTGGACATCTTCTGGCCCTGGCCGTCACGCACCAGGCCGTGCACGTACACGGTCTTGAACGGTACCTGCGGGGTGCCGTCCTCGTTCTTGATCAGGTGCATGGTCAGCATGATCATGCGCGCAACCCAGAAGAAGATGATATCGAAGCCGGTCACCAGTACGTCGGTGGAGTGGAACTTCTTGAGGAATTCCGTCTGCTCCGGCCAGCCCAGGGTAGAGAAGGTCCACAGGCCCGAACTGAACCAGGTGTCGAGCACGTCGTCGTCCTGGCGCAGGACCACATCGGCCCCCAGATTGTGCTTGGCACGCACTTCTTCCTCGTTGCGGCCAACGTAGACCTGGCCGGCCTCGTCGTACCACGCCGGGATGCGGTGGCCCCACCAGAGCTGACGGCTGATGCACCAGTCCTGGATGTCACGCATCCACGAGAAGTACATGTTTTCGTACTGCTTGGGCACGAACTGGATGCGGCCGTCTTCCACGGCGGCGATGGCGGGTTCTGCCAGCGGCTTGGTGGATACGTACCACTGGTCGGTCAGCCACGGCTCGATCACGGTGCCCGAGCGGTCGCCTTTTGGCACTTTCAGGGCGTGGTCGTCGATGCTGACCAGCAGGCCCTGGGCGTCCAGGTCTGCGACGATCTGCTTGCGCGCAACAAAGCGGTCAAGGTTGGCGTACTGGGCCGGCAGCTGGGTGTCGATTTGCTCGTTGACGCTGCCGTCGAGGTTGAACGCCTGGGCGCTGGCCAGCACGAAGGCGTTCTTGTCGAAGATGTTCAGCAGCGGCAGGTTATGGCGCTTGCCGACTTCGTAGTCGTTGAAGTCGTGTGCCGGGGTGATCTTCACGCAACCGGTACCGAAAGCCGGGTCGCAGTAGTCGTCGGCGATGATCGGGATGCGGCGGCCGACCAGCGGCAGCTCGACGAACTTGCCGATGAGTGCCTGGTAGCGCTCGTCGTTCGGGTTGACCGCAACGGCGGCGTCGCCCAGCAGGGTTTCCGGACGGGTGGTGGCAACCACCAGGTAATCCTGGCCTTCGGCAGTCTTGGCACCGTCGGCCAGCGGGTAGCGCAGGTTCCACAGGTGGCCTTTCTCGTCGTGGTTTTCCACTTCGAGGTCGGAGATGGCCGTGTGCAGCTTGGTGTCCCAGTTGACCAGGCGCTTGCCGCGGTAGATCAGGCCGTCTTCATGCAGGCGCACAAAGGCTTCCTTGACCGCTTCGGACAGGCCGTCATCCATGGTGAAGCGCTCGCGGCTCCAGTCGACCGACGAGCCCAGACGGCGGATCTGGCGGCTGATGTTGCCACCGGACTGGTCCTTCCATTCCCAGACCTTTTCCAGGAACTTTTCGCGGCCCAGGTCGTGCCGGTTCTGGCCTTTGGCTTCAAGCTGGCGCTCGACCAGCATCTGCGTGGCGATACCTGCGTGGTCGGTGCCGGGCTGCCACAGGGTGTCGCGGCCTTGCATGCGGCGGAAACGGATCAGGGCGTCCATGATCGCATTGTTGAACCCGTGGCCCATGTGCAGGCTGCCGGTTACGTTTGGCGGCGGGATCATGATGGTGTAGGACTCGCCTGCACCTTGTGGAGCGAAATAGTTCTCGGACTCCCAGGTGTTGTACCAGGAAGTTTCGATGGCGTGCGGCTGGTAGGTCTTATCCATGCGCGGCGGGACCCTGTGCATTTATTCGGGAAAGCCGGGAAGTATAACCAAGCTGGAGGCCGCAGGCGACACCGATGCCCGGCTCTACTCGGAACGCTTGATCAAACGCTCGATCCGCGCATCCAGCCGGCGCTTGATCTCGTTCTCGATATGTGGGGTGAAGTCGTTGATCACGTCCTGCATGATCATCTGGGCCGCCGCGCGCAGCTCGCTTTCCAGGTGCAACAGGGTGTCCTGGCGGCGGGTCTGGGGGTCTTCCTCGGGTTCGACAGCGGTGGGTTCGGCAACCGACGCGGGGTTGCCAGCAGGTTCTTCCAGCAGCAGCGGTATCTGCTCTACCGTTTCGGTCAGCAGCGGCGGTTGCAGGTCGGCGTCGCCCAGCAGCTGGCGGATCGACTCGAGGTCGTCGAGCAGATGGGCGGAATCGGGCAGGGGGGAGTGCTTGTCCATCGTCGTCAAAGTCGCTGTAAGCGGTGGTCTTGCAGAGCATAGCCCTGTTCACGGTAGAAACGGAATCGCTCACGTGCCGATTGGCGGATGCCGGGGTCCTCGACGACGATTTCCGCCACCCGCTCGAACTGGCCGACAAAGGCCGGCACACTGGCGCCCAGGTTGATCAGCAGGTCGCGATGGTCACCGGCGTTGTCAGCCAGGCCCAGGGCCACGCCGGCATCGGCATGCACCTCGGCCATGTCGTGAGGTACGAACGCTTCGCCCTTGAAGCGCCACAGGCGCTGATCCAGCTCGTCGCGCTGCTCGGCGTCCTGGCAGTGCAGATAAACCCGGTGGCCAAGGCGCCAGGCCTTCTCGCACAGCTTGCAGGCGAAATCGAGCCGCGCCGACAGCGAGTCGGTGGGCAGGATGTAGAAGTCGACTTTGCTCATGGTCGTTATCGCCGGCCGGCGGCGCGCCAGGCGCCACCGGTTTCACGGCATCAGGCGCCAGCGCGGTCCAGCAGGTACTGGGTCAGCAGGGGCACCGGGCGGCCAGTGGCGCCCTTGTCCTTGCCACCACTGACCCAGGCGGTGCCGGCGATGTCCATGTGCGCCCAGTTGTAGGCTTTGGCAAAGCGTGACAGGAAGCAGCCGGCGGTGATGGTGCCGGCTTTCGGCCCACCGATGTTGCCCATGTCGGCGAACGGGCTGTCCAGTTGCTCCTGGTACTCATCGAACAGCGGCAGCTGCCAGGCACGATCGTCGGCGCGCTTGCCGGCGTCGAGCAACTGGCCGACCAAGTCGTCGTTGTTGCCCATGAGGCCGGTGGTGTGGCTGCCCAGGGCGACAATGCAGGCGCCGGTCAGGGTGGCGATATCGATCACGGCCTGTGGCTTGAAACGCTCGGCGTAGGTCAGGGTGTCGCACAGCACCAGGCGGCCTTCGGCGTCGGTGTTGAGGATTTCCACGGTCTGCCCGCTCATGGTGGTGACGATGTCACCTGGGCGGGTAGCGCCGCCGCTTGGCATGTTCTCGGCGCAGGCCAGCAGGCAGACGAGGTTGATCGGCAGTTGCAGTTCCAGCACGGCGCGCAGGGTGCCCAGCACGCTGGCGGCACCACACATGTCGTACTTCATTTCGTCCATGCCGGCGCCAGGCTTGAGGCTGATGCCACCGGTGTCGAAGGTAATGCCTTTACCGACCAGCACGAATGGCTTGTCGGCCTTCTTGGCGCCCTGGTAGTTGAGCACGATCAGGCGTGGCGGCTGGTCGCTGCCCTGGCCCACGGCGTAGAACGCGCCCATGCCCAGGTCCTTGATCTTCTTCTCGTCCAGCACTTCAACCTTCAGCGCCTTGTGCGCTTTGCCCAGGTCCTTGGCCTGCTCGGCGAGGAAGCTAGGGTGGCACAGGTTTGGCGGCAGGTTGCCGAGGTCGCGGGTATAGGCCATGCCGGTGGCGATGGCTGTGGCGTGCCGGACTGCGCGCTCAACCTCGGCCAGCCCGGCCTTGTCGGCCAGTAGGGTGACCTTTTTCAGGGCGCGCGGCTCGGCTTTCTGGCTCTTGAAACGGTCGAACACGTATTCGCCGTCCTGCAGGGTTTCGGCCAGCAGGCGATACTTGCCGTAATGGGCGTCGCGGTTGCTGACAGCGATATCGTCCAGTGCCAGCACCGCATCTGCGCCGTTCAGGCCCTTGAGCACGCCAGCGACACTGGTGACCAGCTTGCGCCAGGCGCGGTCGCCCAGGGCTTCTTCCTTGCCGCTGCCCACCAGCAGCACACGCTCGGCCTTCAGGCCCGCAAGGTTGTGCAGCAGCAGGGTCTGGCCAGGCTTGCCGGCCAGGTCGCCGCGCTTGAGCACGGCGCTGATGGCGCCTGCGCTGGCCTCGTCGACCGCCTTGGCAACAGCGCCGAGTTTGCGGTTTTCACCTACCGGAATGACCAGGGTGGCGGTTTTTACAGATGCAGCAGCTACGCTTTTTACAACCAGTTCCATGTCAGGATCCCCGAATGATCGATACGAATGGCGCTGTGCGTTGCAGCGCTCTGGACGGGCCTGGCCGCGTCGTCGCGTGCCAGCGCAAAAGCAGCCAGTTTGAGCCTGCGGCAAGCATGCTGACAACCCCGTTGTGCAGCTTCATGCGCGGCCAAGTGACAGGGGCGGTCAATCACAGGATAATGCGCGCACTTTACATGGAGGTTCGCCTTTGGCGAACCGGCATTGGTCTTGGATGTACTAAGTCATTGTCTGGCGCCATTGCATGGCCGTCTGCCCTGACAACCCAGGAGTGTCTGGTTTGATCGTCTTTCGTTATTTGTCCCGCGAGGTCCTGGTGACCTTGAGCGCCGTCAGCGCCGTGCTGCTGGTGATCATCATGAGCGGGCGCTTCATCAAGTACCTGGCCCAGGCTGCCCAGGGCGTGCTCGACCCGAGCGTGCTGTTCCTGATCATGGGTTTCCGCATGCCTGGCTTCCTGCAGCTGATCCTGCCGCTGGGGCTGTTCCTTGGCATCCTGCTGGCCTATGGGCGGCTGTATCTGGAAAGCGAGATGACCGTGCTGTCGGCCACCGGCATGAGCCAACAGCGCCTGCTGGGCCTGACCATGGCGCCGGCCGCCCTGGTTGCCCTGCTGGTGGCCTGGCTGAGCCTGAGCCTGGCACCTTTGGGCGTGGCCCAGGTGCAGCAGATCATCGCTCAGCAGGACGCCCTGACGGAGTTCGATACCTTGGTACCGGGGCGCTTCCAGACCTTGCGTGACGGCTCACGGGTAACCTATACCGAGCAGCTGTCGGACGACCGCATAAACCTGGCCGGGGTGTTCATCTCCGAGAAGCGCTTCAACCAGGACAAGACCAAGGACCGCGCGCCATCGGTACTGGTCGCGGAAAAAGGCCACCAGGAAATCCAGGCGGACGGCAACCGCTATCTGGTGCTGGAGAACGGCTACCGCTACGACGGCAACCCGGGCCAGGCCGATTACCGTGCAATCAAGTACGACACCTACGGTGTGCTGCTGCCCAAGCCGGAAGTTGCTGAAGAAGTGACTGATCGCGAAGCGATTCCGACTTCCGAACTGTTCGGCAAGAAGGGCCTGCGTGAGCGTGCCGAGCTGCAATGGCGGCTGTCGCTGCCGATCCTGGTCTTCGTCGTCACCCTGCTGGCAGTGCCGCTGTCGCGGGTCAACCCGCGCCAGGGCCGCTTCCTCAAGCTGTTGCCGGCCATTCTCCTGTACATGGCTTACCTGACAATGCTGATTTCCGTACGCGGCGCCCTCGAGAAGGGCAAATTGCCGATTGGCCTGGGCATGTGGTGGGTCCACGCCCTGTTCCTGCTGATCGGCCTGGGCCTGATGTACTGGGAACCGTTGCGCCTCAAGCGCGCCGCCCGCCGTGCGGAGGTGGCCCATGGCTAAGCTCGATCGCTACATTGGCCAGAGCGTGCTGCTGGCCATCCTGGCTGTGCTGGGGATCATTCTCGGCCTGGCTTCGCTGTTTGCGTTCATTGATGAAATGAGCGACCTGAGCGACACCTATACAGTGATGGAAGCAGGCAACTTCGTCCTGCTGACCGCACCGCGCCGGCTGTACGAAATGCTGCCGATGGCCGCGCTGATCGGCTGCTTGATCGGCCTGGGCAGCCTGGCCAGCAGCAGCGAACTGACCATCATGCGCGCGGCTGGGGTTTCGATCGGCCGTATCGTCTGGGCGGTAATGAAGCCCATGCTGGTGCTGATGCTGGTCGGCCTGCTGATTGGCGAGTACGTGGCCCCGGTGACCGAGAACAAGGCCCAGGCCGACCGTTCCCTGGCCCAGGGCGGTGGTGAAGCACAAAGTTCCAAGCGCGGCATGTGGCACCGCCAGGGCGAGGAGTATGTGCACATCAACGCCGTGCAGCCCAACGGCCTGCTGCTGGGGGTGACCCGCTATCGCTTCGACAGCGAGCGCAAGATTGTCACTTCGAGCTTTGCCCGTCGTGCGCAGTACCAGCAAGACCACTGGCTGCTCGCCGATGTGCGCACCACCTACTTCCGGGGCGACCACACTGAGGTGGTAACCGCGCCCGAAGAGCGCTGGGATGTGTCCCTCACGCCGGAGCTGCTCAATACCGTCATCCTGGCGCCCGAGTCGCTGTCGATCACCGGGCTGTGGGACTACATCCACTACCTGTCCGACCAGGGCCTGAACAACGCCCGTTACTGGCTGGCGTTCTGGACCAAGGTGCTGCAGCCGATGGTGACGGCGGCGCTGGTGCTGATGGCGATCTCGTTCATCTTCGGCCCGCTGCGGTCGGTGACCCTTGGCCAGCGCGTGTTCACCGGCGTGCTGGTGGGCTTCGTGTTCCGCATCGGCCAGGATTTGCTTGGGCCTTCCAGCCAGGTGTTCGGCTTCCCGCCGTTGCTGGCGGTAGTGATACCCGCGGGCATCTGTGCCTTGGCCGGTGTCTGGCTGTTGCGCCGGGCGGGTTGATAGCCCGAGCTGCATGAAAAAGCCGACCTCAGGGTCGGCTTTTTTGTGGCTGATGTCCCGTCGTCGGCAGGGCTCAAGTCATCTCTTTTGCTTCGGCACCCGCACCAGCTGGCTTTCTGAATAGATGTCATGCCAGCCGCGCTTGCGCTTGTCGATCAGCACCCAGAAGAACCCCAGCCCGAGGCACAACCACGACGCGATCGATACCACGAAGCGCAACAGCGCTTGCCACAGGCTGATCGCCGAGCCATCTGCATTCTGCACCCGCACGCCCCACACCTGCATGCCCAAGGTTTGCCCACCATGGGTCCAGAACTTGGCAAAGAAGCCGAACAAGGCAAACAGCAACAACGTCGACAGCAGCGGGTCGCCATCCAGTGCGCCGGCCTCGGTCAGCTCGCGCATGCGTGCTTCGCCGATGATCGCCATCTGGATCATCTTGTAGGCGCCTGCAGTCACGATCAGCAGTGCCGTGCACAACAGAAAGTCATAGAACATCGCCGCCAGGCGCCGGCCCAGGCCGACCGGCGGAAAATCACCCTGGGGTGTGAGCAGAGGCTTGGTCATGCAGAACAGCTCCAGAAATCGAAGCCACTATTCTACGGGCAAAAAAAAGCCCCTGCACTTGGCAGGGGCTTTTTGAAGTCGGGTTCGGCTTAGCCCAGGACCTGAACTTTGTCAGCCTGCATGCCTTTCTGGCCTTGAACGGCTTCGAAGGTGACCTTCTGGCCTTCTTTCAGGCTCTTGAAGCCGTTGCCTTCGATAGCGCGGAAGTGTACGAACAGATCCGGACCGCTTTCTGGGGTGATGAAGCCGTAACCTTTTTCGTCATTGAACCACTTGACGGTACCGTTCTGACGCTCAGCCATTGTCTTATTTCCTATGAAGCTTAAATTTTGATGACAGTTCTTTCGCACTTTTCTGTAAGCGAAAGATTACTGGGCTGGGTTGCAGGAAAGTAAGAGACGTCGAACGGGTTGTAGCAAATCTCGGCTACTGGCCCAGGTCACGAACTGTTGCGACCCATGCAAACACAGTGCTGTGACTCTACGCCAACTCCCGAGCGAAAAACAAGCCCTTGGTCGTAGGGAAAATTGACCGTTTGCCGACAACCGGCCGTTTGCCCGGAAACGGCATGGTGCCTGGCCTGGCGGTATGTTCAAAAGTTATTGGGGAGGTTCGAAAACGAATATCTCGAACCCGCCCCCAACCCTCACAAAGCAGTTTCAGCCACGGTAGTAACGTTGTGCTACGAAAGGCATTTTACTGACTTTCAAGGCAACCTTCTTGCCGCGCACGACAGCAAACAGTGGTGTGTCGAGAGCGCTATGTTCACTATCGATATAACCCATTGCAACGGGTGCGCCGAGTGTCGGGCCAAATCCGCCGCTGCACACTTTGCCCACCGGTTTGTCGTTGGCATCTACTATATCCGCGCCTTCGCGTACTGGCGTGCGTTCTTGCGGCAACAGGCCGACACGTTTGCGCGCCACGCCATCGCGTTGGTGGGTGAAGATCGTCTCGGCCCCCGGGAAACCGGCAGCGCGTGCGCCATCGGCACGGCGCACTTTGGAAATCGCCCACAGCAGGCTGGCTTCGATCGGCGTGGTCTCGCTGTTCATGTCGTGGCCATACAGGCACAGACCGGCTTCCAGGCGCAGCGAGTCACGAGCGCCCAGGCCGATCGGCTGTACTTCCGGCTCGGCCAGCAGGCGACGAGCAAGGGCCTCGGCTGCGTGGCCCGGTACCGAAATTTCGTAGCCGTCTTCGCCGGTGTAGCCCGAGCGGCTGACGAAGCAGTCTTCACCCAGCAGTTTTACCGGGCGGAACTGCATGAAGGTCATGCCTGCCACTTCCGGGGCCAGGCGCTCCAGCACCGTGACTGCTGCCGGCCCCTGCAGGGCAAGCAGGGCACGTTCCTCGAACAGCGGCTGCACCTGGCAACGGTCGCCAATGTGTTTTTGCAGGTGGGCCAGGTCCTGGTCCTTGCAGGCAGCATTGACCACCAGGAACAGGGTGTCGTCGCCCAGGTTGGCCACCATCAGGTCATCGAGTATGCCGCCTTGCTCATTGGTGAACATGGCATAGCGCTGCATGCCTACCGGCAGGTCGATGATGTCCACCGGCACCAGGGTTTCCAGGGCCTTGGCGGCTTCGCTACCGCGCAGGATGATCTGGCCCATGTGCGAGACATCGAACAGGCCGGCCTGCTCGCGAGTGTGCAGGTGTTCCTTGAGCACGCCCAACGGGTATTGCACGGGCATGTCGTAGCCGGCGAACGGCACCATGCGCGCACCCAGTTCCAGGTGCAGGGCATGCAGTGGGGTCTTGAGCAGTGTTTCGGACATCGGTGACTCCTTGGTGTAGTTGTCGGGTCAACATTCGATGATGTTGACGGCCAGGCCGCCACGGGCGGTCTCTTTGTATTTGCTTTTCATGTCGGCGCCGGTCTGGCGCATGGTGCGGATGACCTTGTCGAGCGAAACGAAGTGTTGCCCGTCGCCGCGCAAGGCCATGCGGACCGCGTTGATCGCCTTCACCGAGCCCATGGCATTGCGTTCGATGCAGGGCACTTGGACCAGCCCGCCAATCGGGTCGCAGGTCAGGCCCAGGTTATGTTCCATGCCGATTTCAGCGGCGTTCTCTACCTGCTGCACGCTACCGCCCATCACTTCGCAGAGCGCCCCTGCGGCCATCGAGCAGGCCACGCCGACCTCGCCCTGGCAACCCACTTCGGCGCCGGATATCGAGGCGTTTTCCTTGTAGAGGATGCCGATGGCCGCAGCGGTGAGCAGAAAGCGCACCACCCCGTCCTCGCTGGCCCCCGGCACGAAGCGCATGTAGTAGTGCAGTACAGCCGGGACGATGCCAGCGGCGCCGTTGGTGGGGGCGGTAACCACGCGGCCGCCATTGGCGTTTTCCTCGTTCACCGCCAAGGCGTAGAGGTTGACCCAATCGAGCACTGACAGCGCATCGCGCAGGCTGGCCTCCGGGTGCTGGCTCAGTTGACAGTACAGCGCTGGTGCCCGACGTTTGACCCTGAGCCCGCCAGGCAGAATGCCCTCATGCTGGCAGCCGGCTTCGACGCAATCCTGCATCACCTGCCAGATGCGCAGCAGCCCGGCGCGGGTTTCCGGCTCTGGGCGCCAGGCGGCCTCGTTCGCCAGCATTACCTGGCTTACCGACAGGTTTTGTGTGGTGCAGTGGCCAAGCAACTCTTTGGCGGTCTTGAACGGGTAGGCCAGTACAGTGCTGTCCTCGACGATGCGGTCGTGGCCGGCGGCGTCCTCGTCGACCACGAAACCGCCGCCTACCGAGTAGTACTCGCGGCTGCGGATTTGCAGGCCGGCGTCGTCGAACGCACGAAAGATCATGCCGTTGGGGTGGTAGTCCAATGGCTTGCGGATCATCGCCAGGTGCTGCTTTTCGATGAAGGCGATGCAGTGCTCGCCAAGCAGGTTGATGCGACCGCTGTCGCGGATGGCCTGCAGCCGGGCGGGAATGCTGTCGGTGTCGATGACGTCGGGGTGTTCACCCTCAAGCCCCAGCAGCACGGCCTTGTCACTGCCGTGGCCCTTGCCGGTGGCACCCAGTGAACCGTACAGCTCGGCCTTGACGCTTGCGGTACTCGCCAGCAGGCCGTCACGGCGCAGCCCTTCGGCAAACCGCGCAGCGGCACGCATCGGGCCGACCGTGTGGGAGCTGGAGGGGCCGATGCCGATCTTGAACAGGTCGAAGACGCTCAGTGACATGGTGACCTCCTGCCAAGTTCGTTGGATGGACGGGGAGCTTTGTACAAGCGGGTTTACCCGCGAATGCGGTACTGGCTGCACCGCCGCATTCGCGGGTAAACCCGCTCCCACAGAGCCCGCCACCCAAGCCAGGTGGCGGGGAGGGGCTATCAGGCGTCCTGATAGCTCTCGATCGACGGGCAGGCACACACCAGGTTGCGGTCGCCGAACACGTTGTCGACCCGGCCGACCGGCGGCCAGTACTTGCTTTCCACCAGGCTCGCCAGCGGGTATACCGCCTGCTCGCGGCTGTAGCCGTGGGCCCATTCGCCAACCAGCTCGGCCGCAGTGTGCGGGGCGTTTTTCAGCGGGTTGTCGTCCTTGTCCAGGCTACCGTTCTCGACCGCGCGGATTTCCTCGCGGATCTGGATCATCGCGTTGCAGAAGCGGTCCAGTTCTTCCTTGGACTCGCTTTCGGTCGGTTCGATCATCAGCGTGCCGGCCACTGGGAAGGACATGGTCGGGGCGTGGAAGCCGAAGTCGATCAGGCGCTTGGCCACGTCGTCGACGCTGATGCCGCTGGTGTCTTTCAGCGGGCGCAGGTCGAGGATGCACTCGTGTGCCACCAGGCCATTGCCGCCGGTATACAACACAGGATAGTGCTCTTCCAGGCGGCGGGCGATGTAGTTGGCGTTGAGGATGGCCATCTGCGAGGCACGCTTCAGGCCGGCACCGCCCATCATGCGGATGTACATCCAGGTGATCGGCAGGATGCTGGCGCTGCCGAATGGCGCGGCGCATACCGCGCCCTGGGTGTTTTCCAGCTGCCCATGGCCCGGCAGGAACGGCGCCAGGTGCGACTTGACGCCAATCGGGCCGACGCCCGGGCCGCCACCGCCATGCGGAATGCAGAAGGTCTTGTGCAGGTTCAGGTGGGACACGTCGCCGCCGAACTTGCCCGGGGCGCACAGGCCGACCATGGCGTTCATGTTGGCGCCGTCGATGTACACCTGGCCACCGTTGTCGTGGATGATCGCGCAAATTTCGCCGATCGCTTCCTCGAACACGCCGTGGGTCGAAGGGTAGGTGATCATGATCGCCGCCAGGCGCTCGCGGTGTTCGATGGCCTTGGCGCGCAGGTCCTCGACATCGACGTTGCCACGGGCGTCACAGGCGGTGACCACCACGCGCATGCCGGCCATGTGGGCGGTGGCAGGGTTGGTGCCATGGGCCGACGAAGGGATCAGGCAGATGTCACGGTGGGCTTCGCCACGGCTGCGGTGGTAGGCGCGGATGGCCAGCAGGCCTGCGTACTCGCCTTGCGAACCGGCGTTGGGCTGGAGCGACACGGCGTCGTAACCGGTGGCAGCGCACAGCATGGCTTCGAGCTCGGTGGTCATCTGCAGGTAGCCCTGGCTCTGTTCGGCCGGGGCGAACGGGTGCAGGTTGCCGAACTCGGCCCAGGTCACCGGGATCATCTCGCTGGCAGCGTTCAGCTTCATGGTGCACGAGCCCAGCGGGATCATGCTGCGGTCCAGCGCCAGGTCCTTGTCGGCCAGGCGGCGCAGGTAGCGCATCAGCTCGGTTTCGCTGTGGTAACGGTTGAACACCGGGTGTTCGAGGATGGCCGACTGGCGCAGCAGGGCGGCAGGCAGCAGCGAACCGGTGCTGGCGGCCAAGGCGGCGAAGTCAGGTTGCGCCTGGTCGCCAGCGAACAGCTGCCACAGCGACTCGACGTCAGCCTGGCTGCTGGTTTCGTCCAGCGAAAGGCCCAGGTGGGCAGCGTCGACCTGGCGCAAGTTGATGCCCTGGGCGCGCGCCTGCTCATGCAGGCTGGCGGTAGCTGTGCCGGTAGCCAGGGTCAGGGTGTCGAACGCACTGCTGCCCACTACCTGAACGCCCAGCACCTTCAGGCCGGCGGCCAGAATCGCGGTGAGTGCGTGAGTGCGCTCGGCGATGCGCTTGAGGCCGGCCGGGCCGTGGTAAACGGCGAACATGCTGGCGATGTTTGCCAGCAGCACCTGAGCGGTGCAGATGTTGCTGGTGGCCTTCTCGCGGCGGATGTGCTGCTCGCGGGTCTGCATGGCCAGGCGCAGGGCGGTCTTGCCGAAGCGGTCGATCGACACGCCAACCAGGCGGCCCGGCATGTCGCGCTTGAACGCGTCACGGGTGGCGAAGTAGGCGGCATGCGGGCCACCGAAGCCCAGGGGTACGCCAAAACGCTGGGCGCTGCCGATGGCCACGTCGGCGTCAAACTCGCCTGGAGGGGTCAGCAGGGTCAGGGCCAGCAGATCGGCAGCGACGGCGACCAAGGCGTTGGCGGCATGGAAGCGCTGCACCACGTCACGGTAGTCGAACACTTCACCGTTGCTGGCCGGATATTGCAGCAGTGCGCCGAAGAAGGCGCTGACATCACCCAGCTCGCGCTCGTCGCCGACCACCACCTCGATACCCAGCGGCTCGGCACGGGTGCGCAGCACGTCGAGGGTTTGCGGGTGGCAGTGCACAGAAGCGAAGAAGGCGTGGCTGGCTTTGTTCTTCGACAGGCGCTTGCAGAAAGTCATTGCCTCGGCAGCAGCAGTGGCTTCGTCGAGCAGGGAGGCGTTGGCGATCGGCAGGCCGGTCAGGTCGCTGATCAGGGTCTGGAAGTTCAGCAGCGCTTCCAGGCGGCCTTGGGAGATTTCTGGCTGGTACGGGGTGTAGGCGGTGTACCAGGCCGGGTTTTCCAGCAGGTTGCGCAGGATCGGCGCCGGAGTATGGGTGTTGTAGTAACCCTGGCCGATGTAGCTTTTGAACAGCTGGTTCTTGCCGGCGATGGCCTTGAGCGCGGCGAGCGCGTCGGCCTCGCTCTGGCCATCGTGGGAGCCAAGCACGCTGGTTCCCTTGATGCTGTCGGGGATGACCGCGGCGGTCATGGCGTCCAGCGAGTCGAAGCCCAGGGCGGCGAGCATGGCCTGCTCGTCAGCAGTGCGCGGGCCGATGTGACGGGCGATGAATTCGTTGGCGGTGCCGAGGTTGATGGTCATGGCGGGCTTCCTCAGGCGTCGTCGTTGGCTTTGAGCAGGCGGTCGTAGGCATCCTGGTCGAGCAGGGCGGTGACGGCGGCGGCATCCACAGGCTTGAAGCGGAAGAACCAGCCTTCACCCATCGGGTCTTCGTTGACCAGTTCCGGGCTGTCTTCGAGCTGGGCGTTGACCTCGACCACTTCACCGGTCAGCGGCATGTAGACGCCGCTGGCGGCCTTGACCGATTCGACGGTGGACGCTTCGCTGCCTTTCTCGTACTGCTGCAGCTCTGGCAGCTGGACGAACACCACATCGCCAAGGGCGTTCTGCGCGTAGGCGGTGATGCCCACGGTGACGCTGCCATCGGCTTCGACGCGCAGCCATTCGTGATCTTCAGTGAAACGCAACTCGCTCATGGGGAATCCTCAGGAAGCAGGGCGGTGGGCGCGGTGGCTCCGCGCTCTTGGGCTGCGGTTCTCTAAGCAAAAAAGCGGCCAATTAATAAAAAACTATATAAAACAACAATTTAAGTAATTTCTTGAGTAGCCATGTGATTATCTTGTAACGAAAACGCTACAGATGGCATGGCAGGAAAAACCGTTTGGGGATCAAACCCTTGTGCAGGCGCTCTTGAGTGGGTATGTATCGATTTCGTTACGTCGTATTTAAATCGATACATACCAATCCGCGCCCGGCCTGCCACTTGCTTTTGGAGGCCGCCATCAGGGTGGCTGCCAGCATGGGAATGGCGAGATCCGGACGGTGTGTCAGCTCAGGGTTGTAGGGGGCAGATATGGCGATCCACGTGCTCGATCATGCTGGACCGCCACACCAGGAATGTTGCTAGGCGGGCGAACTTGCTTTGGTCGCAGATGCTGCGCTGCGTATGCTCCATACACCCCAGGTCAAGCCCAGTACGGCAGAGATCAACGACGCGGACAGAACGCCGAGTTTCGCTGCTCCCAGTGAGCCAGGGTCGACGAAGGCGAGGTTGGCGATGAAGATCGACATGGTGAAGCCGATGCCGGCCAGTAGCCCAACCAGAACGATGCTACGCCAGTTGACGTCAGCGGGAAGTACGCACCAGCCCAGGCGGACCATCAGCCAACTGACACAGACGATGCCCAAGGGCTTGCCAGCGACCAGTGCGACAGCCACGGCGATCATGACCCACTGGGGGGCCTCGGCGGACAGGTCTACGCCCGAAAGGCTGACGCCGGCATTGGCCAAGGCAAAAACAGGCATGATGCCGAAAGCTACCCAAGGGTGCAGGGCACCTTGCATGCGTACCACCGGCGGCACCAGTTCGCGCTGCGCCAGACGCAGTCGTTTCAACGGGTCGATGAGGTCGCTGGCATCTTGCTCAGGGGCTTTGGCGCGCCCCAGCAATTCTCCGGTGAAACGGGTAATTGCATCCAGTGGCCGCTCACGCATCGGCATGGCGGTCACCGGTGTCATCAGGCCCAGCACAACGCCTGCGAGGGTGGGGTGGGCTCCGGTCAGCAAGATGCCCAGCCAGACCAGAGCGCCAGGAACGATATAGGCGTAGGCCGTACCCACACCGATCTTCTGCAGCCCGACCACCATTAGCAGGCCGATCACGGCAACGCCGAAACCGCTGTAATCAAGGCCGCCTGAATAGAAGAATGCGATGATCAGGACTGCGATGATGTCATCGATGATTGCCAGGGCGAGCAGAAACACCCGTACGTTGGACGGGATGGATTTGCCGAGCAGCGCCAATACGCCGACCGCAAATGCGATATCCGTGGCTGTCGGAACTGCCCAGCCTTGTTGTTCTGCCGACGCGTGCCCAAAACTCAGGTAGAGCAGCGCGGGCACGGCTACCCCGCCGACGGCGGCTGCCATGGGCAGCGTGGCCTGGCGCAGGCTGGACAGGGCGCCCTCGTGGATCTCGCGGCGGATTTCCATGCCAACGACCAGGAAGAAGATGGTCATCAGGCCGTCATTGATCCAGAAATGCAGGGACTGCGAATAGACCAGCGAACCCACGCCGATCGTCAACGGCGTATGCCAGAGGGCTTCATAACTGTCGGCAGACGGGGAGTTCGCCCAGATCAGGGCGGCGACGGCGGCAATCAGTAGAACAACGCCACTGACCGCTTCAATGTGCACAAAGCGCTCAAGGTTGGCGAAGGCGCGCTCGGCCAGCTTTTGGGCGCGAGGCATCTCTTTTTTTTGCATAGGCGCAGGTACTCCCGCATGGCGGCCCGACCTGCGCTGTTTTTTAACCTGCTTCACTGCACTGTGCAGTTGGCACCCGTCCGGTAGTCTACCGAACAATCGTTCCCATTTGAACCAAGCGGGTTGCGTAATCAAGCGTTGCCAGGCCCCCGCCACACCCCCCAACCGGCCGGTGGCTGGCAGCGTCGCAGGCACTACTTGCACGTGGTGAGCTGAACCGCGGACCGGGAGACCGGGCTGGCTTGGGGGCCCGGTCCTTGCCCAGTTTGATGACTGAATGATCGTATGACGTCTGCCTAGAATCGCCAGAACGCTGGAGAGACCAGAACCAGTACGGTGAGGATTTCGAGTCGTCCAAGCAGCATGCCGACAGTCAGCAACCACTTGGCCGCGTCAGACAACGAGGCGAAATTACCCGCGGGACCAATAATCGTCCCCACGCCTGGCCCAACGTTGCACACGGCGGTGGCCGCACCGCTCAACGCCGTTGTCCAGTCGAGCCCGAGCAGAGACAGACCAAGGGCGATGAACGCGATGGTAACCGAGAAAAAGAATGAGAACGTCAACAAGGAGCGCACGATATCTTCATCGATGGGGTGCCCATTGTATTTCTTCGAAATCGTTGCCCGCGGATGAATCAACTGTTTCAGGCTGCTCACCAGCAAGGCCGCGGCGACCTGGAAACGAAATATCTTCAAGCCGCCAGCCGTAGAGCCTGAGCAGCCACCGACGAACGTCAGGTAAAAGAACAGCATGACGGCGAAGCTACCCCAGAGCGTGTAATCACCCAAGGCGACGCCCGTTGTGGTCACCACCGAGGTCACGTTGACCGCGACGATACGAAACGCATCCCACCATGACAGGTCGCTGTGCCAGCACAGCCAGGTTCCGACCGTAAGCCACACGAAGACGAGGAAACCGATGAAGCCGCGGACTTGATGGTCCTTGAGCAGGATGCCCCGATGGCCACGCAGCGTGGCGACATACAGGGTGAAGGGCAAGCTGCCGAGGATCATGATGACCACGGCCACCCAATGCACCCCCGGCTGCACCCAATGCCCCAGCGAGGCATCCGAGGTTGAAAAGCCGCCGGTTGAAATCAGCGACATCGAATGGTTGATGGCCTCGAACGGGGTCATGCCGACAGCCCACAACGCCAATGCCCCCAGCGTCGTCAGGCCCAGGTAGACCAGCAGGATGACCTTGGCCGCCACATGTGAACGCGGCGTTACCTTGTCGGACCAGTCTGATGACTCGGTCTTGAACAGGCGCATGCCGCCTACGCGCAGCAGGGGCAGGATCGCCACAGCCATGCCGATAAAGCCAATGCCCCCCAGCCAATGCAGCAGCGAACGCCAGATCAGCAGCCCTGGCGATGCACTATCCAGCCCAGTCAGCACTGTCGAGCCGGTGGTGGTGATCCCTGACATGGTCTCGAAGAAAGCGTCCGTGTAACTGATGTGCCGAATGAACACCATCGGCAGGGCCGCGAAGGCGCACACGATGACCCAGCTTGCGGTGGTGAGGAAGTACATGTCCCTGGCCCGCAATTGCGGTGTCTCGGGAATGCCCCGCGCCACCATGACCAGGCCGGCGCACAGGACGATCAGGCTCGACCAGACGAATGCCCCCAGGTCGTCGCTGCGGTCATACAGCACCAGTGTCAGCATCGGGATCACCATGCTGACAGCCAACGTGATCAGGAATACACCGATAATAAAAGCGATGAAACGCAATGCCGGAAGCGTCATCGAGTGGGCTCGTCTGGACAAAGGCGGCAGTATTGCGTGCTCTACGGTAATGTCGAGTAAAAAAGTCGTAAAGTCCTGCGCGTTCGGCCGGTCATGCCCAGTAGCGGCCACATGGGCGGTTGGATGGTTTAACTCACGCTAAAAAAGGGTAATGCCAGGTACAGCTTGATCACGATGACATTGATGATATCGATGAAGAACGCTCCTACCATCGGCACTACCAGGAAGGCGATGTGCGATGCGCCGTAGCGCTGGGTCACTGCTTGCATGTTGGCAATCGCCGTGGGCGTTGCACCCAGGCCGAAGCCACAGTGCCCGGCAGCCAACACCGCCGCATCATAGTTGCGCCCCATCACCCGGAATGTGACGAAGATAGCAAACAATGCCATGACCAGCGTTTGCGCGGCCAGCAACACAAAGAACGGCAATGCCAGTGCTGCCAGGTCCCACAGTTTTAGCGACATCAGGGCAATGGCCAGGAACAACGACAAACTGACGTTGCCCAGTACCGAAACTTCCCGTTCGAACACTCGGTAAACGCCGAACGCCGACAGGCCATTGCGCAGCAACACGCCCACGAACAGCACACAAACAAAGGTAGGCAGCTCGAATGCAGTGCCTTTGAGCGCGCTATTGAGTAACGACCCGGCAAGCAAACTGACTGCAATCAGCGCAAGTGTTTCAACAAATGAAAACGAGGTAATCAGCCGCTCTTTGTCTGGGCGCTCGAAGCCTTTGGGCAGTTGCGGTATTTCTTCTTCGGGGCCTGGTGTTTTTACCCGTTTGATCAACAGCCGGGCCACTGGGCCACCGATCAAGCCTCCGAGCACCAGCCCAAAGGTGGCCGAGGCCATCGCCAGTTCGGAGGCCGAGGCCAGGCCGAATTTTTCGCTGAACGTTGCGCCCCAGGCTGCACCGGTACCGTGGCCACCCGACAAGGTGATGGACCCTGCCAGCAGGCCCATGAGCGGGTCGAGCCCCAATGCCGTGGCCAGCCCGATACCCATGCCGTTCTGCACCAGCAGCAGGCCGGTCACTACCAGCAAGAACACGGTCACTACGCGCCCACCCTTTTTCAGGCTGGCAAAATCGGCGCTCAGACCGATGGTGGCAAAAAATGCCAGCATCAAAGGGGTTTGCAGCGAAGTATCAAACTGCACGTGGACATCGAAACTGCGCAACGCCAGCAGTGCAAGGGCGACTACCAGTCCACCGGCAACAGGTTCCGGAATATTGTAGGCGCGCAAGAAACCAATGCGCGCGACCAGGCTGCGTCCCAGTAACAGGACTAAAGAGGCGGCTACAAGTGTCCCGTAAAAATCGAGTTCAAACATCAGGTGCTCTCGTTATATCCAGTAGCGAACCACTCCCCGCCTTGGGGCGGCCAAGTGGGATGACAGGTGGAATTACACGGTCACCATTCTACGAGGCATAGGTGGGAGAGTATCTTTCACAGGCGTAGGAAAAACCTGAATAGCAACTGGGTTGTTTCCACTTCTATCAGGCTTTGCCGGGTATTCCATATTTACGCAGGCGCTGGGCAATAGCGGTATGCGAAGTTTGCAGGCGCCCGGCCAGTTGCCGGGTCGAGGGGTAGCTGGCATATAACCGTTGCAGCAGCTCACGTTCAAAATCGCCAACGGCTTGCTCCAGGCTGGCCACTTCGCCGTCTTGCCCGCGTGCCACCGAGGTGCCGGCGATGTCCAGGTCGCCGATGTCCACCAGGTTGCCCTCGCAGATGGCCGCTGCGCGGAAAATCACGTTCTGCAGTTGGCGCACATTGCCCGGCCACGGGTTGGCCAGCAGTGCCGAATGGGTGGCCGGGGTCAGGCGGCAGGCTGGGCGCTGGATTTGCGTGCAGGCCTGCTGCATGAAGAAGTGCGCCAGCATCAGGATGTCCTGGCCACGGTCGCGCAGGGGCGGTACCTGCAGGTTGAGCACGTTGAGGCGGTAGAACAGGTCTTCACGGAAGCTGCCTTCGGCTACCATGCGCTCCAGGTCGCGATGGGTGGCACTGATGATGCGCACATCCACCTTCACCTCGCGGTCGCCGCCTACCCGGCGGAAGCTGCCGTCACTGAGAAAACGCAGCAGCTTGGCCTGCAGGTATGGCGACATCTCGCCAATTTCATCGAGGAACACCGTGCCCTGGTTGGCCAGCTCCATCAAGCCGGGTTTGCCACCGCGTTGCGCACCGGTGAAGGCACCGGGGGCATAGCCGAACAGCTCGCTCTCGGCCAGGCTCTCGGGCAGTGCGGCGCAGTTCAGGGCCAGGAACGGTGCCGAGTGGCGGCTGCTGATGGCATGACAGGCGCGGGCCACCAGTTCTTTGCCGGTGCCGGTTTCACCGTGCACCAGCAACGGCGCATCCAGTGCTGCCACCCGCAGGGCGCGGGCCTTGAGCGTGCGGATGGCCGGCGACTCGCCGAGCAACGCATCGAAGCCCTCGGCGTGGTCGTGGTGCAGTGCCGACAGGCGCTCACCCATGCGCGAGGGCGGGTACAGCGTCAGCAGGCCACCGGCATTGGTGATCGGCATGGCGTCCAGCAGCAGGCTCTGGCCGTTCAACTGCATCTCGCGCATCGGCAGGTGGAAGTTGTTGTCCAGTAGCGCCTGCAGCAATACCGGGTCGTCGAACAGCTCCCCCACCGAGCGCCCGGCTGACTCGCGGCCGCACAGCTCGATCAGCGCCGGGTTGGCGAGCAGTACCTTGCCAGCGCTGTCCACCGCCAGTACCGGGTCGCTCATGGCGGCCAGCAGGGCATCGAGCTGCAGGTGACGGCGTTGACCGGGAAGGATGTCGACCACGTCCACCGACTGCACGCCATGAACCTCGAACAGCGCGTCGTGCAGTTCTTCCAGGACTGCGGGGCTGAGGGTGGGTGCGTCGATATAGACGTTCGGTGGGACCATCTCCACGGCGTCCAGGTTGAGGTTGCGGGCACCCAGCAGGGCGAGGACTTCCTGGGTGATGCCGACGCGGTCGATAAAGCTGACGTGGATGCGCATGGGGAGGGGCGAGGTTGTGGCCGGGGAGGGCGGTAGTATGCCTCAACATTGCCGGGGCCGCTTTGCGGCCCCGAAACGCTGAACTCACTCCAGATGTTCAGGCTTGATCGAGTCGCCCGACTTCACATCCAGTTTGGCGCGGATATCTTCGAACATCGCGTCGTAGATCTTGTGTGGCGAGCCGAGGGTTTCGAACTTCTTGGGGGGGGGAAGATGAGCCTGGGCCTTGCGGCTCAGCACCATCAAAAAGCTGGGCAGTACCTGATCCTTGGGCAGAAAGAACGTTTCATCGACCGGCTTGGCCTCGATGGTGCCATGCATGCGGAACTGAATTCCTCGGCCTTCCTTGGGGTCCTTCGTCGTCGCCTCGTACTCGATTTTAAGGTTGTAGCTATGGTCCGCGCTATTCAGCGCAGTGCGCTCAATGTGCACGAAACCGGGTTGAAACTGAGCCATGGCGTAATCCTCCCGGAGGGCTAAACGGCGGGCGCCAGGCACCCGCCAACTGCATTCAACGGTAGCTGATCCCAGGCTTGGCGGTAGAAACCCGCGTGCCGGCAGCACCTTTGACAATGCCTTCAATGTTTTCCAGCGAACTGATCACCGCTACCTTGCCGGTCTTGCGGGCGAATTCACTGGCGGCTTGCACCTTCGGCCCCATGGAGCCTGCGGCGAAGCCAAGCCGCTCGAGTTCGTCCGGATGGCCCTGGGCAATAGCTTTTTGCGTGGGCTTGCCCCAGTCAATGTACGCCGCATCGACGTCGGTGGCGATTATCAGAAGGTCGGCTTCCAGCTGTTCGGCCAGCAACGCCGAGCACAAATCCTTGTCGATCACCGCCTCGACACCTTTTAGCTTGCGGTTTTCATCGTACAGGGTGGGGATGCCGCCACCGCCTGCGCAAATCACGATGCTTTGCTTTTCCAGCAGCCACTTGATCGGGCGGATTTCAAAGATGCGCTTGGGTTTCGGGCTAGCCACCACGCGGCGGTATTTGTCGCCATCGGCCTTTACCACCCAGCCTTTCTCTTTGGCCAGGCGCTCGGCCTCATCCTTGCTGTAAACCGGGCCGATGAACTTGGTCGGGTCCTTGAAGGCAGGGTCGTTGGCGTCCACTTCCACCTGGGTCAGCAGGGTGGCGAACGGCACTTCGAAGTCCAGCAGGTTGCCCAGTTCCTGTTCGATCATGTAGCCGATCATGCCTTCGGTTTCGGCACCCAGCACGTCCAGCGGGTAGGCCTCGTCGGGCTTGTAGGACAGCGCCTGAAGTGACAGCAGGCCGACTTGCGGGCCATTGCCGTGGGCGATGACCAGTTCATTGCCTGGGTGAATCTTGGCGATCTGTTCAGTGGCTGTGCGGATATTGGCACGCTGGTTGTCAGCGGTCATGGGCTCGCCGCGACGCAGCAGGGCGTTGCCGCCCAATGCAACAACGATACGCATGGAGAATGTCCTTTAGCAAAGAAGGGAGGCGCTGCTCTTGACTGGGCTCGCCCGCCCCCTGTGGGAGCGGGTTGCCCGGCCTGTCGATTCGGCCTTTACAGGTCAGCCAGGGTCGACACCAGGATCGCCTTGATCGTGTGCATGCGGTTTTCCGCTTGCTCGAAGGCGATGCAGGCCGGCGACTCGAACACGTCGTCGGTTACTTCGATACCGTTGGCCAGGTCCGGATACTGTTCGGCGATCTGCTTACCGACCTTGGTTTCAGAGTTGTGGAACGCCGGCAGGCAGTGCATGAACTTGGTCCGCGGGTTACCGGTGGACTTCATCAGCTCGGCATTCACCTGATAAGGCTTGAGCTGCTTGATGCGCTCACCCCAGGCATCGATCGGCTCACCCATCGATACCCACACGTCGGTATGGACGAAGTCCACACCCTTGACCGCAGCTTTCGGGTCTTCGGTGAGGGTAATGCGCGCACCGCTTTCTTCAGCGTACTGCTTGCAGCGCTCAACCAGATCGTCATGTGGCCACAGCGCCTTGGGCGCCGCAATGCGCACGTCCATGCCCAGCTTGGCGCCAATCAGCAGCAGCGAGTTGCCCATGTTGTTGCGGGCGTCGCCCAGGTAGGCGTAGCTGATGTCATGCAGCGGCTTGTCGCTGTGCTCACGCATGGTCAGCACGTCGGCGATCATCTGGGTGGGGTGGTATTCGTCGGTCAGGCCGTTGAACACCGGTACCCCGGCGAACTTGGCCAGTTCTTCGACGATTTCCTGCTTGAAGCCACGGTACTCGATGGCGTCGTACATGCGCCCGAGCACGCGGGCGGTGTCCTTCATGCTTTCTTTATGGCCGATCTGTGAGGAATTGGGATCGATGTAGGTGACGTTGGCGCCTTGGTCGTAGGCAGCCACTTCGAAGGCGCAGCGGGTACGGGTAGAGGTTTTTTCGAAGATCAGCGCAATGTTGTTGCCCTTCAGGTGCTGCTGCTCGGTACCAGTGTACTTGGCACGCTTGAGGTCGCGGGACAGGTCCAGCAGGTAGCGCAGCTCGCGGGTGGTGTGGTGTTCCAGGCTGAGCAGGTTGCGGTTGTGAATGTTGAACGCCATGATTGCTTCTCCTTGAGTTCGGTAGTGTCCCGGCCTGCGCTTTGTGAGCGCGGCCGGGTGCAATGGTCGTTAGTAATCGATCGGGTCACGCACAATGGGGCAGGTCATGCAGTGGCCGCCGCCACGGCCCCGGCCCAGTTCGCCGGCGCTGATGGTGATGACCTCGATGCCAGCCTTGCGCAGCAACGTATTGGTGTAGGTGTTGCGGTCGTAGCCGATGACCACGCCCGGCTCGATGGCCACCACGTTGTTCCCGTCATCCCACTGTTCGCGTTCGGCGGCGAAGCTGTTGCCACCGGTCTCGACCACGCGCAGCTTGACGCCAAGCTGTTCGCCCACCACGTCGATGAACGACTTGTCGATGCGGCGCACGTCCATGCCGTACGGCTTGCTTTCGTCCGGGCGGATGATGAACGGCACGATCTCTTTCACCACTTCCGGGAAGACCGTGACCAGGTCGCGATCGCAGAAGCTGAACACGGTGTCCAGGTGCATGGCGGCGCGGGACTTCGGCAGGCCGGCAACGATCACCTCCTTGACCGCGCCTTTGGCGAACAGATTCTGCGCCAGCTGGCCGATGGCCTGGCGCGAGGTACGCTCGCCCATGCCGATCAGCACGATGCCATTGCCGATCGGCATCACGTCACCCCCTTCGAGGGTGGCATTGCCGTGGTCCTTGTCCGGGTCGCCGTACCAGACCTGGAAGTCGGCACCGGTGAACTCCTTGTGGAACTTGTAGATGGCGGTGGTCAGCAAGGTTTCCTGGCGGCGCGCCGGCCAGTACATCGGGTTCAGCGTGACGCCGCCGTAGATCCAGCAGGTGGTGTCGCGGGTGAACTGGGTGTTGGGCAGTGGTGGCAGGATGAAGCTGGAATGGCCCAGGTAGTCGTTGTACATCTTGACCACATCGGCACCTTCGCTCTGTGGCAGGTCCTGGCCAGCCACACCGCCGATCAGGAATTCGGCCAGGTGGCGTGGTTCGAGGCCTTCGAGCCAGCTGCGCACTTCGTTGGTCAGGCCCACGCCGACGGTGTCGGGGGTAATCTTGCGGTCGAGGATCCACTTCAGCGCTTCGGGTTGCTGCACGATGTCGGTCAGCAGGTTGTGCATTTCCAGCACATCCACGCCGCGCTCGCGCATCTTGGTGACGAAGTCGAAGTGGTCACGCTTGGCCTGGTCGACCCAGATCACGTCGTCGAACAGCAGTTCGTCACAGTTGCTTGGTGTCAGGCGCTTGTGCGCCAGGCCCGGGGCGCACACCATCACTTTGCGCAGTTTGCCGGCTTCGGAGTGGACACCGTACTTCTGTTTTTCAGCGGACATGGTTTCATTCCTCCAATTGAACGAAGACGTGGGTCAAAGGGTCAGGAAGCCGTCGTAGAGGCCATAAGCTGCCACCAGGGCGCCAATGACCACGGCTGCGAAGATCAGTTTTTCCACGTTGGTGAAGATGGGTTGGCCGACTTCACGCTTGGCCTTGGCGAACAGAATCGCCCCAGGTGCGTAGAGCAGGGCCGAGAGCAGCAGGTATTTCACGCCGCCGGCGTATAGCAGCCAGATGGCGTACAACAGTGCGATGCCACCGATGACCAGGTCTTTCTTGCGTTCGGCCAGGGCCTGTTCGTAGGTTTCGTTGCGCCATGCCAGCAGGAAGGCGTAGGCCGCCGACCACAGGTAGGGCACCAGAATCATCGAGGTGGCGAGGTAGATCAACGACAGATAGGTGCTGTTGGAGAACAGCGTGATCACCAGGAAGATCTGCACCATGGCGTTGGTCAGCCACAGCGCGTTGGCCGGCACCTGGTTGGCGTTCTCGCGGCGCAGGAACTCCGGCATGGTGTGGTCCTTGGCGGCGGCGAACATGATCTCGGCGCACAACAGCACCCACGACAGCAAGGCACCCAGCAGCGAGATGATCAGGCCGACGCTGATCAGCACCGCCCCCCAGTGACCGACCACATGCTCCAGTACGGCGGCCATCGACGGGTTCTGCAGCTTGGCCAGTTCCGGTTGGGTCATGATCCCCAGCGACAGCACGTTGACCAGTACCAGGAACAGCAGCACGGTAACGAAGCCGATCACGGTGGCCTTGCCCACGTCCGAGCGTTTCTCCGCCCGTGACGAGAAGATGCTCGCGCCCTCGATACCGATGAACACCCACACGGTCACCAGCATCATGTTGCGCACCTGGTTCATCACGCTGCCAAGCTCCGGGGTACCTAAGGCCCAGATGTCAGCGGTGAAGATGTCGAGCTTGAAGGCGAACAGGCAGATCAGGGCGAACAGCACCAGCGGTACGACCTTGGCCACGGTGGTGACCAGGTTGATGAACGCCGCTTCCTTGATGCCGCGCAGTACCAGAAAGTGCACTGCCCACAGCAGGATTGACGCCCCAATGATGGCGGCGGGGGTGTTGCCCTCGCCGAAGATCGGGAAGAAGTACCCCAGGGTACTGAACAGCAGCACGAAGTAGCCGACGTTGCCCAGCCAGGCACTGATCCAGTAGCCCCAGGCCGAGGAGAAGCCCATGTAGTCGCCAAAGCCGGCCTTGGCATAGGCGTACACCCCGCCGTCCAGGTCAGGCTTGCGGTTGGCCAGGGTCTGGAACACGAAGGCCAGGGTCAGCATGCCCACTGCAGTGATGGCCCAGCCAATCAGCACAGCGCCAACCCCCGCGCTGGCCGCCATGTTTTGAGGCAGCGAGAAAATCCCGCCACCAATCATCGAGCCGACTACGAGTGCAACTAACGCGCCGAGCTTAAGTTTTCCGGAAGAATCAGACATTTAACAACTCCTGCCAGGAGAAAGTTGACGACAGAATAAATCTGACGCCTTTGCCAGCCACTGACTTATGTCAGTTTATGGCTACGTGAAGTAGGAAAAATCCTTCACGGGGCTCCCGGAGAGTGCCGACAGCTCAAGCTGCAGGCCTTGCGCGCTGGCACCTCCATGTCTTTCTAGAGCAAACGCTCTGTTCAGCCTGCGATGCTTGAAGCTAGTCGCTTTTGCCGCTTTCGCAAATTTTTCACAAGAATTTCGAGTTTTATCAATTTCTTTTCTAGTTGCTGGGTAGCTGCTAGTTTTTACGAAGGCATTGCATAGACAAAGCTGCTATTACCAAGCGGATCCAAGTGTTCAGCTTCAATATAAGTAACATTACTTATACGGCCTGCTGAGGTGTTTCAATCGCATGACAGCGCGCACAACAATGGGGGATGCATGAGCGAACCGGGACAGAAGCTGCGTCTGGGCGCGCTGATCGCATTGGTGGTCGGCTCGATGATCGGCGGCGGGATCTTCTCGTTGCCGCAGAACATGGCGGCGCGTGCCGATGTGGGTGCGGTGCTGATCGGATGGGGTATCACCGCTGTGGGCATGCTGGCGCTGGCGTTCGTGTTCCAGACCCTGGCCAACCGCAAACCCGAGCTGGACTCGGGGGTGTATGCCTACGCCAAGGCCGGCTTTGGCGAGTACATGGGCTTCTCCTCGGCCTGGGGTTACTGGATCAGCGCCTGGCTGGGCAACGTGGGTTATTTCGTACTGCTGTTCAGCACCCTCGGGTTCTACTTCCCGGTATTCGGCGAAGGCAACACGCCAATCGCCATCGGCTGTGCCTCATTGCTACTGTGGGCGGTGCATTTCCTGGTGCTGCGTGGCATCAAGGAGGCGGCGTTCATCAACCAGGTCACCACCGTGGCCAAGGTGGTACCGTTGCTGATTTTCGTGGTCATTGCCGCGTTCGCCTTCCGCACCGATATCTTTACCCGCGATATCTGGGGATTGAGCAACCCTCAGTTCGGCAGCGTGCTGGAGCAGGTCCGCAACATGATGCTGGTGACCGTGTTCGTGTTCATCGGCATCGAGGGCGCCAGTGTCTATTCCGGACGTGCCCAGCTGCGGTCGGACGTCGGCAAGGCCACGGTCATCGGTTTTCTCGGTGTGCTGGCGTTGCTGGTGCTGGTCAACGTGCTGTCGCTCGGGGTGATGACCCAGCCTGAGCTGGCCGGGTTGCAGAACCCTTCACTGGCTTCGGTGCTGGAGCATATCGTTGGCCCGTGGGGCGCCTTGCTGATCAGCATTGGCCTGGCGGTTTCGCTGCTGGGTGCGCTGCTGTCGTGGGCGCTGCTGTGTGCCGAGATTCTCTATGCCACGGCACGCGACAGGACCATGCCGCGCTTTCTGGCCAGGGAAAACGCCAACCATGTGCCGGCCAATGCCCTGTGGCTGACCAACTGCATGATCCAGGGGTTCCTGCTGATCACGCTGTTTTCGGCCGGTACCTACACCGGCCTGATCTACCTGGCGTCGTCGATGATCCTGGTGCCTTACCTGTGGTCGGCCGCCTATGCGGTGCTGCTGGCTGTGCGTGGCGAGAGCTATGCCGGGCAGCCAGGGCTGCGGCGCAAGGACCTGCTGGTCGCGCTGGTCGCCTTGCTGTACGCCATCTGGTTGTTGTACGCCGGGGGGCTCAAGTACCTGCTGCTTTCGGCTTTGCTGTATGCCCCAGGGGTAATTCTGTTCGCCAGGGCCAAGCACGAGCAGGGGCAAACCCTGTTCACGGCCTGGGAAAAACTGATTTTCGCCGCGGTGCTGGTGGGGGCGGCCCTGGCAGCCTATGCCCTGTATTCAGGGTTGCTGAGCTTGTGACGGTGCAGGGCAGGCGTGCTCCGGGCGCGACCAGATCCACAGGTTGCCCAAGGTCATGCCGGCAATCGCCAGGAACACCGGCCAACGGTGCTCCAGAAAGGTCAGCATCAGGCCCGCACACACCAGCATGCTGATGGTGGCGCTGACCTTGGCCCGGCGCTGGATCACCTTGCCATTGCGCCAGTTGTACAGGATCGGCCCGAACAGCCGGTGGTTTTCCAGCCAGGCGGAAAGGCGGGGCGAACTGCGCGTGGCTGCCCAGGCGGCCAGCAGGATGAACTCGGTAGTCGGCAGGCCAGGGATGACGATTGCAACCAGGCCCACCCCCAGGCTCACGTAAGCCAGTATTCCATACAGCAGGCGTGCGAGTTTCGATCGGGCGGGTCGGGTCATGGTCTCACTGCATAAAACGGTGCGGCCACCGGAGGGGTGGCCGGCTATGGCGTATCAAACCAGCGCGGCATCCGCAGCATAGGCGTGCTTGAGCAGCTCGGTGAAGCGTTCGAAGGCGGCCACTGCGCCGCGCTCGGCGGCCGCTTCTTCTTCGGCCGACAACTCCAGCCCATCCAGGATACGGGTGAACTGCTTCCAGCCTTCGGCACGGCCACCGGCCGGCTCGCCCAGGTGACGGGCACCGAAGCTGTCGGACAGTTCCAGCGCTACGGCACGCTTGATCAGAAACGCAGCGCCCAGTTTGGAGCCTTCGGAGACGAAGATCCAGCCCATTGCCTCGCCCAGGCTCGGATTGGCCACTGCGCCGGGCACGGCGGCCGGGACTTCGGTGTCCAGGTCGGCGAGGTCCAGACGGGCCTGTTCGGCCCTGCAGCGCTCGGCCAGGTCGGGGACGATGGCGATCAGTTGCGGGTCGTTGTAAAGCGCCTGCAGCTCTGACTGGAACAGGTATTGGGCGACGACGAAGCGGGCGAAGCTTTCGCGGCTATCGAACGGTGCGTGGGACTTGACCAGGGCATCCAGCTCGGCGTGAGGGGCGTGGGTGATCTGGTTCAGGCGCTGGGAGCGCAGGGCTGGGCGTTCGGTCATGGGGGCAGTCCTTGGAAAGAGGGGCGTCTAGAGACAAGACGAAACAGCGGGGGCGGGACAGTAAAAAAACCGTTATTTGCGTTGCCAGTGCCGGCCCCTTCGCGGGTAAACCCGCTCCCACAGGCTGCATCACTGGCTCGGGGCCTGCGCAGTTCCTGTGGGAGCGGGTTTACCCGCGAACGGGCCGGCACTAGGGAACACATCTATTGGTAGCAGCTGAGGTCAGATGTCCCACACCACATTGATACCGAAGTTGCGCCCCGGCATGCTGAGGCGGTCGATGTTGGCCGGCTGGGTCACAGCGGCTTCACCTTGGCCGTCGTAGCTGCGTACCGAGTCCCACTGCCAGTATTTCTTGTCGGTGAGGTTGTACAGGCCAGCGTTGATCGTCACGTCGTCGGTCACCTTGTAGTAACCGGTCAGGTCCAGCACGCCATAGCCTGGGGTGCGGAACTTGGTGGTCGATCCGTCTGGCGAGTAGAAGGTGCTGTCGTCAACGCGGGTCTTGCGCTTGACCAGCGTCCAGCTCAGCAGGCCGCCGTAATTCTGCTGCTCGTAACCCAGGCCGAATACGCCTTTCAGCGGGTTTACCGTGTTCAGTGGCTCGCCGGTGTCGTCGTTGCGGCCATAGGTGTATGCAATCGAGCCTTGGGTGTACAGGCCTTGAGGTGCACCGAAGTGGTCGAGGTTCAGGCGGCCTTTGACCTCGGCACCCTTGATGGTGGCGTGCTTGATGTTGTTGGCCTGGAAGGTCTGTTCCAGGTTGGCGCTTTGCACGGCGTCTTCGTCGATGAAGTCGCGGTACTTGTTGTAGAACACTGCCACATCGAAGTTGCCGGCGTCGAAGTTGCCGCGCAGGCCGGTTTCGTAGCTTTTGCTCTTTTCCGGTTCCAGGCCTGGGTTGCCTTCTACGCGGTAGCCTTCCTCGAGGTTGACGAATTTCCCGTACATGGACTTTGCAGTCGGGGTGCGGAAGCCTTCGGCGTACTGGCCATACCAGGTGTAGTTGTCGTTGAAGGCATAGGTCAGGCCGAACTTGGGCGAGACACGGTGCCACTTCTTGTCCGAGTCGTCCTGGGAGGTGGGCGCGGTGCCGCTGGATTCCAGGCCACGCAGGAATTCTTCGGTGAATTTCGGCTCCATGCGCGTGTAGTCGTAGCGGGCGCCGGGCATGAAGGTCCAGTTGTTCCAGCGGATTTCATCCTGCACGAACAAGCTGTAGGTGTTCACGGTCGGGTCCGGGAAATCGCTGACCAAGGCCTGGCCGTCTGCTGCGCGTTCTGCGCCGACGGCGGAGCAACCCGAGCCCACGGCCAGGCAGGTGCCGGTGCCGCTGCGCGAACCGGTGATCTTCTCATGCTTGATGGTGGTGCCGTAGGTCAGCAGGTGGTCAGTGGCGCCGATGCTGAAAGCCTTGTCCAGCTGGGCATCGAATACCCATTGGCGGTCCTTGTAGGTGGTGTCGCGGGTGCGCAGCACCTGCCGGCCAGGGGGCGCGTAGACTTCCTCGGTGTGCTGGTCGGTCTTGGCGATCTGGTAGTTCAGGCTCCACTTCACGTGGTCGGCGACCAGCGAATCCAGGCCGAATTCATGGTTGAGGCCAAAGCGCTCACGCGTAATGGTGTCGTTGCCACTGCGCGCCTTGTAGTAGCCCATGCCTCCAAAGCCGGAAATGTACGGCCCGCCTACTGCACTGAGGATGTTCTGGTCGCGGTCATCCTTGTAGCGCTCGTAGGTGAACCCCAAGCGCGCATCGTCTGCGTAGTTCCAGCCCAGCTTGGCCAGCACGTTGGTGGTGCGCACGTCCATCGGGTTGGCTTCGGTACGGGACAGGCCGCTACCACCCTGGCTGCCATGGGTCTCGGTTTCGTGGCCGTTGCGCTGGCTCAGGTGCAGCAGGCCGTCGAAATCACCTTGGCGGCCGGCGACGGTGGCCGAGGTCAGCCAGCTTTCGTCAGCCGAGCTGTAACCGGTCTTGAGGCGTGCGCCAACGTCCTTGCCTGGCTTGATGATGTCGTCCGGGTCGAGTGTGAAGTAGCTCACCGCGCCGCCGATGGCGTTGCTGCCGTACAGGACCGAGGCCGGCCCGCGGAGGATCTCCACACGCTTGACGATCTCCGGGTCCACATAGTTGCGCTGGGTTTGCGCGTAAGGGCCGTAGAAGAAGCTGTCAGGAATGGATACCCCGTCGACCTGAGTGAGGATCCGCTCGCCGTCGATACCGCGGATGTTGTAACCGTTCAGGCCGCTGCGCTGGCCGGTGCCGGCCACCGATACCCCCGGCTCGTAGCGCACCAGGTCCTGGATGTTGTTGACGTTCTGCCGGTCCAGTTGCTCACGGGTCTGCACGCTGACGGTGCTCGGCACCTGGCTCACGTCCTGGGCGCTGCGGGTGGCGCTGACGGTTACCTGTTGCAGGGCGATCACGTTGCTGCCGGTCTGGCGTTCGAGCACCACATTCCCGTTGCTGATTTTGCGAAAGCTCAAGCCGGTACCGTGCAGCAGGCGCTTGAGCGCAGCATCTGGCGACAGCGAACCTTGTACCCCTGGCGAGGCCACGCCGTCGGCCAGCTCGGCACTGAAGCCAACCTGCCAGCCAGTGACCTGGCTAAAGGCGTTGATCGCTGAAACCAGCGGCTGCTGGCCGATGTTGAAGCGGTAATCGCCCATGCGCGGGCTGCTGGCTTGGGCCGGCTCGGCGGCCAGGGCTGGCAGGCTGCACGCGCCGCTGGCAAGCAGGGCCAAGGTCAGGAGCGACAATTGCCCTGTACGGCGGGGAAGGGTGGACGAGCGGGTAGGACCTGTGGACATCGGAAGCGCTCCCAGACGCGCGGACTGTTATAGGTGATGTCTGTTCTCGTTTTCAAACAAGAATCAGTTGCATTGGCTATAACGAGACGGGCGGGGTAGCGCGACCGCGTAAAAATAATTTCCGGGTCAGTTCAGAATGACCAGTGCCGGGTACTCATGCAGTTGTGCCGAGGTGATGTGGGCCAGCGCGCGCAGGGTTTCCAGTGGCTGGTCGAGGCGGTAGTTGCCGGTGACGGCAACGTCCTCCAGCTGCGCATTGCGGTTGATGATCCAGCCTGGATAGTAGCGCCGCACCTCGGCCAGCACTTGGCTCAACGGGCAGTTTTCGAAAACCAGGCGGCCGTCGACCCACGCCAGGTCCTTGTGCATGTCGGGGCGCTGGCGCTGGCCAAAACCCTGCGGGCCTACGCTGATACTGTCGCCGGCACTCAGGCGAATGCGCTGGTCGCGCGCGCCCTGCAGGTCGACATCGCCGCGCTGCACCCGCAGCTGTGCCTCGCCGTCGAGGTAGCGCACGGCAAAGTCGGTGTCGCGTACTTGCGCGCGCAATGGTCCGGCCTCGACTTCCAGCGGCAACAGTGCGCCTTCGGGCACCTGGAAGTACGCCTCGCCTTGTAGCAGGCGGGCTACCTGGCGGCCGTCGCGGCGGTCACTGGCAAACGCCGAATTGGTGTTGAGCAGCACTTTTGCGCCGTCTTCCAACTGCACGCGCTGGCGTTCGCCGACCACGGTCAGGTGGTCGGCCTGCAGGCGTGTAGGCAGGTTGCCGACGGTAAACAGCCCGACCAGCAGCACGGCCGCCGTGGCCAAAGGTTTCCAGTGGCTGCGCAGGCGCCCGCGCCACGAGCGGCGCTGCTGGCGGTGCATCTGTGTGGCCACCTGGTGCAGCGAACTACCGTTCCACAGCGCTTCTGCCTCCACATAGGCCTCGGCATTTTCCGGTGCTGCGCTCAACCATGCCTCGAACGCCAGGGTGTCCTCGGCGTCGGCGCATTGCAGGCGCACCAGCCAGTCCAGCGCCTCGTCCATGGCACGCGCACGGGCACTGGGCCCGGCAGGTGACGGGCGAGGAGCAGGGCTGTCGGTCACGGTGAATCCTTGAGTGGTTTTTTGCGAATGATCAAGGCTAAGGCGGGGTGTGGCAAGGGCTTTGCGTTACCGCCCCGGCCGGCGGTCGGCTCACTTGAGGCGGTCGGCGACCCCCATGCAGATGGCCATGATCAGTTTCAACTCCTTTTGCACCGTGCTTGGCGAAACGTTCAGTTGTTCGGCGATTTCCAGGTAGGTGGCACCATGCAGGCGGCTGAGGATGAAGATGCGCTGCTGGCGCTCGCTCAACTGGTTGAGGCTGACGCTGAGGTGCTTGAGCAACTGTTCGGCATGGGCAGCATCCTCGCTGCTGCTGGTGGGTGCGGCGACGCTGTGCAGGACCTCATCGGGCACGTCGTCGACCAGCATCCGCGCCTGCACCCGGCGCGCGCGCAAGTGGTCGAGCGCCAGGTTGCGTGCGGTCTGGAACACGAATGGCTCGATATGCTCGATAGGCCGCTCGCCCAGGGCGCGAGACACGCGCAGATAGGTTTCCTGCAACAGGTCCTCGGCCGTGCTGGGGTTGCCGACCATGCGCTGCAATGTGCGCAACAGGGTAAGGCGCTGGACAAGGAAGACGGAGTGGAACCGGGACTGACTCACGGGGGGACCTGGCCGACGAAAGGTTAATGATAATGCTTATCATCTATGCCGAAGGTCAAGTGTGGAAATGTTAGGAAAAGGTAAAGATTGTGAGCCTGCAGGCGCTTGGCGGAGGATTTTCTGTGTATCTTGAAATCGAGCGCCGCCCGGGCGGCGCTCGATTTCACAGCTGCCGAAAATGCCTTGTGATGCTCAACCTGCCCTGCACAACGCCAGGCAGTTATCCAGCATCCGGTTGCTGAACCCCCACTCGTTGTCATACCAGGCCAGCACCTTGAGCATGCGCCCATTGGCCCGGGTATGGTTGGCATCGAAGATCGACGACAGCGGGTTGTGGTTGAAGTCGCAGGAAACCAATGGCAAAGCGTTGTAGCCCAATACCCTGGAATGCTTGCTCGCTTCGAGGAACAACTGGTTCACCTGCTCGGCCGTGGCCTCGCGCTTGAGGTTGACGGTGAGGTCCACCAGCGACACGTTGATCACCGGCACCCGCACCGCCATGCCCGTCAGCTTGCCGGCCAGCTCCGGCAGCACCAGGCCTACAGCCTCGGCAGCGCCGGTCTTGCTCGGGATCATCGACTGGGTCGCCGAGCGAGCCCGGTACGGGTCACTGTGGTACACGTCGGTCAGCACCTGGTCGTTGGTGTAGGCATGGATGGTGGTCATCAACCCCTGCTCGATACCGAACTCGCGGTGCAGCACCTGGGCGATCGGTGCAAGGCAGTTAGTCGTGCAGGAAGCGTTGGAAATGACCTGGTGAGAGGCACGCAGAATGTCATGGTTGACCCCGTACACCACGGTGGCATCAACACCTTTGCCCGGCGCCGAGACAATCACCTTGCCCGCGCCGGCAGCCAGGTGGGCAGCGGCCTTGGCGCGCTCGGTGAACAGCCCGGTGCATTCGAACACCACGTCGATCGATTCGGCCTTCCACGGCAGTTCGGCCGGGTTGCGAATGGCGCTGACCGCGATACGGTCACCGTTGACCGTCAGGCTTTCGTGGTCGGCCTCGACCGTGGCGTCGAAGGTGCCGTGTACGCTGTCGTACTTGAGCAGGTGGGCATTCATGGCGCTGTCGCCCAGGTCGTTGATGGCGACGACCTGCAGGTCTTGGCGGTAGCCTTGGGTATACAGTGCGCGCAGGACGTTGCGCCCGATGCGGCCGAATCCATTTATGGCGATGCGTAGGGTCATGGCAGTACCTCTGGCAGTCCGAGTGAAACCTGTGGCACAAAGGAGCTTCACTGAAACGGTTTTGTTGTTGGAATTACAAGATTATTCACTGGCTGATAGAAAACAAGCCTTTTTAGTGGCAGTATTTTGTTTAAACATACAACGAGTGGTTGGGCGATGTGCCTCCGCCGATGCAGCGGGCTCCTTACCTTGAGCCTAGGCCGCAATCGTTTGGAGGGGAAATGCCCGGTAAACCGCCCTTACAATTAGCCTGGAGTCCAGTACATGCATCCGCGCATCCTTGAGGTCACCCAACGGCTGGTCGAACGCAGCCGTGCCACCCGCGAACGCTACCTGCAGCTGATTCGCGGCGCGGCCAGTGACGGCCCCATGCGTGCCAGCCTGCAGTGCGCCAACTTCGCCCATGGCGTGGCCGGTTGCGGCAGCGACGACAAGCAGACCTTGCGCCTGATGAACGCTGCCAACGTGGCCATCGTCTCGGCCTACAACGACATGCTGTCGGCCCACCAGCCGTACCTGCACTTCCCCGAGCAGATCAAGCAGGCCCTGCGCGAGGTCGGCTCGGTCGGCCAGTTCGCCGGTGGCGTGCCGGCCATGTGCGACGGCGTGACCCAGGGCGAGCCGGGCATGGAGCTGGCCATTGCCAGCCGTGAAGTGATCGCCATGTCCACCGCGGTTGCGCTGTCGCACAACATGTTCGACGCCGCGCTGATGCTGGGCATCTGCGACAAGATCGTCCCGGGCCTGATGATGGGCGCGCTGCGCTTCGGCCACCTGCCGACCATCTTCGTCCCGGGCGGGCCGATGGTTTCGGGCATCTCCAACAAGCAGAAGGCCGACGTGCGCCAGCGCTATGCCGAAGGCAAGGCCAGCCGCGAAGAGCTGCTGGAGTCGGAGATGAAGTCCTACCACAGCCCTGGCACCTGCACCTTCTACGGCACCGCCAACACCAACCAGCTGGTGATGGAAGTCATGGGCCTGCACTTGCCGGGCGCTTCGTTCGTCAACCCATACACCCCGCTGCGCGACGCGCTCACCGCCGAGGCCGCGCAACAGGTCACGCGCATGACCAAAGCCAGCGGCAACTTCATGCCGCTGGGCGAAATCGTCGACGAGAAAGCGCTGGTCAACTCCATCGTTGCCCTGCACGCCACCGGTGGTTCGACCAACCATACCCTGCACATCCCGGCGATTGCCCAGGCGGCGGGTATCCAGCTGACCTGGCAGGACATGGCCGACCTGTCCGAAGTGGTGCCGACCCTGTCGCACGTCTACCCCAATGGCAAGGCTGACATCAACCACTTCCAGGCCGCTGGCGGCATGGCCTTCCTGATCCGTGAACTGCTCGATGCCGGGCTGCTGCACGAAGACGTCAACACCGTGGCCGGCCACGGCCTGCGTCGCTACACCCAGGAGCCCTTCCTGGACAACGGCAAGCTGGTGTGGCGCGAAGGCCCGCAGCACAGCCTGGACGAAAGCATCCTGCGCCCGGTGGCGCGGCCATTCTCGGCCGAAGGCGGCCTGCGGGTGATGGAGGGTAACCTCGGCCGTGGCGTGATGAAGGTGTCGGCTGTCGCCGCCGAGCACCAGGTGGTCGAGGCCCCGGCGCGGGTATTCCACGACCAGCAGTCGCTGGCCGATGCGTTCAAGGCCGGCGAGCTGGAGTGTGACTTCGTTGCCGTGGTGCGCTTCCAGGGGCCGCGCTGCAACGGCATGCCTGAGCTGCACAAGCTCACGCCGTTCCTGGGGGTACTGCAGGACCGTGGCTTCAAAGTAGCGCTGGTAACCGACGGGCGCATGTCCGGCGCCTCGGGCAAGATCCCTGCCGCCATCCACGTTTGCCCGGAGGCGTATGACGGCGGCCCGCTGGCACGGGTACGCGATGGTGATATCGTGCGGGTCGATGGTGTCGAAGGCACGTTGCGGGTGATGGTGTCGGCCGAAGAACTGGCCAGCCGCGACCTGCCGCCCGCGCCCCTGGGCAATGACCTGGGCTGCGGCCGTGAGCTGTTCGGCTTCATGCGCATGGCGTTCAGCCCGGCAGAGCAGGGCGCCAGTGCCTTTACTTCGGCCTTGGAGAACCTTAAATGAAGGACCTGCTGGTTGGCGACATCGGCGGCACCAATGCCCGTTTTGCGTTGTGGCGTGACAACCAGCTGCATGAGGTAAAAGTCTTCGCTACTGCGGACTACACCAGCCCGGAGCAGGCCATCGAGGCGTACCTGCAAGGCCAGGGCATCGCCCGTGGTGGCCTGGCGGCGGTGTGCCTGGCAGTGGCCGGGCCGGTCGATGGCGATGAATTCCGCTTCACCAACAACCACTGGCGCCTGAGCCGCAGCGCATTCTGCAAGACCTTGCAGGTCGAGCGGCTGTTGCTGATCAACGATTTCACCGCCATGGCGCTGGGCATGACCCGCCTGCGTGACGGTGAATTCCGCGAGGTGTGCCCTGGGCAAGCCGACCCGTTGCGGCCGGCGCTGGTGATCGGGCCGGGCACCGGCCTGGGTGTGGGCTCGCTGCTGCGCCTGGGCGACAAGCGCTGGCAGGCCTTGCCCGGGGAGGGCGGGCATGTCGACTTGCCGGTGGGCAATGCCCGCGAAGCGGCGATCTACCAGCAGATCCACGGGCAAATTGGCCATGTCAGTGCCGAGACCGTGCTCAGTGGCGGCGGCCTGGTGCGGTTGTACCAGGCACTCTGCGCGCTGGACGGCGACACACCCCGGCACACTTCCCCGGCGCAGATTACCGATGCCGCGCTGGGCGGCGAGCCACGGGCGCTGGCGGTGATCGAGCAGTTCTGCCGGTTCCTTGGGAGAGTGGCCGGTAACAATGTGCTGACCCTGGGCGCGCGAGGCGGGGTCTATATTGTCGGCGGGGTAATCCCGCGGTTTGCCGAGCTGTTCCTGCGCAGCGGGTTTGCCGCGAGCTTTGCCGACAAGGGCTGCATGAGTGGTTATTTTGCCGGGGTGCCGGTGTGGCTGGTCACGGCGGAGTTTTCCGGGTTGCTAGGGGCTGGGGTGGCCCTGCAACAGGCGCTGGATCACGAGTAAGTGAAATGGGGGCGCTGTGCGCTCCATCGCGGCCCCGATAGCAGGCAACAAAGACCTGCATTCAACAAGAGGAAGGACCACCTTGAGCACTGCCGGCAAATCGATCCTGATGGTCGACGACGACCAGGAAATACGCGAACTGCTGCAAACCTACTTGAGTCGCGCCGGCTTCCAGGTGCATGCCGAAGCCGACGGAGCAGGCTTTCGCCGCGCCCTGCAAAGCACCCCCTGCGACTTGGTCATCCTCGATGTCATGCTGCCGGACGAAGACGGCTTCAGCCTGTGCCGCTGGGTGCGCCAACACCCACGCCAGGCCCGCGTGCCGATCATCATGCTCACCGCCAGTTCCGACGAAGCCGACCGGGTCATTGGCCTGGAACTGGGCGCAGACGACTACCTGGGCAAACCGTTCAGCCCGCGCGAACTGCAGGCGCGAATCAAGGCTTTGTTGCGCCGCGCCGAGTTTGGCCAGGCGGCGCCGGGCAGCGCCGTCCTGGCCTTCGACGACTGGCGCCTGGACACGGTCAGCCACCGCCTGTTCCACCGTGATGGCGAGGAGGTGATCCTCTCCGGTGCCGACTTTGCCCTGCTTAAACTGTTCCTCGATCACCCGCAGCAAATCCTCGACCGCGACACCATCGGCAACGCCACCCGTGGTCGCGAGCCGATGCCCCTGGACCGCATCGTCGACATGGCTGTGAGCCGTCTGCGCCAGCGCCTGCGCGATACCGACAAACCTCCCCGGCTGATCCGCACCGTGCGCGGCAGTGGCTACCTGCTGGCGGCGCATGTCTGCTGTGCGCCCTGAGCGGCGCTGGCGCCTGCTGCCGCGCTCCTTGCTGGGGCGCATGCTGCTGCTGACCTTGCTGGTTGTTCTGCTGGCCCAAGGGTTGTCCAGCATTATCTGGGTTTCCCAGTTGCGCGCCAGCCAGCTTCAGGGGCTGCGTGCCAGCGCCAGCAGCCTGGCCCATTCCATGAGTGCCAGCGTCAGTTACTTCCGCTCGTTGCCGGTGGCCTACCGGCCGCTGGTGCTCGACCAATTGCGCAGCATGGGCGGCACGCGTTTCTTCGTGTCGCTCAACGCCACGCCGCTGGACATGCAGGCCCTGCCCGTCACCCCTCGCAAGCAGGCGGTGATCGATGTGTTCCAGCAGGTGCTGCATGAGCGTCTGGGTTCGCAGATGGAAATTTCCGTGGAGTTTGTCGGGCCTGACGACCTGCGCATCTTCAACAGCGGCCTCAAACTCGACGAACTGCCGCGCTCATGGGCGCATTACTCGCTGACCCTGGAACCGCTGAAACCCCCGGTACTGGTCACGCAGATCCGCTTGGGCGAGGGCGAATGGTTGTACATCGCCTCGCTGTTGCCCGAACCGTACACGGGGCTGGAAGCCGAACGCCTGCCCCGCCAGCAGATCGGCTTCATCGTGCTGACCACGGCCATGCTGTTGCTGTTCATCGGCTTGCTGGTGCATTGGCAAAGCTGGCCCCTGAAGCGCCTGGCGCGGGCCGCCCGAGAGATGTCGCTGGGTGCCGATGTGGCGCCGGTGGCTGAAGCTGGCGGCAGTGAAGTGGTCGAGGTGAGCCGGGCATTCAACAGCATGCGCGAGCGTATCAGCCGTTACCTGACCGAACGCAGCCAGCTGTTCAGCGCCATCTCCCATGACCTGCGCACGCCGATCACCCGCCTGCGCCTGCGCGTTGAGCTGCTGGAAGACGAGCGATTGCAGGCCAAGTTCAGCCAGGACCTCGACGAGCTGGAGCTGCTGGTCAAAGGCGCGCTGCAGTGCGTGAAAGACACTGACATTCACGAGAACATCGAGTCGGTCGACCTCAACCAGGTGCTGGAAATTCTGGCCGAGCCTTACCTCAGAGATGGTCGCATCACCCTCGACGGCCGTGCGCAGGCGCCATATCCCGGCAAGCCGCTGGCGCTGCGTCGTTGCATCGGCAACCTGATCGATAACGCCATCAAATACGGCGAGCGGGCGCGGCTGCGCATCATCGACGGTACAGAGGGCTTTGTGTTGCAAGTGGACGACCAGGGGCCGGGGGTGCCGCAGCAACAGTTGGAGCAGGTGTTCGAGCCGCATTTCCGTCTGGCCGGGCAGCAGCAGGGCTATGGGCTGGGGTTGGGAATTGCACGGAACATCGCCCACAGCCATGGGGGCGAGGTGAGCTTGCTGAACCTGCGTGAGGGCGGGTTGCGGGTGACTCTGTATTTGCCGCGTGGCGTGGACTGAGTCTTGCGTTGGTAGCACTGGGCACACCAATGTCACCGCCCGGTGACAATTCCATTTTCCTTCGTGACATCCCGCGCACGCCCGCTGGCTAGAATTCGCAAAAGCCTGGCAAGGATCAAGCTGGCCCATGAACACCCTCAACCTGCCGCCCACCAGCTGGCTCAACGCCCCGGCCCATAACGCCTGGCGCCTGGCCGAAGCACAGCGCCTGCTGGCATTCGCCAAAGCTGCGAAACTGCCTGACGGGTTTGGCAACCTGGATGCCAAAGGCCAGCTCGCTCCCGGGGCCTGCGCCGAAACCATGAATACCGCGCGAATGACCCACTGCTTCGCCCTGGCCCATCTGCAGGGCATTCCCGGCAGCCTGGCCTACGCCGAACACGGTGTGGCCGCCCTGCGTGGGGCCATGCAGGACGCCAGCTACGGTGGCTGGTTCGCCCGCCCCGGCGGCCAGGAAGACAGTGGCAAGGCCGCCTACCTGCATGCCTTCGTCGCCCTCGCCGCCAGCTCTGCAGTGGTGGCCGGTGTAGCCGATGCCAACCTGTTGCTGGCCGATGCAGCCGAGGTGATCGAAACGCACTTCTGGAGCGAAGCCAAGGGTGCCCTTCGAGAGACCTTCTCGCGCGCATGGCAGCTGCCTGAACCGTACCGTGGCGCCAACAGCAACATGCACGCGACCGAGGCATTCCTGGCCCTGGCGGATGTCACCGGCAACAGCCTTTGGCTGCAACGCGCCTTGCGCATTGCTGAGCGCATTATCCATACCCATGCCGCCGCCAACGGTTATCGGGTCATCGAACATTTCGACGCCCATTGGCAGCCGCTGCCGGATTACAACCGCGAGCACCCCGCCGACCACTTCCGGCCCTATGGCACTACGCCCGGGCATGCCATGGAATGGGCGCGGCTACTGTTGCACCTGGAGGCCAGCCTGCAACGGGCCGGGCTGCTCGCCCCGCAGTGGCTTCCAGACAGTGCCTGCAGATTGTTCGATGCCGCCTGTCAGCAGGCCTGGAATGTCGATGGCGCTGCAGGTTTCGTCTACACCCTGGACTGGGCCAATCGCCCGGTGGTGCATGCACGCCTGCACTGGGTGCACGCCGAAGCTTGCGCCGCAGCAGCGGCCTTGTTGCAGCGCACCGGCGAAGCACAGTACGAGCAGTGGTACCGCAACTGCTGGGGCTTTATCGCCAACCATTTCATCGACCCTGTCGTGGGCAGCTGGCACCACGAACTCGATGCCCGCAACCTGCCGGCGGGAAGCATCTGGCCGGGCAAGCCCGACCTCTACCACGCCTACCAGGCACTGCTGCTGCCAGGCTTGCCGCTGGCACCCAGCCTGGCCAGTAATCTGGCCAGCTCCCGCTATGTAACCAGATGATGACATTCACGCATCGCTTCGTTACCTGACGGGGCGGGCACGCTGTTTAGACTCCATGCTACGCAAGCGTTCGACTTGCACGGCATAACAACAAGAAAGGTGCTCCGATGAATTCCACGCTCCGTCTCGCTGCCGCAATCTCTCTGGCCTCTTTACTGCCTTTGGGGGCTTCAGCCGCCGAGTCCAAAGGCAGTGTCGAGGTCGTGCACTGGTGGACCTCTGGTGGTGAAAAGGCAGCGGTCGATGTGCTCAAGGCGCAGGTCGAGAAAGACGGCTTCACCTGGAAGGACGGCGCCGTTGCCGGTGGTGGTGGTGCCACGGCCATGACCGTGCTGAAGAGCCGCGCTGTCGCAGGCAACCCGCCCGGTGTCGCGCAGATCAAAGGCCCCGACATCCAGGACTGGGCAGCCACCGGTTTGCTCGACGCCGATGTGCTCAAGGATGTGGCCAAGGACGAAAAGTGGGACTCGCTGCTCGACAAGAAAGTAGCCGACACCGTGAAGTACGACGGTGACTATGTTGCCGTACCGGTGAACATCCACCGCATCAACTGGCTGTGGATCAACCCCGAGGTGTTCAAGAAAGCCGGCATCGACAAGGCGCCCACCACCCTCGACGAATTCTACGCCGCCGCAGACAAGCTCAAGGCGGCTGGCTTCATCCCGCTGGCTCATGGTGGCCAGCCGTGGCAGGACAGCACCGTGTTTGAAAGCGTGGTGCTGGCGGTGATGGGCGCCGACGGCTACAAGAAGGCCATGGTCGACCTCGACAGCGCAACGCTGACCGGTCCGCAGATGGTCAAGGCGCTGACCGAGCTGAAGAAGGTCGCCACCTACATGGACCCGGACGGCAAGGGCCAGGACTGGAACCTGGAAGCGGCCAAGGTCATCAACGGCAAGGCCGGCATGCAGATCATGGGTGACTGGGCCAAGAGCGAATGGACCCTGGCGAAGAAAACCGCCGGCAAGGACTACCAATGCGTACCGTTCCCCGGTACCGACAAGGCCTTCCTGTACAACATCGACTCCCTGGTGGTGTTCAAGCAGAACAACGCCGGCACCTCTGCCGGGCAGCAGGACATCGCGCGCAAAGTGCTGGGGGAGGACTTCCAGAAGGTCTTCAGCATCAACAAAGGGTCGATCCCGGTGCGTAACGACATGCTCGCCGACATGGGCAAGCACGGTTTCGATGCCTGCGCGCAAACCTCCGCCAAGGACTTCCTTGCCGATGCCAAGACCGGCGGCCTGCAGCCGAGCATGGCGCACAACATGGCCACCACCCTGGCTGTGCAAGGTGCGTTCTTCGATGTGGTAACCAACTACATCAACGACCCCAAGGCCGACCCGGCCGATGCTGCGAAAAAGCTGGCGGCGGCGATCAAGGCTGCCCAGTAACGGCTGTTCGCGGGCAAGCCCGCTCCCACATGGGCCCTGCTCACCACAGTTCCTGGTCATGACGCCGGACCTGTGAGAGCGGGCTTGCCCGCGAAGCGGTGCGTAGCACCGCCACTACCTCGGGATCCGAGACATGACTACGACCACCGCCCAACTGCGGGCCTCACCCCTGGACGCGCTACAGCGCTGGCTACCCAAGCTGGTGCTGGCCCCGAGCATGTTCATCGTGCTGGTGGGCTTCTACGGCTACATCCTCTGGACCTTTGTGCTGTCCTTCACCACCTCGACCTTCCTGCCCACCTACAAATGGGCCGGCCTGGCGCAATACGCCCGGTTGTTCGATAACGATCGCTGGTGGGTCGCCAGCAAGAACCTGATGGTGTTCGGCGGCCTGTTCATCGCCATCAGCCTGGCCATCGGCGTGCTGCTGGCGGTGTTGCTCGACCAGCGCATCCGTCGCGAGGGCTTCATCCGCACCATCTACCTGTACCCCATGGCACTGTCGATGATCGTCACCGGCACGGCCTGGAAGTGGCTGCTCAACCCCGGCATGGGCCTGGACAAGCTGCTGCGCGACTGGGGGTGGGAGGGTTTTCGCCTGGACTGGCTGATCGACCCTGACCGGGTCGTGTACTGCCTGGTGATCGCCGCCGTGTGGCAAGCCTCGGGCTTTATCATGGCGATGTTCCTCGCCGGCCTGCGCGGCGTTGACCAGTCGATCATCCGCGCCGCACAGATCGATGGTGCCAGCCTGCCGCGCATCTACTGGACCGTAGTGCTGCCCAGCCTGCGCCCGGTGTTCTTCAGCGCGCTGATGATCCTTTCGCACATTGCCATCAAGAGCTTCGACCTGGTCGCGGCGATGACCGCTGGCGGCCCGGGCTACTCGTCTGACCTGCCGGCCATGTTCATGTACTCGTTCACCTTCAGCCGCGGCCAGATGGGCATGGGTTCGGCCAGTGCCATCCTCATGCTCGGGGCGATCCTGGCGATCCTCGTGCCTTACCTGTACTCGGAGCTGCGGAGCAAACGCCATGCATAGCCCTGTCGACAAACCGGCTCTCAGCCCCAGCCGTATCGCCATCCATGCCATATTGCTGATCGCCGTACTGGTGTACCTGGTGCCGTTGGTGGTGATGCTGCTGACCAGCTTCAAGACCCCGGAAGACATCAGCAGCGGCAACCTGCTGAGCTGGCCCGCAGTGATCACCGGCATTGGCTGGGTCAAGGCCTGGAGCACGGTCAGCGGCTACTTCTGGAACTCGATCATGATCACCGTGCCAGCGGTGCTGATCTCCACCGCCATCGGCGCGCTGAACGGCTATGTGCTTTCGATGTGGCGCTTCCGTGGCTCACAGCTGTTCTTCGGCTTGCTGCTGTTCGGCTGCTTCCTGCCGTTCCAGACCGTACTGCTGCCGGCCTCGTTTACCCTGGGCAAACTCGGCCTGGCCAGTACCACCAGCGGCCTGGTGCTGGTGCACGTAGTCTATGGGCTGGCCTTCACCACGCTGTTTTTCCGCAACTTCTACGTGAGCATCCCGGATGCGCTGGTCAAGGCTGCACGCCTGGATGGTGCCGGGTTCTTCACCATCTTCCGCTGCATCATCCTGCCGATGTCCACACCCATCATCATGGTCTGCCTGATCTGGCAGTTCACCCAGATCTGGAACGACTTCCTGTTCGGCGTGGTGTTCTCCAGCGGCGACTCACAACCGATCACCGTGGCCCTGAACAACCTGGTCAACACCAGCACCGGGGCCAAGGAATACAACGTCGACATGGCGGCGGCGATGATCGCCGGCCTGCCAACCCTGCTGGTCTACGTGGTGGCAGGTAAATATTTTGTGCGCGGGCTGACGGCCGGCGCGGTCAAGGGGTAAGTCATGGCAACGCTCGAACTGCGCAATGTGAACAAGACCTACGGCAGCGGCCTGCCAGACACCCTCAAGGACATCCAGCTGTCGATCAGGGACGGGGAGTTCCTCATCCTGGTCGGCCCATCGGGGTGCGGCAAGTCGACCTTGATGAACTGCATTGCCGGCCTGGAACAGATTACTGGCGGGGCCATCCTGATCGACGAACAGGATGTCAGCGGCATGAGCCCCAAGGACCGTGACATCGCCATGGTGTTCCAGTCCTACGCGCTGTACCCGACCATGAGCGTGCGCGAGAACATCGAGTTTGGCCTGAAGATCCGCAAGCTGCCCCAGGCCGCCATCGACGAAGAGGTGGCGCGGGTGGCCAAGCTGCTGCAGATCGAGCACCTGCTGGCGCGCAAGCCGGCGCAGTTGTCCGGTGGCCAGCAACAGCGCGTGGCCATGGGCCGGGCACTGGCGCGGCGGCCGAAGATCTACCTGTTCGACGAGCCGTTGTCCAACCTCGACGCCAAGCTGCGGGTCGAGATGCGCACCGAAATGAAACTGATGCACCAGCGCCTGAAGACTACCACCGTGTACGTCACCCACGACCAGATCGAGGCGATGACCCTGGGTGACAAGGTGGCTGTCATGAAAGACGGCATCATTCAGCAGTTTGGTACCCCGCAGCAGATCTACAACGATCCGGCCAACCAGTTTGTCGCCAGCTTCATTGGTTCGCCGCCGATGAACTTCATTCCGGTACGCCTCAAGCAACAGGATGGCCGCTTGCTGGCACTGCTCGACAGTGGGCAGGCGCGCTGCGAGCTGCCCTTGGGGCTGGCCAGCGATGAGCTGGATGGCCGCGAGATCACGCTTGGCATCCGCCCTGAGCAGATTGCCCTGGGCGCCCCCGAGGGCAACGGCTTGCCGGGCATTCGCGCCGAAGTCCAGGTCACCGAGCCCACCGGGCCGGACCTGCTGGTGTTCGTCACCCTCAACCAGACCAAGGTGTGCTGCCGCTTGGCGCCGGATGTTGCCTGCCAAGTCGGTGACAGCCTCAACCTGCAACTGGACCCGGCTCGGGTGCTGCTGTTCGACGCAAACAGCGGCGAGCGGCTGCACCTGGCCAGCACTGCCGCAACCGCAAAGGACAACGTGGCTCATTTCAAAGGCCGCTAACTCGTCTACACCATCAAATAAGAAAAAAGAGGACGTAAAGGGATGGAACAACGCAAACGCATCAGGACATTGGGTTCGCTGGCCTTGCTTGCCATCGTTGGCAGCAGCGGCGCGCAGGCTGCCGAGGCATTCTCCAGCGAGTCGAAATGGATGACCGGCGATTGGGGCGGCACCCGCACCGAGCTGCTGGACAAGGGCTACGACTTCACCCTTGACTACGTTGGTGAGGTGGCCGGCAACCTGCACGGCGGCTACAACGACGACAAGACTGCCCGCTACAGTGACCAGTTCGCGCTTGGCGCCCACCTGGACCTGCAGAAGATCTTTGGCTGGCACGATGCCGAGTTCAAGCTGGCAATCACCGAGCGCAGTGGGCGCAACCTGTCCAATGACCGTATCAGTGACCCGCGTGCCGGGCAGTTCAGCTCGGTTCAGGAAGTGTGGGGCCGCGGCCAGACCTGGCGCCTGACCCAGATGTGGATCAAGCAGAAGTACTTCGACGGCGCGCTGGACGTGAAATTCGGCCGTTTTGGCGAAGGCGAAGACTTCAATAGCTTCCCTTGCGACTTCCAGAACCTGGCCTTCTGCGGCTCGCAGGTGGGCAACTGGGTGGGCGGTATCTGGTACAACTGGCCCGTCAGCCAGTGGGCGCTGCGGGTGAAGTACAACATTACCCCGGAATTCTTCGTCCAGGTTGGCGCCTTCGAGCAGAACCCGTCCAACCTGGAAACCGGCAACGGCTTCAAGCTCAGCGGCAGTGGCACCAAGGGCGCCATCCTGCCGGTAGAAGCGGTGTGGTCACCCAAGGTCAACGGCCTGCCGGGCGAGTACCGCTTGGGCTACTACTACAGCACGGCCAAGGCCGATGATGTGTTCGACGACGTCAACGGCAACCCGCAGGCGCTGACCGGCGAAGCCTTCAAGTCGCACTCCAGCAAGCACGGCTGGTGGGTGGTGGCGCAGCAGCAGGTCACTGCCCACGGCGGCGACGTCAACCGGGGCCTCAGCCTGTTCGCCAACTTCACCGTGCACGACAAGGCCACCAACGTGGTCGACAACTACCAGCAGGTGGGGTTGGTCTACAAAGGGGCCTTCGACGCCCGGCCCAAGGACGACATTGGCTTCGGCGTGGCGCGTATTCATGTGAATGACGACGTGAAGAAACGTGCCGAGCTGCTCAATGCCCAGAGCGGCATCGATGACTATGACAACCCAGGCTTCGTGCCACTGCAGCGCACCGAGTACAACGCCGAGCTCTACTACGGGTTTCATGTCACCAACTGGCTGACCGTACGGCCCAACCTGCAGTACATCAAGAGCCCTGGGGGCGTGGACCAGGTGGACAACGCGCTGGTCGCGGGATTGAAGATTCAGTCGTCATTCTGAGGGCATTTGTTGTAAATTTACGCCAATCCATTTTCGGTTCCCGGCACCCACTGGCCTGCAGTGGTTGTCGGGGATAGGCCGAGACAGCGCTATCTCAAACAACAAGAGCTCTGAACCATGCCCGAACATCCGCTCCATCGCTTCTTTTCCTCGCAGCGGCCGCGGCCGACATTCGAGTGGGAGCGTTACCAGCAGCGCGATGTGCTGATCATCGATCACCCTCGTTGTCAGGCGGTATTCAGCCGCCAGGGCGCGCAGTTGCTGCACTTTCAACCGGCCGGGGAGCGGCCCTGGCTGTGGTGTGCCGAGCAGTGGCCACAAGTGGGCGCGATCCGTGGGGGTGTGCCGGTGTGCTGGCCGTGGTATGGCCGCCATCCTAGCGAAGACCTTTGGCCGGCTCATGGCTGGGCGCGGCTACTGGACTGGAAGCTGGTGGACAGCCGCGAGGACGAAGAGGGGGTGACCCTGAAGTGGCGGCTGGACCTGTGCGACTGGCAAGTCGACCTGCATGCCCGGCTGGGCAGTCGCATGGAGCTGAGCCTGAGCACCGAGCACCAGGACAGCGAACCCTGCCAGCTGAGCCATGCGCTGCTGGCCTACTGGCGTATCAGTGACGTGTCCGAGATAGCGCTATCCGGGCTTGAGGATATCGAAGGTTACGACCGCATCAGCCGCCAGGCCTGCCGTGAAGACGGTGCGCTGAAGCTCAAGGGTGGCTGCCAGAAGGTCTACCCGGGTACGCCCCGGGTGCAGCTGCAGGACCCGGCCTGGCAGCGCGAGCTGTGCATCGATACCGGTGACAGCGACGACACGGTGGTCTGGCACCCCGGCAACCGCCCGTTGATGGGCGTGACCGGGCGTGAATCGCAACGCTTTGTCTGCGTCGAGGCTGCCAGCGGCAGTGGCGAGGGGCTGAGCCTGGCACCGGGGCAGCGTGCACACCTGCGCTTGCAGGCGCACCGGCTCAGTTGAGTTCGTCGTCCTCGATCGGGTAGCGGCTGGCGTTGAGGCTTTCCTTGATCTTGCGCAGGTGCGGCTGGAAGTCCACGCCCCGGCGCAGGGTCATGCCGGTGGCCAGTACATCAAGCACGGTCAACTGGATGATCCGGGAGGTCATTGGCATGTAGATGTCGGTGTCTTCCGGCAGGGGAATGTGCAGGCTCAGGCTGCAGGCGTTGGCCAGCGGGGACCCGGCGGCGGTCAGGCCCAGCACCGAGGCACCGTTTTCGCGGGCCAGGCGCGCCACCTCGACCAGTTCGCGTGTGCGCCCGGTGTAGGAAATGATCACGAACAGGTCACCGGTGTGGGCCACCGAGGCCAGCATGCGTTGCATCAGCACGTCGGCATGGGCCGATACCGCCAGGTTGAAGCGGAAGAACTTGTGCTGCGCGTCGAGGGCCACCGGGGCTGAGGCGCCGAGGCCGAAGAAGTGGATCTGCCGGGCCTGGATCATCATGTCCACGGCACGGCTGACCTGCGCCGGGTCGAGTTGCTGGCAGGCCCCGTCGAGCGAGGCGATGGCGCTGGCGAAGATCTTCTGGGTGTAGGCCGCCGGGTCGTCGTCGGCCTCGACCGCACGGCTGACATAGGCGGCGCCACTGGCCAGGCTCTGCGCCAGTTGCAGCTTGAGTTCCGGGTAGCCGCTGACGCCGAACGAGCGGCAGAAACGGTTGACGGTCGGCTCGCTGACCTTGGCCGCCTGGGCCAGGGCGGCGATGCTGAAACGGGTGGCTTGTTGTGGGTTGAGCAGGATGACTTCGGCGACTTTGCGTTCGGCCTTGTTCAGCTCGTCGAGGCGTCCCTGGATCTGTTCCAGGAGGTTTCGCACGCGGTCCATGGGTGTGTCCTTGGGTCGGGAAGACAGCCGGCTGTGGGAGCAGCAGGCTTTTTGCACGGTCGTCTATCGTACTGTCGGTGCGGTTGACGTACCACTTGTCTGTAACACTTGTGTGTAATGTTGTGGTTTTTACTACATTATCCCTTGAAAACCGTATGTGAAAGCGGTATTCCTAGACCAACTTTAGGAAAGAACCAACATCATGGCTGCGATCAGTGTCGAACCTTGCACCTTTGCCCTGTTTGGCGCCCTCGGCGATCTGGCATTGCGCAAGTTGTTTCCTGCGCTTTACCAGCTTGACCGGGCCAACTTGTTGCACCCGGACACTCGCCTGCTGGCGTTGGCCCGCGAAGCTGGCAGCGCGCAGGCGCATCTGGACCACATTGAAGCCCACTTGCGCCGACATGTGCCCGAAGCCGATATCGAGCCCGCCGCCCTGGGCCGATTCCTCGCCAGGCTGAGCTACCAGCACCTGGACTTCCTGCAGCCCGAGGGATACCAGGCCTTGGCCGAGCAGCTGCCAGACGAACTGCCGCTGATCGCCTATTTCGCCACAGCGGCTGCGGTGTACGGGGCCATCTGTGAAAACCTCGAAAAGGCCGGGCTGGCCGCGCGCACCCGGGTGGTGCTGGAAAAGCCCATCGGTCATGACCTTGAGTCGTCGCGACGGGTCAACGATGCTGTGGCGCGCTTCTTCCCTGAAAGCCGCGTCTACCGCATCGACCACTATCTGGGCAAGGAAACGGTGCAGAACCTGATTGCCCTGCGCTTCGCCAACAGCCTGTTCGAAACCCAGTGGAACCAGAATTCCATCTCCCATGTGGAGATCACCGTCGCCGAAAAGGTCGGTATCGAAGGCCGTTGGGGCTACTTCGACAAGGCTGGCCAATTGCGCGACATGATCCAGAACCACTTGTTGCAGCTGCTGTGCCTGATTGCCATGGACCCGCCCAGCGAGTTGTCTGCCGATGCCATCCGCGACGAGAAGGTCAAGGTGCTCAAGGCACTGGCACCGATCACCGGCGACGGCCTGAGCACTCGTGTGGTGCGTGGCCAGTACATTGCCGGCTACAGCGACGGCAAGCCGGTGCCGGGTTACCTGGAAGAAGACAACGCAAACGCCCAGAGCGACACCGAAACTTTCGTCGCCTTGCGCGCCGACATTCGCAACTGGCGCTGGTCAGGCGTACCGTTCTACCTGCGGACCGGTAAGCGCATGCCGCAAAAGCTGTCGCAGATCGTCATCCACTTCAAGGAAACCCCGCATTACATCTTCGCCCCGGAACAGCGTTTGCAGATCGGTAACAAGCTGATCATCCGCCTGCAACCGGACGAAGGCATTTCTTTGCGGGTGATGACCAAGGAGCAAGGTCTGGACAAGGGCATGCAACTGCGCAGCGGCCCGTTACAGCTGAATTTTTCCGATACCTGGCGCAGTGCGCGGATTCCTGATGCCTACGAGCGCTTGTTGCTCGAAGTGATGCGCGGCAACCAGAACCTGTTCGTGCGCAAGGACGAAATCGAGTATGCCTGGAAGTGGTGCGACCAGTTGATTGCCGGTTGGCGCAACGCAGGTGATGCGCCCAAGCCTTACGCGGCCGGCTCCTGGGGGCCGATGAGCTCGATTGCACTGATAACGCGCGATGGGAGGGCGTGGTATGGGGATATCTGAACTGAAACTGCCGGCAACTGTGAAGGCGCATAGCCTGGCAGATGCCAAGTCACTGGCTGCCACATTGGCACACGACGTGGCCGAGCGCCTGCGTGCGGCCATCGCGGCCAAGGGCCAGGCCTGCGTGGTGCTTTCCGGTGGCCGCAGCCCGGTACCGTTTCTGGAAAAACTGGCCAGCGAAAACCTGGATTGGGCCAACGTCACTGTCAGCCTGGCCGATGAGCGCTGGGTGCCGGTGGAACACGCCGACAGCAATGCCGGCCTGCTGGCCCGCCACCTGCTCAAGGGCGCGGCGGGCAAGGCCCGCTTCGTTGGCCTGTATCAGCAGGCAGATAACCTGGATGCCGCTGCACTCAAGGCCGACCAGGCCTTGGCCGGCCTGCCGCCGATCGACGTGCTGGTGCTGGGCATGGGTGACGATGGTCATACCGCCTCGCTGTTCCCCGGCAGCCCCAACCTGGGCGCTGGCCTGGACCTGGCCAGCCCGCGCCGCTGCCTGCCGTTGCTGGCGCCGAGCGTGCCGCACCAGCGCCTGTCGCTGACCCGTTCGCTGCTGGCCAGTGCTGCCTTTACCGCGCTGTCCGTGCAAGGCCAGGGCAAACTCGCTACCCTGCGCGCCGCGCTGGCTGGCAACGACCTTAACGAAATGCCGATTCGCGCTTTTCTTCACGCCCCCCTGGACATCTACTGGTGCCCATGAGCCAAGGATCCACAGTCATGACCACCCTCGAACGCCCACAGTCCAAGCTCTCGATGGCCGACAAAGCCGCGCGGATCGACGCCATTTGCGAGAAGGCGCGCATCCTGCCGGTGATCACCATCGCCCGTGAGGAAGACATCCTACCGCTGGCCGATGCCTTGGCCGCGGGCGGCATCCGCACTCTGGAAGTTACGTTGCGCTCACAGCATGGCCTGAAGGCCATCCAGGTGCTGCGCGAACAGCGCCCGGAGCTATGCGTCGGCGCCGGTACCGTGCTTGATCGCGGCATGTTCGCTGCCGTTGAAGCTGCGGGTGCGCAATTCGTCGTTACCCCGGGTATTACCCAGGATATTCTCGAAGCCGGTGTAGAAAGCGAGATACCTCTGCTGCCGGGCATCAGCACACCGTCCGAAATCATGATGGGTTACGCGCTGGGCTATCGCCGCTTCAAGCTGTTCCCGGCAGAAATCAGCGGCGGCGTGGCCGCGATCAAGGCCTTTGGCGGCCCGTTCGGCGATATACGCTTTTGCCCGACTGGCGGCGTGAACCCGGCCAATGTACGTAACTACATGGCGTTGCCCAATGTAATGTGCGTGGGCGGCACCTGGATGCTCGACAGCAGCTGGATCAAGAACGGCGACTGGGCGCGCATCGAAGCGTGCAGTGCCGAGGCGATGGCGCTGCTGGACGCCAACTGAATTTGTTGTGTGCTTTACGGCTTATGGGGCGCTTGGTCGGCGCCCTTTTTTTATGGGCCGCGCCTGCGGCTAGCCGGTGCATGAAGCCTTCCCGAGAGACTCGGGCGAAAAAAAACCGCATCCCAGGATGCGGTTTTTTTGTTGGGTAGAACTATCAGGCAGCTTGGGCTTCCTGTTGGCTCAGCGAACGGTTCAGGGCACTGAACAGGGCCTTGAAGCTGGCCGTGGTGATGTTTTCATCGATACCCACACCATGGACAGGGCGACCGCCGGCCACGCGCAGCTCGATGTAGGCTGCTGCCTTGGCGTTGGTGCCAGCGCCAATCGCATGCTCGTTGTAGTCCATGATCTCCACCGCAACCGGCAGGCCGGCTACCAGGGCTTCCAGGGCGCCGTTGCCCTTGCCGCGCCAGTGCAGGGTGGTTTCACCTTCACCGGCAACTTCCACTTCCACGGCACTGTGGCCGTTTTCTTCCTGCAGGCGGTGGCTCACCAGCGCGTACGGCGCGTTCGCCTGGAGGTATTCCTTGTGCAGCAGGCTGTAGATTTGCTGGGCAGTCATTTCCAGGCCCAGACGGTCGGTTTCACCCTGTACCACCTGGCTGAATTCGATCTGCATGCGGCGTGGCAGGCTGATGCCGTATTCCTGCTCGAGCAGGTAGGTGATGCCGCCTTTGCCCGACTGGCTGTTGACGCGGATCACTGCCTCGTAGCTGCGGCCGATGTCGGCCGGGTCGATCGGCAGGTACGGCACTTCCCACAGCTCGCCTTCTTGCTGTTTGGCGAAGCCCTTGCGAATGGCGTCCTGGTGCGAGCCGGAGAACGCGGTGTGAACCAGGTCGCCCACGTACGGGTGACGCGGGTGCACCGGCAGCTGGTTGCACTCTTCGACCACCTTGCGTACCCCGTCGATGTCGGAGAAGTCCAGCAGCGGGTCGATGCCCTGGGTGTAGAGGTTCAGTGCCAGGGTCACCAGGTCGACGTTACCGGTACGCTCGCCGTTGCCGAACAGGCAGCCTTCAGCGCGGTCGGCACCGGCCATGAGGCCCAGTTCGGTGGCAGCGATGCCGGTGCCACGGTCGTTGTGGCAGTGCAGGCTGATGATCACGCTGTCGCGGCGGCTGACATTGCGGCAGAACCACTCGATCTGGTCGGCATAGATGTTCGGCGTCGACACTTCGACCGTGGCCGGCAGGTTGAGGATGATCTTGTGCTCGGGCGTCGGGTTCCACACCTCGATGACCGCGTCGCAGACTTCCTTGGCGAATTCCATTTCGGTAGCGCTGAAGGTTTCTGGCGAGTACTGGAAGGTCCAGTGGGTTTCCGGCTGCTGGGCAGCGTACTTGACGAACAGCTTGGCCGCGTTCACCGCGATGTCCTTCACGCCTTGCTTGTCTTGGTTGAAGACAATGCGGCGGAACGACGGGCTGGTGGCGTTGTACAGGTGGACGATGGCCTTTTTCGCCCCGCGCAGCGACTCGAAAGTACGCGCGATCAGGTCTTCACGCGCCTGGGTGAGCACCTGGATGGTGGTGTCGTCCGGGATGTGGCCGTCCTGGATCAAGGTACGCACGAAGTCGAAGTCGGTTTGCGAGGCGGACGGGAACGACGCTTCGATTTCCTTCACGCCAACCTGCACCAAGGTCTTCCAGAAGCGCAGTTTCTTCTCCGAGTCCATCGGCTCGATCAGCGACTGGTTGCCATCACGCAGGTCGGAACTGCACCAGATAGGGGCAGCGGTGATGGTCTTCGACGGCCAGGTACGATCGGGCAGGTCGATGGTCGGGAAGGCGCGGTACTTCTTCGAAGGGTCTTTGAGCATGGACATGGAAGCAATCCTTTTGTGTGCGGCCGAGATCGGGCCTGCCGAGCAATAACGAGATGAAGAGGCGAGGCGACGCGAATCAGCCTGGTAGTCGGGCGCTGACCAGGCAGAGGCTGCGATGTTGTCGGAGCAGGATGAGGGTGCTGAAGGTTTTCATGCCTTCAAACTTAACCAGTGGGGTGGGGGATGGCAAGCGTTCGGGAAAAATTGAGAGAAATGCTTAAAAAAAGTGATTAGGCGAGATTTTATGGCTTGGATCTGCTGGGCGCTTATTGATGTTTGCGCAGTATTTTTCAATGACGCAACGCGGTTGAACTGCTTTCGACTGTGCTGGCCGCTTCGCGGGCATGCCCGCTCCCACAAGTATTGTGCTGTGTCTGAAGGCTTCGCCGTACCTGTGGGAGCGGGCGCGCCCGCGAAGCAGGCGGCGCAATTTCAGGGCTGGAATGCGCCAATGAAAATCGCTGGATCCACCCGTGCATCGTTCAGGCTGACATTCCAGTGCATGTGCGGTCCGGTAGCCCGCCCGGTCGAGCCCACCCGCCCGACCACCTCGCCACGGCGCAGTTGCTGGCCGACCTGCACATCGATTTTCGACATGTGGCAGAACATGCTGATGAAGCCCTGGCCATGGTCGACAAACACCGTGCGGCCATTGAAAAAGTAGTCACCCACCAGAATCACCTTGCCATTGGCCGGGGTCTTGATCGGCGTACCCGCCGGCACGGCGAAGTCCAGCCCGGCATGCGGGTTGCGCTCTTCGCCATTGAAGAAGCGGCGCACGCCGAACTTGCTCGACAGCGGGCCACTGACCGGCTTGTCGAGGATCAGGTTGCTCGGCAGGTTCGGGCTGAAGCTGCGGTAGGCCTTGATCTGCTCGGCCAGCTCACGGTCGATGCGCTTGAGGTCGGCCGGGTTAGGGTTGACCTGGCGGGTGTTCTTCAAGGTGATGCGCTGTTCAGGGTATTTCTTGCTGCCGACCGAAAAGGGCAGGGTACGCCCGCCTTGGCTCAGCACGGCGGTGCCGGGTTTCTGGGTCAGCGGGATGCCAACGATGGCCAGCCAGTTGTCCTGTTCCTTCACCACCAGCACCGGTTTGCCGTCAAAGCGGGCGCTTGGCGCGCTGGCGGCGGGGCCGAGGTCGATCACCGCCACGCCGCCCGGCACTGGCTTGTTCAACGCGCGGGTGATGTAGCTGGCCTGGGCACCGCCGGCCAGCAGCAACAGAAAAAGGGCGAGCAGGGGCGCGAGCAGGCGGGGCATGTGTCAGTCCAGTAGTGAAAGGGTGACCGGGGTCAGGTGGTTGTCTTCGACCCGCACCAGCAGCTCGCCTTCGTTCAGGCGGGCAGTCAGGCGTTGGCCATTGCGGGTCTGTTCGGCGCTGCGAATGGCCTGGCCTTGTTCATCCAGCAAAATGCTGTAGCCGCGGGCCAAGGTGGCCAGCGGACTGACCACTTGCAGTGTCTGCAACTGGGCCTGGAACCGCTGGCGGCGGTCCTTGAGCACCTCACGCATGGCCCGTGGCAGGCGCTCGGCCAGGCTGTCCAGGCGCTGGTTCAGCAGTTTCAGGTTACGGCCCGGATGCTGCGCGGCCAGGCGGGCGTCCAGGCGTGCCAGGCGTTCGCGGCGCTGGTTGAGGTTGAGCATGAACGCGCGACGCAGGCGCATGTCCAGGTCGTCCAGGCGTTGAGCCTGCTGGCGCAAACGCTCGCCTGGGTGACGCAGCCGGCGGGTGAGTGACTCCAGGCGCAGGCGGTCGTGGGTCAGGCGGTTCTGCATGCGCAACAGCAGGCGCCGTTGCAGGCCATCCAGGCGTTGCCGAAGGCCGCTGTTGTCAGGGGCCAGCAGCTCGGCGGCAGCCGACGGGGTGGGCGCGCGCACGTCAGCCACGAAGTCGCTGATCGACACGTCGGTTTCATGGCCCACGGCGCTGACAATGGGCGTGACGCAGGCGGCCACGGCACGTGCCACGGCTTCCTCGTTGAAACACCAGAGGTCTTCCAGCGAACCACCACCCCGCGCCAGAATCAGCGCATCGAAGCCGAGGCTGTCGGCCAGGCGGATGGCGCGTACGATCTGCGCGATGGCTTCGCGGCCTTGTACCGCCGTTGGGATCAGGTTCAGCTCCACCTGCGGGGCACGGCGGCCGAACACACTGATGATGTCGCGGATCACCGCGCCGGTGGGCGAGGTGATGATGCCGATGCGCTGCGGGTGAGCCGGCAGTGGCTTCTTTCGTTCGGTGCTGAACAGCCCCTCGGCACCGAGCTTTTCCTTCAGGGCCTCGAAAGCCAAGCGCAGCGCGCCATCACCGGCTGGCTCGACAGTGTCGAGAATCAGCTGGTAGTCGCCACGTCCCTCGAACAGCGAAACCTTGCCGCGCACCCGCACCGCCAGGCCGTCTCGCAGCGCCTGGCGTACCCGCGTGGCGTTCTGCCGGAACAACGCGCAACGCACCTGGGCGCCGCTGTCCTTGAGGGTGAAGTACATGTGGCCGGACGCCGGGCGGGCGAGGTTGGAGATTTCGCCTTCCACCCACACGCTGCGGAAAACGTCTTCCAGCAGCACGCGGGCGCGGCCGTTGAGTTGGCTGACGGTAAGGACCTCGCGGTCCAGCCCGAGTCGTTCGAAAGGGTCTTTGATCATGGCAGGCATCATAAATGACATCGGCCCCGGTTGTCTGTCTTGCCCCTACTGTCAGCCTTGACCCAATCCTTGTGGGAGCGGCCTTGCGTCGCGAAAGGGCCGCAACGCGGCCCCGGCACTTCATGCGGCGAAGCTGAAAACCTGGGGCCGCATCGCGGCCCTTTCGCGACGCGAGGCCGCTCCCACAAGACCGCAACCGGTGCCTTCAGCCCTGCATCGTCGCCACGAACTGCCGCACCAGTTGCCCCGCATCACGGCGACAGGCCAGTGCCACTGTGCTCTGGCAATCACCCTCCAGCGCTAAGAAGCTGACTGAAGCCGGGGCAATCTCGCACATGCACCGCGGCAACAACGCCACCCCAAACCCCGCCTGTATCAGCTGCAACTGCGTAGTCTTGCGCGACAGTACCTGCGCCGCCTGCGGGAAGAACCCTGCCCCCATGCACAACGAGGCCGACAGGTAGCTCAAGCCACCGCGATCCCGGTGCGGGATGGAAATGAAGCGTTCTTCCTTCAATTGCTCCAGTTGCACGTGCCGAGTACCCGCCAAGGGGTGCCCAGCGGCGACCGCTAGCAACAAGGGTTCGTCGAACAGTTCATGCAGCACCACGCCTTCATGCTGGCGCAGCACCGGCAAGCGCAACAGGCCGATATCCAGCCGTCCGGCAGCAATGTCTTCCAGTTGTGCCTCCGACGACTGCTGCGCAATCTCCAGCGAAACCCCTGGGTTGTGCTTCAGGTAGTTCCCCAGGCGAGCCAGAAGCCCGCCGGTCAGCGGCACGGTGCTGGAATGGTTCAGGCGCAAGCTGCCTTGCAACCCTTGGCCAATGTCACGGGTAACCCGCTCCGCCTGTGCAAGGTCAGCCAGCAAGCGTCGCGCCCGTTCAAGAAAGGCCTGACCGGCCAGCGTCAGGCGAGGCAGGCGCGCCGTGCGTTCGAACAGCGGCGTGCCCAGTTGCTGCTCCAGCTCCTTGATCTGCCGGCTAAGGGCCGACTGGGCGACGTACAGTCGCTCGGCTGCACTGCTGAAGCTGCCACACTCGGCGATTTCCACGAAGTAACGCAACTGTCGGATCGACGTCATGTCATGCCTTTTCGAGATGGCTTTTGGGATAAAGGCATATTAGTCGGCATGGCTCATGGCTGGCTAACCTTTGCCTGTCTTCCCAGGAACTGCTGCCATGCTTGCCCAACTGTCGTTTTCCGGCCTTGACTGGCTGCCGATCCTGCTCGGCATCGCTGCGGCCTACATCGTCTTCGGCATTGCCGGCTTCGGTACTGCACTCGTGGCGGGGCCGGTGCTGATTCACTTCATGCCGTTGTCACGCATCATCCCGTTGCTGGTGCTGCTGGATTTTGTGGCCGCGTTCGGCAACCTGCTGCCGTCGCGCCGGGATGTGGTACGCAGTGAATTGCTGCGGCTGCTGCCCTTCATGGCCTTGGGTTGTACGTTGGGCGTGGTGTTCCTGCTGCAACTGAAGTCCGACCTGTTGCTGCTGTTGATGGGGGTATTCGTGACTGCCTATGCACTTTACGGGCTGGCAGTGAAAGTGAGGCCAGCCAGCCTGTCCGGCTTCTGGGCGGTGCCAATGGGCACGGCAGGCGGGTTGTTCGGGGCTTTGTTCGGCAGCGGCGGGTTTCTTTATGCCCTTTACCTGAGCGCACGTCTGGAGGTGAAGGAACAGGTACGCGCCACCCAGAGCGCGCTGATCAGCTGCAGTACGATAGTGCGTCTGTCGCTGTTCCTGATCGCCGGTGTCTATGCCGACCAAAGCCTGCTGCTGCTCGCCGCCTGCCTGCTGCCTGTCATGTTCATTGGCCTGTGGGTAGGGCGTCGGTTGACCCACCGGTTATCCCGTGAAGCCTTCGTACGGCTGGTGACCTGGCTGGTGCTGGCCAGCGGCCTGGCGCTGATCGGTCGCTACCTCAGCGCCTGAGCGGTAGAATTGCGCCATTACCGCAGTTTTGCAGGCCAGTCCCGTTCATGAACACCCAGAGCATCATCGTTCCCAAGCTGTCTACCGTGCCGGTGCACGAAGCCCGGGCCCGCGCCATCCTGCGCTGGCTGGTGCGCGAAAAGGTCGTCGAGGAACAGCTGACCACCTGTGGCCGCACCGGCAACCGCATGGGCCATGCCCTGGCGGCAGGGGCGCGCAAAGTGGCCCTGCACCCGGAAAAACTGCCCTTCGGCGAGCCAGTCAACGGCCTGGAAGTGATGCTCAAGCGCTGCATCTATACACCCACCGACGGTTTTCTCGAAGAAGCCGGTTGCCCGGAGTGCCGGCGCGAGGTGGGCGAGCCATTGTTCGAAAGCCTGGAAGAGTGGATGCCGGCGGTGAGCGACAACTTCACCTGCCCGCTGTGCGGCTTCGAAGATGACATCAATGGCTTCATTTACCTGCAGCCATGTGCCTTTTCCAATCTGGGGTTCATCTTCAACAACTGGGGCGAGGCCGGGTTTACCCAGGCCTTTCTCGACAGCTTCGCCGACTGGCTCGACCAGCCGGTGACCGTGGTGCAGGTAAAACTGCCACAAGGCTGACCGAAGGCCCTTATTTTGCATTGAGCGGCGCGCCGTGCATGAGTATAATGGCGCGCTTCCATTTTTCCCGCCCGGGAGCCCCCGCGATGCTGCGTATCAGCCAAGAAGCCCTGACCTTCGACGATATCCTCCTTGTACCTGGCTATTCCGAGGTACTGCCCAATGAAGTCAGTCTCAAGACCCGTTTGACTCGTGGCATCGAGCTGAACATTCCGCTGGTTTCCGCCGCCATGGATACCGTGACCGAAGCGCGCCTGGCCATTGCGATGGCTCAGGAAGGCGGCATCGGCATCATCCACAAGAACATGACCATCGAGCAGCAGGCCGGCGAAGTACGCAAGGTCAAGAAGTTCGAGGCTGGCGTGGTCAAGGACCCGATCACCATCGACGCCGACGCTACCGTGCGCGACTTGTTCGAGCTGACCCGCCTGAACAACATTTCTGGTGTTCCGGTGCTGGCCAACGGCGACCTGGTCGGTATCGTCACTTCCCGTGACGTGCGCTTCGAAAACCGCCTGGACGCCAAGGTTCGCGACGTGATGACGCCAAAAGAGCGCCTGGTCACCGTCCGCGAAGGCGCCGACAAGAACGAAGTCCGCGAACTGCTGCACAAGCACCGCCTGGAAAAAGTCCTGATCGTTGACGACAAGTTCAACCTCAAGGGCATGATGACCGTCAAGGACATCGAAAAGGCCAAGGCCTACCCGCTGGCGAGCAAGGACGACCAAGGCCGCCTGCGCGTTGGCGCTGCCGTCGGCACCGGCAAGGACACCGGCGAGCGCGTTGCTGCCCTGGTGGCGGCTGGCGTTGATGTCGTCGTCGTCGACACTGCCCACGGCCACTCCAAAGGCGTGATCGACCGCGTGCGCTGGGTGAAAGAAACCTACCCGCAAGTGCAGGTGATCGGCGGCAACATCGCCACCGGCGCTGCCGCCAAGGCCCTGGCCGAAGCAGGCGCTGACGCCGTCAAGGTCGGTATCGGCCCAGGCTCTATTTGCACCACCCGTATCGTTGCCGGTGTCGGCGTGCCGCAAATCAGCGCCATCGCCAACGTCGCCGCAGCACTGGAAGGCACTGGCGTGCCACTGATCGCCGACGGCGGCATCCGCTTCTCCGGTGACCTGTCCAAGGCCATCGTTGCCGGTGCTTCCTGCGTGATGATGGGTTCGATGTTCGCCGGTACCGAAGAGGCCCCGGGCGAAGTCGAACTGTTCCAGGGCCGTTCCTACAAGGCCTATCGTGGCATGGGCTCGCTGGGTGCCATGGCACAGGCGCAAGGCTCGTCTGACCGTTACTTCCAGGACTCCTCGGCCGGTGCCGAGAAGCTGGTACCGGAAGGTATCGAAGGTCGCGTTCCCTACAAGGGCGCACTGGCCGCGATCATCCACCAGCTGATGGGCGGCCTGCGTTCGTCCATGGGCTACACCGGCAGCGCAACCATCGAAGAAATGCGCACCAAGCCGGAGTTTGTACGCATCACCGGCGCCGGCATGGCCGAGTCCCACGTGCATGACGTGCAGATCACCAAAGAAGCCCCTAACTACCGCGTAGGCTGAGGCTTCCAGCAACATTTACAAGCGGGGCTGTCACGACAGCCCCGCGTCGTTTCCGATTTCCACTGACGAGATTGAGTCATGGCCCTCGATATTCACGCTCACCGTATCCTGATCCTCGATTTCGGTTCCCAGTACACCCAGCTGATCGCCCGCCGCGTGCGCGAAATCGGCGTTTACTGCGAACTGCACCCGTTCGACATGGCCGATGAAGCGATCCGCGAGTTCAACCCGCGCGGCATCATTCTCGCCGGCGGCCCCGAGTCGGTCCACGAAGCCGATAGCCCGCGCGCCCCTCAGGCCGTGTTCGACCTGAACGTGCCGGTGCTGGGCATCTGCTACGGCATGCAGACCATGGCCGAGCAGATGGGCGGCAAGGTCGAAGGTTCCGACCTGCGTGAATTCGGTTATGCCCGCGTGGACGTGGTCGGCAAGAGCCGCCTGCTCGACGGCATCGAAGACCATGTCGACGACGACGGCGTACTGGGCCTGGACGTGTGGATGAGCCACGGCGACAAGGTCACCCAGATGCCAGGCAACTTCCACGTGCTGGCCAGCACCCCAAGCTGCCCGATCGCCGGCATGTTCGACGACAGCCGCGGCTACTATGGCGTGCAGTTCCACCCGGAAGTGACCCACACCAAGCAGGGCGGTCGCATCCTGTCCCGTTTCGTGCAGGACATCTGCGGCTGTGAAGCCCTGTGGACCCCGTCCAACATCGTCGAAGACGCCATCGCCCAGGTGCGTGAGCAAGTCGGTTCGGCCAACGTCCTGCTGGGCCTGTCCGGCGGCGTCGACAGCTCGGTAGTTGCCGCGCTGCTCCACCGCGCCATTGGCGACCAACTGACCTGCGTATTCGTCGACAACGGCCTGCTGCGCCTGCACGAAGGCGACCAGGTAATGGCCATGTTCAAGGAGAACATGGGCGTCAAGGTCATCCGCGCCGATGCTGAAAAGCAATTCCTCGACAACCTGGAAGGCGAAGCCGACCCGGAGAAGAAGCGCAAGATCATCGGCCGCACCTTCATCGATATCTTCGATGCCGAAGCCAGCAAGCTGGAGAACATCCAGTTCCTTGCCCAGGGCACCATCTACCCTGACGTGATCGAGTCGGCTGGCGCCAAGAGCGGCAAGGCCCACGTGATCAAGTCGCACCACAACGTCGGTGGCCTGCCGGAGGAAATGAACCTCAAGCTGGTCGAGCCGCTGCGTGAACTGTTCAAGGACGAAGTGCGCAAGATCGGCCTGGAGCTGGGCCTGCCGTACGACATGGTCTACCGCCACCCGTTCCCGGGCCCTGGCCTGGGCGTGCGTATCCTGGGTGAAGTGAAGAAGGAATACGCCGACATCCTGCGTCGCGCTGACCACATCTTCATCGAAGAGCTGCGCAAGGCCGACTGGTACCACAAGACCAGCCAGGCATTCGTGGTGTTCCAGCCGGTCAAGTCGGTTGGCGTCGTTGGCGACGGTCGTCGCTACGCCTGGGTTGTCGCCCTGCGTGCCGTCGAGACCGTGGACTTCATGACCGCGCGTTGGGCACACCTGCCATACGAGCTGCTGGAAACCGTCAGCGGCCGTATCATCAACGAAATCGACGGTATCTCGCGCGTTACCTACGACGTGTCGAGCAAGCCGCCGGCCACGATCGAGTGGGAATAAGCTGAGCCACAAGGGCGCCGCAAGGCGCCCTTGTCGTATCTGCGCCTTGCCTGGCTCAAGGGGCAATGTGTTGCATGCCGCGTAATCTCAGTCGGGCATGAAGTTCGGCAAGGTTTTGAAAGCGACGTTCATGAATGGCCGGCCAGTCGGGGCGCTCCACGTAGTAAAACCGCCCATCGCGCTTGATCAGCGTGCGTCGCAAGGTCGAATCCCGGCTGCGGTTGATCAGGTATTCCTGGCCATTGGTACGTTCGATCGCGTATTCGCCAGGCCTTACCAGCAGGCTTTCGAAATCCGGTGATGGCGGGCGGGTGGTCAACACTCCGGCGCGTAGCCGCAGGTCGCTTTGCACATGCCTTACCGTGCCACCTTCGTCCCGGGCATCCACACCGGGGTCTGTGCTGTAAGCGTCAGGTTCGTCGATCGGGCGGTCTTCGACACGCAGTCCGATCGCGCCTTCTGTTTCAGCCAGGCCGGTGACGCCATGGAAGGTGTTGGCGTGGGTGCTGCCGACCAGCGCAATCCATTTTCCCGAGCCGCGCGCAGCTTGGTCTGCCTGGATAATCAAGTGTGCATGGAAGTTCATCATGCGCTGGCGTGCCACATCGGAAACGGGGGTCGCCCACGCCTGGCGGTAACTGGCCATGCAGTCGATGGACTGTATGCGTATGCCGTTTTTCTGCGCGCTGACCAGTACCTGCCGAAAGGTGTAGCGGCCTTCGGCGTCGGTGCGGTGGCCGACATCCTGGCTTTCCACATAGTGATCCAGCTCCTGCGGCATCACGCCTGTGCGGTTGAAGGCATCGATGTCTGCTTGCTGAAAGTCGGTGGTGAAGTGCTCCATGTACAGCGTCTTTACCTTCAGCTTGCGTAGCAGGCGCATGTTGTCGATCAGCAATCGCTTGCTGCCAAGACCACTGTGCGCTTCGCCAATCACCAAGCCGTTACTGTTCTGGTACAGGGTTTTGAAAACGGGTTTGGATGAAGCGTTGGCGGGGATTTCGGGTATCTGTGGACGTGGCGGTGTTTGCACCGTGGTCATGAACGCATCGGCATCGGCCGCCAATTGATCTCGTAGCTGGCGGAATCGGCCGATGGCAGCCTGTCGATCCGGGGCATCGAGGAATACTCGCGTACCTGTAATCTCATCATCGGAAACATCCTTCAGTGAGGCGCGCAGGTCGGCTGGTATTTCATAAGGGGTGCCGGGCATGGGCGGCACGTTTGCGCTTGCTGTCGGGCGGCCCCAGATTTTCAGGCTCGAAAGCATGCCCCCGTTGAGGCCAAGGCGCTCCACCGGGCGCCACTGGCCTGCGGCATCCAGGCGGATCGGCAAGCTTTTGTAAAAAGAGAACGGGTTGTCAGGGGCGACAATGGTCCAGGATTTCAGTTCGGGTACAAAACGCACTTGGTAAGGCATGTCGTCGATCAGTGCGTAAAACTGCCCATCCTGCAGATGGATACCTTCAAGAAACCCAGTGCCAGGTTTGCTGCCAAGCACTACATTCGTCTCGAATGGGCGCAGGGCGTCCCAACTGCCGGTTGGCCGGAAGGGCTGGGGTATCCAGGTTTCAATTGCGTCTGCCACCTCTGAAGCACTTGCCTCATCGGGCTCCCCGCTGTGTTCCTGCGCTGATTCTTCCGCCGGTGCCGGGGGGGGGCCTTCCTCGGTCGCAGCGCCTGCTTCCGCCGCTTCTGCGAAATCAGTAAGGGGCTTGCCGGGTGCACTGAGCAGAAAGGTCGCATTGAACAGTGTCTCGATGGCGGCGAAAATCGCGCCGGTAACACCTGCCTTGCGTTCACGCGTCGTGTGCCCGTGAATCGCCTGGTAAATGTTCAAACCCATGTCAGCAATGCCAGCCCCCACCAGCGCCAACGCCACTGGCCAACTCACTGCCGCCATAGGGCCGAACACCTGCAGGCCTGCCTTCAAGTAGCCGATCCACAATTGTCTGCGCAGGTCTGCGTTGGAACGCAGAGAGAAATGCGCATCATCGATCATTCGCTGGCGGGCTTTGTTGCGCAGCCAGTCGAAGGCATCCTCCTCAATGGCCAGGTCGAGGGTGTTGAGGCCGCTGTAATCATGGTTGCCCCAGCCATGAAACAGCAGGTCGATCAGGTTGTTCAGCCCGACTTTGCCGTCAGCTTCCTCGCGGTCGTCAAGGGAAAAATGTGCCAGGAAACGGGTTCGGTTTTCGACATAGGTGCAATTTGTGAGCACCCACCAGAACAGTGCCTGGTTACTCGGGAAATAATGCAGACCGTCGACATCACCCGGCAGGTAAATCAGCTGGCTGCCGTTGGCCAATTGCAGGCGAAGGATGTCCGTCGCCACATATCCGCCAATGTCGAGCGCGCAGACGCGCGTAGCACCACCCGGTAATACCCTTTGTTGCAGTGCCTCCAGCGACGGCGGCCAGGTTGTCTCGCCCACCAGGGCATCAGCGATATCCTGCGCGTGACGGGCTAGCGCTGATGAGGGGTGTTCTGCGCAAACTTCCAGTAATTTGCTCATGAAGTTGGCTTTGGCCAACGTGCGGAAGTTCTCTGAATGCTCGGCCCAGAAAGACGTCATCCGCGTTTTGAATGCCGTGGCAAAATCAATGCTCCAGAAATAATCCAGAACCTCCTTGGCTTCGAGTCGAACTTCATTGCGCTCGTCATACACGTCTTTGCCTGGCCCATCGCTGTAGAAGCCAACGAGATAACTGAGCACGTCGGCGTTGTCCTGGGCCTGGGCATCGAAGCGGTGCATGACCAATTGGGGCAGAGTCAGGGATTCATAGGGCTGATCCAGGTGTTGCCAACCGTTGAAGGTTCGAGGGCTGCTGACGGCGGTGTGAAAACGGTGCAGGTAGACATTGTCGGGCTCCAGCGCCTTCAGATCATGGCGCTCGAGGAGTTGTTGCGCGACTTCACGCGCCATCTCGCGCATGTCAGGGCAGTCTTCAGTGAGGTGTGCAGCGAGGGTCATCAGCTTTCGCTGGTCGCCGGGGAGGGTGTCGGCAAGCATCACGGTGGTCCAATTGAAGTGAAAGGGTGCCAGTTTCAAACCGCCGTGAGCCAGGGAGGTGGTGCTTATTGCTTGTCAGGTTGCTTCGGGACGCCGGGTTTTCACTTAATATTTCCCATTTGCAGGTGTATCGTATTCGCCCTTCATCGCCAGCCCACTGCTGGCAGCTTGATTGCGCAGAACATGAGGTACCCGCACCGATGTCCTTCACCCGTCGACAAATGCTCAAGGGCCTGACCGGCCTGGTTGTAGTTGGCCTGGGCGCCGGTGGCGCGGCGCGTTACTGGCTGGGCAAGGTCGAAGATGACAATGCTGGGCATGATTACGAGCTGATCGCCGCGCCGCTGGATGTCGAGCTGGTGCCAGGCTTCAAGACCGAGGCCTGGGCCTTCGGGCCGTCGGCACCGGGCACCGAGCTGCGCGTGCGCCAAGGCACTTGGTTGCGGGTGCGCTTCATCAACCACCTGCCGGTGGAAACCACCATTCACTGGCACGGCATCCGCCTGCCGCTGGAAATGGACGGCGTGCCTTATGTGTCGCAATTGCCGGTCAAGCCGGGTGAATACTTCGACTACAAGTTCCGCGTGCCGGATGCAGGCAGCTACTGGTATCACCCGCATGTCAGTAGCTCCGAGGAGCTGGGGCGCGGCCTGGTCGGCCCGCTGATCGTCGAGGAGCGCGAGCCGACCGGCTTCCAGCATGAGCGTACGCTGAGCCTGAAGAACTGGCACGTGGACGAGCAGGGCGCATGGCTGCCTTTCAGCATCCCGCGCGAGGCCGCGCGCAACGGCACTGCCGGGCGGTTGATCACCATCAACGGCCAGGCCGACTCGATCACCGAGCTGCCGACCGGCCAGGTGGTGCGGGTGCGCCTGCTGAACCTGGACAACACCTGGACCTACCGGATCAACCTCAAGGGCAACTGCGAGGCGAAAATCTATGCCCTCGATGGCAACCCGGTGACCCCGCGTACACTGGAAGACGAGTACTGGCTGGGCCCTGGCATGCGCATCTGCCTGGCTATCCGGATACCCAAGGCCGGTGAAGAGATCTCCCTGCGCGACGGTTTCGTGCGCCTGGGCACCCTGCGTTCGGTGGCCAGCACCGAAGCACCGGGCGAGTGGCCGCCGGCCCTGCCACCCAACCCGATCGCCGAGCCAGACCTGGAGAATGCTGAAAAGCTGAACTTCAATTTCGAGTGGGCGGCCAGCGTCTCTGTCACCCCTGATCCGGCCAAACCGTCGAGCATGTGGCAGATCAACGGCCAGGCCTGGGATATTACCGACAAGACCTGCGCCGATCGCCCCATCGCCACGTTGAAGAAAGGCAAGAGCTACATCTTCGAGCTGAAGAACATGACCCAGTACCAGCACCCGATCCACCTGCATGGCATGAGCTTCAAGGTGATTGCCTCGAACCGCCACGACATCAAGGAACCATGGTTCACCGACACCTACCTGCTGGGCAAGAACGAGCGCGCCCAGGTGGCATTGGTGGCGGATAATCCCGGCACCTGGATGTTCCACTGCCACGTCATCGACCACATGGAAACCGGCCTGATGGCCGCGATTGCGGTGGTCTGATGCGCCCGCAAATCATCGATCGCAGCCGCGATCAGGAATTCATGCGTCAGGCCCTGGCCCTGGCTGCCGAGGGCGCAGCGCTGGGCGAGGTGCCGGTGGGGGCGTTACTGGTGCAGCATGGGCAGGTGATCGGGCAGGGTTTCAACCGGCCGATCCTGGACAGCGACCCCAGTGCACATGCCGAGATGGTGGCGATCCGTGCGGCGGCCAGGTCGGCCAGTAATTATCGACTGCCCGGCAGCACCCTGTACGTGACCCTGGAGCCCTGCAGCATGTGCGCGGGGCTGATCGTACATTCGCGGGTGATGCGTGTGGTGTTCGGGGCACTGGAACCCAAGGCGGGGATCGTGCAGAGCCAGGGGCAGTTCTTTGCCCAGGGTTTCCTCAACCACCGGGTAATGGCGGAGGGGGGCGTACTGGCGGAGGAGTGCGGGCGGATCCTTAGCGACTTTTTCAAGGCCCGTCGGGCAAAAGCCTGAAACAGGCATCTTTGCGGGCTTACATCGGCGGGGCCTGATCCGCCGGCTTGTCCTTGTTCACCCCGGGCACATGCAGGTTGCCCTCGGCCACCTGGCCTTCGAGCTGTGGCTGTGTCACCCAGGTGAGGATGTCGTAGTAGCGGCGAATGTTGGCCACGAAGTGCACCGGCTCGCCGCCACGCGCATAACCATACTTGGTCTGCCTATACCACTGTTTCTGTGACAGCCGCGGCAGCATCTTCTTCACGTCCAGCCACTTGTTCGGGTTGAGCTTTTCGCGCTTGGCCAGAGTACGGGCGTCTTCCAGATGGCCGCTGCCGACGTTGTAGGCCGCCAGGGCAAACCAGGTGCGGTCCGGTTCCTGAATGCTGTCGTCGAGCTCCGCCTTGATCTTCATGAAGTACTTGGCACCGCCCTGGATGCTCTGCTTGGGGTCCAGCCGGTTCGACACGCCCATGGCTTGGGCGGTGCGCTGGGTCAGCATCATCAGGCCGCGCACGCCGGTCTTGGAGGTGACTTCCGGCTGCCACATCGATTCCTGGTAGCCGATCGCTGCCAACAGGCGCCAGTCGACCTGTTCAACCTTGGCGTAGCTCTTGAAGTGTTTCTCGTACTTGGGCAGGCGCTGTTGCAGGTGCTGGGCAAAGGTATAGGCACCGACGTAGCCGAGCACGTCGACATGGCCGTAGTAGCGGTCCTTCAGCCGTTGCAGGGTGCCGTTCTTCTGCGCCTTGTCGAGGAATTCGTTGATCTCGTTGAGCAGGCTGTTGTCTTCGCCCGCAGCTACAGCCCAACGCTGGTCACGGGAGTCGCCCACGTCAAAGGCAACCCTTACGTTGGGGAAGTACACCTGGTTCATCGCCAGTTCGTTGGAGTCGACCAGGGTCAGGTCGATCTGCCCTTCGTCGACCATGCGCAGCAAGTCGACCACCTCGACCGCATCGGATTCTTCGTACTCCAGACCCGGGTTCTGCTTTTTCAGCTCGGCCAGCAGGTCGGCATGGCTGCTGCCTTTGAGCACCATGATCTTCTTGCCGACCAGGCCCTTGGCGTTGGTAGGGCGCGGGCGGCCGTTGCGATAGACGACCTGCGGGGTCACTTCCAGATAAGGATGTGAATACTTTACCTGGGCCTTGCGCCGTTCGCTGCTGACCAGGCCGGCGGCGGCCAGCACCGGGCCAGAGGGCTTGCCGAGCGAATCGTAGAGTTCGTCCAGGTTGTCGGCGGTCTCGATCTGCAGCTTTACGCCGAGATCGTCGGCGAAATGCTGCACCAGCTCGTATTCGAAGCCGGTTTCACCGTTTCGGTCCTGGAAGTAGGTGGCTGGGCTGTTGCGGGTGATTACGCGCAGCACGCCGTCCTCCTTCACGCGCTCCAGGGTGCTGGGTTTTTCAACGCAGGCACCGAGCAGCAGAAAGAGTCCGGTTGCGAGGAGCCATTTGGCGCAACGCTGGCGCAAAGCAGTGTGGGCGAACATAGGTTGCAGTATACGCAAAGGACCGGCCCAACCATATCTCGACAACTGTTAGCTTGTCTGGTAGCGCTTGATGTGCTCTGTGGCTTGACTTAAGAGGTTCAGCGTCCGGGAGATCGAGCGCCGCCCGCGCGGCGCATCGCGAGCTACGCTCGCTCCTACGCTTGTTTCGGGCCAGTATCCCTGTGGCAGACGCGCGCGACCGCCTTGTTTGTACGGCGCGATATCGAGTCATGCACCCCAGGCGTTCGCGCGCCAATCCCGCAGAAATAACTGGCCCGAAACGGACGTAGGAGCGAGCGCAGCTCGCGATGCGCCGCGCGGGCGGCGCTCGATCTCTCCGGCGACGAACATCTTGAGTCGAGCATGCGAAATTCTGACCCGAAAGTCCGGTTACGCCGCCCGGCAGCCGTGGCTTAGAGCGGGTGCCGAAAGCCATCGAATTAGGCTAGAATGCACGGCCTCTAAGCACACCCCTTCCTGAGGCTGTCCCGACGATGTTGATCCTGCGCGGCGCTCCTGCCCTTTCTGCCTTTCGCCACGGTAAATTACTCGAGCAACTGAGCCAGAAAGTCCCCGCTGTTACTGGTTTGTATGCCGAATTTGCCCACTTCGCTGATGTTGAAGGCGAGCTGACCGCCGACCAGCAGCAGGTGCTGGGCCGTCTGCTCAAGTACGGCCCGAGCGTGCCGGTACAGGAGCCGACCGGCCGCCTGTTCCTGGTCGTCCCGCGCCTGGGCACCATTTCGCCTTGGGCCAGCAAGGCCAGCGACATCGCCCACAACTGCGGCCTGCAGTCGATCCAGCGCCTGGAGCGCGGTATCGCCTACTACGTGGCCGGCACCCTGAGCGACGCTGACGCCGCCCTGATCGCCGCCGAACTGCACGACCGGATGACCCAGCGGGTGCTCGGCCAGCTGGAGCAGGCCGCTGACTTGTTCAGCCACGCGCAGCCCAAGCCAATGACCTCGGTCGACATTCTGGCCGGCGGCCGTGATGCCCTGGCCAAGGCCAACATCGACCTGGGCCTGGCCCTGGCCGAAGACGAGATCGACTACCTGGTCAATGCCTTCCAGGGCCTCAAGCGCAACCCGAACGACATCGAACTGATGATGTTCGCCCAGGCCAACTCCGAGCACTGCCGCCACAAGATCTTCAACGCCAGTTGGGACATCGACGGCCAGGCTCAGGAAAAGAGCCTGTTCGGCATGATCAAGAACACCTACCAGATGCACAACGAAGGTGTGCTGTCTGCGTACAAGGACAACGCCTCGGTGATCGTCGGCAACGTTGCCGGCCGCTTCTTCCCGAACCCTGAAACCCGCCAGTACGGCGCGGTGCAGGAGCCGGTGCACATCCTGATGAAGGTCGAAACGCACAACCACCCGACCGCCATCGCCCCGTTCTCGGGTGCTTCCACCGGCTCTGGTGGCGAAATCCGCGACGAAGGTGCTACCGGCCGTGGCGCCAAGCCCAAGGCTGGCCTGACCGGCTTTACCGTTTCCAACCTGCGTATCCCGGGCTTCGAACAGCCGTGGGAACAGGCTTACGGCAAGCCAGAGCGCATCGTTGACGCCCTCGATATCATGATCGAAGGCCCGCTGGGCGGTGCTGCGTTCAACAACGAATTCGGTCGCCCGGCGCTGACCGGTTATTTCCGTACCTTCGAGCAGGCCATCGACACCCCGCACGGTGAAGAAGTGCGCGGCTACCACAAGCCGATCATGCTCGCTGGCGGTATGGGCAACATCCGTGAAGACCACGTGCAGAAGGGCGAGATCACGGTCGGCGCCAAGCTGATCGTGCTCGGCGGCCCGGCCATGCTGATCGGCCTGGGCGGCGGTGCCGCTTCGTCGGTGGCGACCGGTGCCAGCTCGGCAGACCTGGACTTCGCTTCGGTACAGCGCGAAAACCCGGAAATGGAGCGCCGTTGCCAGGAGGTCATCGACCGTTGCTGGCAGCTGGGCGACGCCAACCCCATCGCCTTCATCCACGATGTCGGTGCCGGCGGTATCTCCAACGCCTTCCCTGAGCTGGTCAACGACGGTGGCCGTGGTGGCCGCTTCGAGCTGCGCAACGTGCCCAACGACGAGCCGGGCATGGCCCCGCACGAAATCTGGAGCAACGAATCGCAAGAGCGTTACGTGCTGGCCGTCAGCGCGGTCGATTTCGAGCGCTTCAAGGCCATCTGCGAGCGCGAGCGTTGCCCGTTTGCCGTGGTTGGTGAAGCGACTGAAGAACCGCACCTGACCGTAAGCGACAGCCACTTCGGCAACACCCCGGTGGACATGCCGCTGGACGTGCTGTTGGGCAAGCCGCCGCGCATGCACCGTTCGGTTACCCGCGAAGCCGAGTTGGGCGATGATTTCGACCCAAGCCAGCTGGACCTGGACAGCGCCGTCCAGCGCGTGCTGAACCACCCGGCCGTGGCCAGCAAGAGCTTCCTGATCACCATTGGCGACCGCACCATCACCGGCCTGGTTGCCCGCGACCAAATGGTCGGCCCGTGGCAGGTCCCGGTAGCCGACTGCGCCGTTACCGCCACCAGCTTCGACGTCTACACCGGTGAAGCGATGGCCATGGGCGAACGTACTCCGCTGGCACTGCTGGACGCCCCGGCATCCGGGCGCATGGCCATCGGCGAAACCCTGACCAACCTGGCTGCCGCACGCATCGAAAAGCTGTCCGACATCAAATTGTCGGCCAACTGGATGTCCGCTGCCGGCCACCCGGGTGAAGACGCGCGCCTGTACGACACCGTCAAGGCTGTCGGCATGGAGCTGTGCCCGGAACTGGGCATTACCATTCCGGTCGGCAAAGACTCCATGTCGATGAAGACCAAGTGGAGCGAAGAGGGCGTCGAGAAGAGCGTTACCTCGCCGATGTCGCTGATCATCACCGGCTTCGCCCCGGTCACCGACATCCGCCAGACCCTGACCCCGCAACTGCGCATGGACAAGGGCGAGACCGACCTGATCCTGATCGACCTGGGCCGCGGCAAGAACCGCATGGGCGCCTCGATCCTGGCCCAGACCTACGGCAAGATCGCCGCCCAGGCACCGGACGTCGACGACGCCGAAGACCTCAAGGCATTCTTCGCCGTGATTCAGGGCCTGAACGCCGACGGCCACCTGCTGGCCTACCACGACCGTTCCGACGGCGGCCTGATGACCACCGTGCTGGAAATGGCCTTCGCCGGCCACTGTGGCCTCGACCTGCAACTCGACCCGCTGACCGACAGCAAGGGCGAAGTGCCGGCCATCCTCTTCAACGAAGAGCTGGGTGCGGTGATCCAGGTTCGCCAGGATGCTACCCCGGACGTGCTGGCACAGTTCAGCGCTGCTGGCCTGGGTGAAGAATGCGTCGCGGTGATCGGCAAGCCAGTCAACAACGCTGAAGTGACCATCAGCCTGAACGGCGAAGTGCTGTTCGACGATGACCGTCGCATGCTGCAGCGTCAGTGGGCTGAAACCAGCTACCAGATCCAGCGCCTGCGCGACAACGCCGATTGCGCTGACCAGGAATTCGACCTGCTGCTCGAGGAAGACAACCCGGGCCTGTCGGTCAAGCTGGGCTTCGACGTCAACGACGACATCGCCGCACCGTACATCAAGAAGGGCGTGCGCCCGCAAGTGGCCATCCTGCGTGAGCAGGGCGTCAACGGCCAGGTCGAGATGGCTGCTGCCTTCGACCGCGCCGGCTTCGCCGCCATCGACGTGCACATGAGCGATATCCTCGCTGGCCGTGTCGACTTCGAAGCGTTCAAGGGCTTGGTCGCCTGCGGCGGCTTCTCGTACGGTGACGTGCTGGGCGCTGGCGAAGGCTGGGCCAAGTCGGCGCTGTTCAACGCCCGTGCCCGTGACGCCTTCCAGGCCTTCTTCGCGCGTACCGACAGCTTTGCCTTGGGCGTGTGCAACGGTTGCCAGATGATGTCCAACCTGCACGAGCTGATCCCTGGCACCGAGCACTGGCCGCACTTCGTGCGCAACCGCTCGGAGCAATTCGAGGCGCGCGTGGCCATGGTCGAGGTACAGAAGTCCAACTCGATCTTCCTGCAGGGCATGGCCGGTTCGCGCATGCCGATCGCCATCGCCCACGGCGAAGGCCATGCCGAGTTCGCCAGCGAAGAGGCACTGCTGGCCGCTGACGTGTCCGGTTGCGTGGCCCTGCGCTACGTCGACAACCACGGCAAGGTCACCGAAGCCTACCCGGCCAACCCGAACGGCTCGCCCCGTGGCATCACCGGCCTGACCAGCCGTGATGGCCGTGTGACCATCATGATGCCGCACCCAGAGCGTATGTTCCGCGCCGTGCAGAACTCCTGGCGCCCTGACGAGTGGCAGGAAGATGCCGCGCTGATGCGTATGTTCCGCAACGCGCGCGTGTGGGTGAACTAAGGCGTGTACAAGCTCGCCTTCTTCGTTCCCGGCAGCCACCTCGAAGTGGTCAAGGCCGCTGTCTTCGCCGCGGGCGGCGGGCGCATCGGTGACTATGACCACTGCGCCTGGCAAACCCTTGGCCAAGGCCAGTTCCGCCCGTTGGACGGCAGCCAGCCGTTCCTCGGGCAAGCGGGCCAGGTCGAGGTGGTTGAGGAATGGAAGGTGGAGCTGGTGGTGGCTGACGAGCTGATTGTCCAGATCGTCGCGGCGCTCAAGCAGAGCCACCCGTACGAGACGCCAGCCTATGAAGTCTGGCGGCTCGCCGAGTTCTAGAACGCATTACGGCTATTCGCGGGTGAACCCGCTCCCACAGGTACTCCACAGGTCTTGAACCTTGCGAGATCCCTGTGGGAGCGGGTTCACCCGCGAAGGGGCCCTATGATCCAGCCACAATCTCCTTGGTCTGCCCAGGCCGCTTCAACCAGGCGCAAGCCAGCAACCCCACCTCGAACAGCACCCACATCGGCACTGCCAGCATCGTCTGCGAAAACACATCCGGCGGCGTCAGGATCATCCCCACCACAAAGCACCCGACGACCACGTAGGGCCTGCTGCGCCGTAATGTGGCCACATCGGCCAACCCCACCCAGACCACGATGAACGTCGCCACCGGGATCTCGAAGGCCAACCCGAACGCCAGAAACAGCGCCAGGATAAAGTCCAGGTACTGGCTGATATCGGTCATCATCGCGACGCCGTCCGGCGTCACGCTGGCAAAGAAGCCGAACATCATCGGGAACACCAGAAAGAACGCGAAGGCCATGCCGGCATAGAACAGCACGATGCTCGACACCAGCAGCGGCAAGGCAATGCGCCGTTCACGGCGGTACAGCCCCGGCGCCAGAAAGCCCCAGGCCTGGTGCAGCAGCAGCGGCATGGCAACGAACACGGCGCACATCGCGGTCAGCTTGAACGGTGTCAGGAACGGCGAGGTGACGCTGGTGGCGATCATGCTCGCGCCTTCGGGCAAGAAGCGCCGCAGCGGCTCGGAGATGAGCGTGTACAGCGTCTGGGCAAACGGGAACAGGCCGGCGAACACCAATGCCACCAACCCCAGGCAACGCACCAGGCGCTTGCGCAGGTCGCGCAGGTGTTCGGTCAGCGGCATGCGCGCTGCCGGGTCCATGGCAATACTCATGAAGCGTTTTCCTTGGGTACTGCGACAGTGGCTGCATCATTGGCCGGTTCCGTCTTCGGGCGGATGCCCTGGCGGATTTCCTGCTCCAGACGCTGCAACGGGGCACTGTCGAGGTCGGGTAGCTCGATTTCGCGCTCCACCTGCGTGCGCAGCGCGTGCATGGCCCGGCGCGCCTGGCCCAGGCCGCGGCCAAGAGTACGTGCAGCCACGGGCAGGCGTTCGGGGCCTAGTACCAGCAGGGCGACGATGCCGACCACCAGCAGCTCGCTGAAGCCTATTTCGAACATCAGGCCTGACGGTCCGTCTGCGATTGCTGTGCAGCCTGGCCATTCAGTGGGCATGGTTGCTGCAGTTGCGAGTGCCCAGGAGTAGTGGCGTCATTGTCGCCACCCATCGACTTGCGAAACCCCTGGATTGCCTCACCCACATCGCTACCCAAGCCCTTGAGCCGTTTGGTACCAAACAGCAGGAATACGATCAGCAGTACGATCACCAGTTGCCAGATTCCAATGCCACCCATTGCGACCACTCCTGTAAGGCCATGAAAAGGAAGGGCAATCCTGCCGCGCCCAGATGACGTGCAGATGACGACGGGGACATTGCCATTTACCTGCAACATGCCGCGTGTTGACTGGCGTCTTTATTTCGCGAGCGAGGCACGCCCGGATGGTTGGCAAGCAACAGCAGGGCGCGGCCCTGCTGATGGTGATGGTGGTGCTGGCAATGCTGGCAGCGGGCATGGCCTGGCTGGTGGAAGATGGCCGGCGCCAGGTTGATGAAGTGCGCCTGTTGCACCAGCGGGTGCAAACCCGGGCCATGGAGCAAGCCGGCCTGGCCTATGCCGAGCAGGCCCTGCGTGATCCTGCCTGGCGGCTAAGCCCGCTGTTCTGGCAAGCCTTGCGCGGGCAGCCGCTGACTTACGACTTTGGCGCTGGCCAGGCGCAGTTGCGGGTACGCGACCAGCACACCTGCTTCAACGTCAACGCGTTACTGGGTGCCGATGGCGGACGCGCCGAGCGCCAGTTGCGCTACTTGCTGGGCAATGACATGGCGGCCGAACGCCTGGTCGATGCCCTGGCGGACTGGCTCGATGCCGACAGCGATGCCCGCCTGCAAGGCGCCGAGAGCGCCCAGTACCTGCGTCAGCAACCGCCACGGCTGGCGGCCAATCAGCCGATGCTCGAGACCAGTGAGCTGAACCTGTTGCTGGAGCCGGACGCCACCCGCCAGGCGCGTTACCCGATGCTGTGCGCCTTGCCCCAGGTCACTGGTTGGCGTCTTAACGCCAATGCGCTGGGGCTGGAGCACCTTCCGTTGCTGGAAGCGCTGTATGAAGGGCGTTACCCGCGGTCGCTGCTCAGCCGCATCATCAGTGGTCGGCCGGCGTCGGGGTACGTGGATGCGGCCGCATTGCGCCAGGCGCTGGGGGCGGTGGATGACGAAACGTTCGAACGGCTGAGTGAAGGCCTGCTGCTCAACAGCGGGTACTTTCTGCTGCAGTTGTCGTTCGAGGAAGAGGGGCGGGTGATGCGCAGCGAATTCCAGGTGGAGGCGCTGGGGGTGGTGCAATGGCATGCCCGGGTGCCAGCACAGCAAGTGCGAGTGCGTAGCCGGGAGCCGATAGCCTGGTAACGTTCACTGGCTTCTTTGAAGCCAGTGAGATGCCTGTGGGGGGGCTTGCCCGCGAAGGGGCCGGTACAGCCAGCAAAAATTGGCTGACCGGCACTGGATCAAACGGTCCCGATCTCGCCGCCATCAATACGCTGGATCACTACGGTGGAAGCCCGCGGCCGTACCGTAGTCCCCGCCGGAGTGATATCGGTCGCGTTGTCGGTAGACGGCCAGTTCTCCGGGTGCTGAATGTTGACGAACAGCGTCTTGTTGTCCGGGGTAAAGGTAATCCCGGTCACCTCGCAACCATTGGGCCCGACGAAGAAGCGTCGCAGGTCGACCTGGTTCTGTGCGTTCACCGGGACCTGCTTGCCACTGGCATCCACCAGGTCGGTAGGGATCACCGCCAGCAACTGGTCGTTGGTGTAATCGGTCAAGGTGCTTTCGCCGTTGTCGGTCTCGAACCACAGCACGCCGCGGCTATCGAAGCTCATGCCGTCGGGGCTGGCGAACTGGTTCAGCTCGGTCAGGCCGGAGCGGTTGATGTCGGCGGTGCCGGCAGCGTTGGCGCCGAACACGAAGATGTCCCAGGTAAAGCTCAACTGGTCGTCGCTGTCGTGCCAGCGAATGATGTGGCCATGGCGGTTCGGGCCGCGCGGGTTGGCTGCATCGACCTTTTCCGGGGTGCGCGCACTGTTGTTGGTCAGGGTCAGGTACACATCGCCGTTCAGCGGGTTGACCGTGGTCCATTCCGGCCGGTCCATCGGCGTTGCGCCCACGGCATCGCCGGCACCCCGTGTGTTGAGGATGATGCCCGGCAGGTCGCCGTACAGCGCGCCCAGCGTGCTGCCACCCGTGGTGGCGGTGGCCACGTCCAGCAGCAGCCAGACGCCGGTGCCATCGGCGTTGAAGCGGGCCACGTACAGTTTGCCCTGGTCCAGGTACTTGGCACCCGTGGCCAGGCGGTCGGCCGGGTTGGCGTCAGCGGCATCCCATACGGCAGTGGATACCCACTTGTACAGGTACTCATTGTTCGAGTCGTCACCCATGTACCACACCAGCGGCTTGCCAGCGACCGGCAGGCCAGGTGCGCAGCCTTCGTGGCGGAAGCGGCCCAGTGCGGTGCGCTTGGTTGCCAGGGTGCTGCTGTTGTACGGGTCGATCTCGACGATGTAGCCATAGGTGCTGGCTTCGTTGCGGTAGTCGTCGGTGGCGCTGGCGCCTTTCACGGTCACGTCGAAACGGGCGAACTCGTCGGCTACTTCGCTGGCGTCACCGGCAGCGCTTTCCCACTTGTACTGGCCGCTGGAGGTACCCACGCCGATGCGGCGCTGGTCTTCGGGGCGGGTGCCTTTGTTGACGAAGATGCCCGGCCAGTTCTCTTCGCAGGTCAGGTAAGTGCCCCACGGCGTGTAGCCGTTGCCGCAGTTGTTGTTGGTGCCGCGGCAGTGGGTGCCGGCGGTGGAGTACTTGGTCTTGACGTGGTCGGTGCCACGCAGTGGTCCGGTGATTTCCATGCGCGAAGCGGTAGTGAAACGGCGGTTCAGCGGGTCGTTGTCGACCACCTGCCAGCGGCCGTTGATTTTCTGCAGGCGCACCACGCCAGCGCCATGCGCGTTGATTTCCTTGCGCACTTCTTCGACCGGGCGCTTGCCGTTGACATCGGTGGTCGGGCCGGCCGGGTGAAGGGCGACGGTGTCGATGTACTCGAAGTTGATCGCCAGCAGGCCGTCTTCCGAGCTGCCGTTGATCGGGAAGAAATGCATGCCGTCATGGTGCATGCCCATGGCGTTGGCCTGGTCGGTCGAGGTATTGCTGCCGTCGGACTTCCACGGGTTGCCGTTGCTGTTAAGGGGCGTGCCCCAGGGGGCCAGCACGTAGGCGCTGTAGCCGGCGGCGATCACGCAGGCATCAGTGCGCGACCCCGGGATGGACTGGAAGCCCAATGCCAGTTTCGGCACTTCCGGCTCGGTGACTGGCGGCTCGGTAACCGGATCATCGTCATCTGAACCGCCCCCGTCGAAGCAGCCTGTCAGGCCGGTACCGGCGATCATGGCGATGGCGGCGCCCAGGCTGCCGCGCATCACGCTACGACGGCTCAGGTAGGCGTCCATGACAGTGGCCATCGGCAGGTTACCGCTTTGGTTCCGGTCCAGGTTGTCGCCGGTATCTCGACTCATCAGGGTGTCCTTGTATTGGCTGAGTTGGAGGAAACCGCGACTTTAAGGCGCAAGTGTGATGATTAATTGGCAGAAATGTTAACGAGCTTTTAAAACTGCCGGTTCTTAGATTTGTGGTCGACAGATCAATTTGGAATTTCTGTCGGATTTCTGCCATCAAACTGTAATGCCAACGCCGCAACATCCGGGGCCCTGAATGAACGCAGATAAGGATGGCGGGTGCGATGGCGAGCAGTGTGCACAGGCGCGAAGTGATTGGCTGGATGGGCGTTGGGGCTTTGGCACCGCTGCTCGGCGCCTGCTCCGCATTCCCTGGCCAGCAAGGCGGCAATGCCAGCCTCGACCTGCTGTACGTGGCCGACACCCTGGATGCCCGTCAGCCTGGCTTGGCGGTAGTGCCGGCTACACGCCTGGGGCCGGTCAGCCACCTGGGCCGCGCACCCTGGATGACCGGTAGCAGTGCCAGTACCGCCTACCCCCAGTTGGCGCCACTGCTCGATGCCAGTCAGGCAGCGTCTGCCCAGCTGGGCGGTTACGCGGTGTTGGCTGCATTATTGGAACAACTGCGCAGCGAGGCCGGCGCCGGTAACAGCCTGACCCTGGAAAACGGCCAGGGCTGGAACGGCAGTGGCCTGGCCTACCTGACCCAAGGCGAAAGCGGTGTTCAGGGCAGCCAACTGCTGGGCACCGAAGCGCGGGTCAGCAGTGACGAGCGTGTGCTGTGGCCGCAACGCAGCCCGGGGCTCTACCGTCAGGCCAGCGCCATTACCCTTGGTGCCGGTCTGGCGGACCAGCAGCGCCAGGCCTTGGGCCTTGAAGCCATGCGCATCTACGAGCGCGGTGGTGCGCGAATTGCGGTCGTCGGCGTGACCGATCCCTATGCGCAAGATCAGAAAGCCTCCCTCAAGCAGTGGTACCAGTCGCTGCAGCCGGTGTTCGAACAGGCCCGCCGCGAAGCCGACCTTGTGGTCGCCATGGCCGATGTCGGCACGGGGCCCGGCCTGTGGCTGGCGGAACGGGTGTCGCAAATCGATGTGCTGTTGTGCGCCCGTGGCCAGGACCTGTGGCCGGCCCCGGTCGAGGTCACCCAGGCCAGCGGCCGCAGCGTACCGGTACTGTTTGCCGGTTGCCGGGGCAGTGGTGCATTCCGCCTGCGCTGCCAGCGCGTGGCCGGGCTGTGGCGGTTCGACGGGCGTTTCTTCCCAGCCTTCGAGCAGCAACTGGCGCCTGCCGCGCAGCAGCGTGTCGCGCCACTGCAGGCGCAACTGCGCCAGCAACGTGCCGGCCACGCCGCCTGGCTTGACCAGCCGCTGGCCCGCGCCCCCCAGGCTTTATGGCGCCGCGATACGCGGGGCAGCAGTTGGGACCGCCTGCTGCATCAAGCCTTGGCCGATGACAGCGGCATGCCCGTGCTGTTGCCAGGCCTACGCTATGACTACCCGCTACCGGCAGGGGCGCCCATTACCCGCGAGCACCTGATCAGCCTGACCGGAGGGTACCCGGCGCCGGTGGTCGAAGCCCCGGCCCGACAGGTCGAACAAGTGCTGGAGAACGCTGCCGAGCAACTGTTCGGCGACCCTCTGTTGCTGGACAACAGCCAGGACCTGCCGCGCTGGCAGGGCCAGGTCTGGCGCGTCAGCTATAGCCCGCAGGGCAAGCGGATCACCGGCCTGGAGCCGGGGCAGGGCCTGTGCCGCACCTTTGGCCTGCAATTCGAAACCCAGGCGGGTGAGCCGCTGTGGCAGCGGGTGGAAGCCTGGCTTGGCCGGCAAGGGGCCGACTGGCAACTGCCGCCGCTGCAACTGCCCGAAGTGCGCTACGTGCAGGGGCACCCCGGCTGGCACCCTCGGCAGTTGGCGTCATGACACTCGCCTCGCGCCTGTCCACTGGCGCTTGTCTGACCCTGATCGGCTGGCTGGCTGCCCAATGCCTGCTGCAGGCGAGCCGCCAGCCACAACCGGCCACGGCGCCAGCGATTGCCGAAAGCCCTCTGCCCGGGCTGATGGTCGGCCACTGGCAAGCACCCATCGACGATGGCGCCATCGCCATCACGCGCCTGCCGCTGCAATACCTCGGCGGCCTCAAGGCCCAGCCGCTGGCCTCCAGCGTGGTGGTGCTGCGCTATGGCGAACAGGTGCGCACCCTGGCCCGTGGCCAACGCCTGGCGCCCGGGATCGTGCTGCAGGACATCGACAGCGATGGCCTGATTTTCAACAACCAGGGGCGGCGTGAGCGCCTGCCCTGGCCGCCACGCCCCGCCGTGACCGGCTTCAAGCGCCAAGGATGAACGATGCCTGTTAGATATTGCGTGGCGGCCGCGCTGAGCCTGGCCTTGTCCATGGCCTGCGCCGAAGAGCCGGTGTTCGATGACAACGGTACGCCGATGTACGAGGTGAATTTCGTCGACACCGAACTGGGTGAGTTCATCGACAGTGTGTCGCGCATCACCGGTACCAGCTTCATCGTCGACCCGCGGGTCAAGGGCAAGGTCACCGTGCGCACCGTCGACCTGCACGACGCCGACGCCATCTACGATATCTTCCTGGCCCAGCTGCGCGCCCAGGGCTATGCCGCTGTAGACCTGCCCAATGGCAGTGTGAAGATCGTCCCCGACCAGGCTGCGCGCCTGGAGCCGGTGCCGGTGGAAACTACCGGCCAGCGGGGCGAGGGCAGCGACAGCGTGGCCACCCGGGTATTCAATGTGCGCAATGCTGCCAGCGAGCAGGTCCTGAGCATACTCAAGCCGCTGGTCGACCCGCGCGTGGGCGTGATCACGCCCTATCCGGCAGCGCACCAGCTGGTCGTCACCGACTGGCGAAGCAATCTTGAGCGTATCGCCAGCCTGCTACGCCAGCTGGAGCGCCCCAGCGAGGCCGCCGGCAGCAGTACCCAGGTCATCTACTTGCGTCACGCCAATGCTGGCGAAGTGGTGAAAGTGCTGCGCGGCCTCAGTCAGGAGGGTGCGGTGCCCAGCGAAGGCGCGGCGAATGCGGGTGCCGAAGGCCAGGGCAAAGAGCAGGCGCTGCCGGTTGCCAGTGATTCCGGTATCCGCCTGGAGTATGAAGAGGGCACCAACGCGGTAGTCATGGTCGGGCCCGACAGCGAGCTGGCGGCCTACCGCGCCATCGTCGAGCAGTTGGACATCCGTCGTGCCCAGGTGGTGGTGGAGGCGATCATTGCCGAGGTGTCGGACAGCAGCGCCCAGGAGCTGGGCGTGCAGTGGCTGTTCGCCGACGAGAAGTTCGGTGCCGGCATCGTCAACTTTGGCAGCAATGGGGTGAACATCGCCAACATTGCCGGGGCGGCTGCCAGCGGTGATAGCGAGGCGCTAGGCGACCTGCTGTCTAGCACCGCAGGCGCTACTGCAGGGATCGGCCATTTCGGCGGTGGTTTCAACTTCGCCATGCTGGTGAACGCCCTGAAGGGCAAAAGCGGCTTCAACCTGCTGTCCACGCCCACCTTGCTGACCCTGGACAATGCCGAGGCATCGATCCTGGTTGGCCAGGAAGTGCCCTTCGTCACCGGTTCCGTGACGCAGAACAACGCCAACCCGTACCAGACCATCGAACGCAAGGAAGTCGGGGTGAAGTTGCGCATCAAGCCGCAGATCAACGTCGATAACAGCGTGCGTCTGGATATCGTCCAGGAAGTGTCGTCGATTGCCGAATCCAGCGCTGCCAGCGACGTGATTACCAACAAGCGCGAGATCAAGACCAAAGTCATGGTCGAGGATAACGGCCTGGTCATCCTCGGTGGCCTGATCAGCGATGAGCTCAGCACCAGCAACCAGCGCGTGCCGTTGCTCGGCGATATCCCGTACCTGGGCCGGCTGTTCCGCTCCGACGCCAGCAAGAACACCAAGCAGAACCTGATGGTGTTCATCCGCCCGCGCATCCTGCGTGATGGGCCAAGCCTGGCTGGGCTCAGCGAAGACAAGTACCGTACCTTGCAGCAGACCACGCCGCTGCAACTGCCGGACCTGGCCGACGGCAAGCGGTTGCTGCAGGTGTTTCCTTCGAGCCGGGCGCGCCTGGAAGGCGGTAACTGGTGATGCTGGCTTATCGTTTGGCCCGCCAGAGCGGGGTGGCCATGGCCCCGGCTGCGCAGGGCTGGCAGCTGTGGCTGCGCCCCGACGCCGACAGTGCTCAGTTGCAGGAGCTGCTGCGTGTGCATGGCCAGCCGAGTGTCCTGGAATACCTGGAACCTGGGGTGTTCGACGAGCGCCTCGGCCAGCTGTACCAGGCCGGTGATGCCGCCACCGAAGCGCTGATCGAAGGCATCGGCGACCAGGTCGACCTGGATAGCCTGATGAGCGAGATGCCGCGCATCGAAGACCTGCTTGAAAGCGACGACGAAGCCCCGGTGATCCGCCTGATAAACGGCCTGTTCGGCCAGGCCCTGCGCCTGCGCGCCTCGGACATTCATATCGAAACCTTCGAGCAGAGCCTGGTGGTGCGCCTGCGGGTCGATGGCCACCTGCGCGAAGTGTTGCGCCCGCCGCGGGCGCTGTCAGCCATGCTGGTTTCGCGGATCAAGGTCATGGCGCGCCTGGATATCGCTGAAAAACGCCAACCGCAGGATGGCCGCATCACCTTGCGTGCGGCAGGCCGTGAAGTGGACGTGCGGGTCTCGACCCTGCCCGGCATTCATGGCGAGCGGGTGGTGATGCGCGTGCTCGACAAACAGGCCAGCCTGCTGACGTTGGCCAACCTGGGTATGCCGGCAGCGGTGTTGCAGGGCCTGCGCGGTTGCCTGGCACGCCCCAACGGCATCGTGCTGTCCACCGGCCCGACCGGTTCGGGCAAGACCACGACCTTGTATGCCAGCCTCAACAGCCTCAACGATGGCAGCCGCAACATCCTCACTGTCGAGGACCCAGTGGAGTACGCCATCGCTGGCATTGGCCAGACCGCCATCAACCCCCGCGCCGGGCTGACCTTCGCCAGCGGCCTGCGCGCCATCCTGCGGCAGGACCCGGACGTGATCATGCTCGGTGAAATCCGCGACCAGGAAACTGCACAGATTGCCGTGCAGGCCAGCCTCACCGGCCACCTGGTGCTGTCTACCTTGCACACCAACAGCGCCGTGGGCGCGGTGACCCGCCTGCGCGACATGGGCATCGAACCGTTCCTGATCGCCTCGTGCCTGCGCGGCGTGCTGGCCCAGCGCCTGGTACGACGCTTGTGCAGGTGTGCCGTGGCGCAGCCGTTGCAACCTGCCGAGCGGCAGCTGTGGCCCGAACTGGCGGCGCTGGGTAGCAGCTACCATGCCGTCGGCTGCGAACAGTGCCAGGGCAGCGGTTACGCTGGGCGCCTGGGCCTTTACGAGTTCATCGAACTGGATGCCGGCTTGATCGGCCTGCTGTACGACGGCGCCAGCGAGTTGGCCATGCAAGACCACCTGGCCGGGCGCAGGCAGAGCCTGGTGGCGATGGCCAGCGATTGCCTGGCGCGTGGCGAGACCAGCCTGGCCGAAGTGCTGCGCGTGGTGCAGGGCTAAGCCATGCCGACCTATCGCTACCAGGCTGTCGACCTCGCCGGCAAGCCCCACAAGGCCAGCCTGCAGGCCGACAGCGAACGCCATGCCCGCCAGCTGTTGCGCGAACAGGGCCTGTTCGCCCGCCAGCTGCAGCGCCACGAAGCCGGCAGCCGCCAGCCCCGTCGCCAGCGCCTGAGCCGTGCCCAGCTGTGCGAACTGACCCGCCAACTGGCCACCCTGACCGGGGCCGGCATCCCCTTGGTGGATGCCCTCGCCACCCTTGAGCGTCAGCTGCGTGAGCCTGCCTTGCACAGTGTGCTGGTGGCCCTGCGCGGCTCACTGGGCGAAGGCCTCGGCCTGGCTCGCAGCCTGGCCCGCCAGGGCGCACCGTTCAGTGGCCTGTACTGCGCGCTGGTCGAAGCCGGCGAGCGTTCCGGGCGCCTCGCCCAGGTGTTGACCCGCCTGGCCGATCACCTGGAGCAGGTGCAACGCCAACAACACAAGGCCCGCACCGCGCTGATCTACCCCACTGTGCTGATGGGCGTATCGCTGGCAGTGGTGATTGGCCTGATGACGTTCGTCGTGCCCAAACTCACCGAGCAATTCGCCCACGCCGGGCAAAGCCTGCCGCTGATCACCTCGTTGCTGATCGGCCTGAGCCAGGGGCTGGTGCACGCCGGGCCCTGGTTGCTGGGGTTGGTGTTGTTGCTCGGCGTACTGGGCGGCTGGCTGCTGCGCAAGCCGCACTGGTGCCTGCGCCGCGACCAGTGGCTGCTGCGCCTGCCGCGCATTGGCAGCCTGCTGCAGGTGCTTGAAAGCGCGCGCCTGGCGCGCAGCCTGGCGATTCTGAGCGGCAGCGGCGTGGCGCTGCTCGAAGCCTTGCAGGTGGCCACTGAAACCGTGGGTAACCGGCGTATCCGTCAGGCCATGGAGCAGGTGCGTCAGCAGGTGCAGGGCGGTACCAGCCTGCACCGTGCACTGGATGCCAGCCAGCAATTCCCGCCGCTGCTGGTGAACATGGTCGGCAGTGGCGAGGCCAGCGGCACCCTGGCCGACATGCTCGAGCGCGTGGCCGACGACCAGGAGCGTGGCTTTGCCCGCCAGGTGGATACCGCCATGGCGCTTTTCGAACCCCTGATGATCCTGGTGATGGGCGCCGTGGTGCTGTTCATCGTGCTGGCGGTGCTGTTGCCCATCATGCAACTCAACCAGGGCCTGCAACTGTGAAGACAAGGAGTATTGCCATGCAGCATCGACGCAACCGCCAGCGCGGTTTCACCCTCATGGAAATCATGGTGGTGATCTTCATCATCGGCCTGCTGATCGCCGTGGTCGCGCCCAGCGTGCTGGGCAACCAGGACAAGGCCATGAAGCAGAAGGTGATGGCCGACCTGGCCACGTTGGAGCAGGCGCTGGACATGTACCGCCTGGACAACCTGCGCTTCCCCAGCAGCGAACAGGGCCTGGCCGCGCTGGTGAAAAAACCTGCGCAGGAGCCGCTGCCACGGGCCTGGCGCAGCGACGGCTACGTGCGCCGCCTGCCGCAAGACCCGTGGGGTACCCCGTACCAGTACCGCATGCCCGGTGAGCATGGCCGGGTCGATGTGTACTCGCTGGGTGCCGATGGCCTGCCGGGTGGTGAAGGCCAGGATGCCGACCTGGGTAACTGGGAGCTGTAACGGTGCATCGTCAGCGTGGTTTCAGCCTGATCGAACTGCTGGTGGTACTGGCCATTGCCGGGCTGATGACCGGGCTGGCGGTGGCCGGCCTCGGCAACGGCCAGGCCAGTGTCGAACAGGCCCTGCAACGGCTGGCGGCCGAGGTCCGCGGGCAGGCCGCGCTGGCCCGGCATGCCGGGCAATTGCGCGGGCTGCGCTGGAATGGCCAACGCCCGGAGTTCGTCCGCCGCGAGGGCAATGCCTGGGTGGTCGAAGCGGTCCCGCTCGGCGATTGGCCCAAGGGCCTGCACCCGGACTGGCCGGCCAGCCCTCAACCGCGCGTGCTGTTCACACCGCATGGCTGGGCGCAGGCGGGTAGCGTGCGCTGGCACTGGGCCGATGGCAGCCAGCAATGGGCCTGGAACCGCGCCGATGGCATGCGGGTGGTGCCATGAAGCAAGCACAGCGTGGCTTCACTCTGCTGGAGGTGACCGTAGCCTTGGCCATCGCTGCCGTGCTGGCGGTGATCACCAGCCAGGTGCTGCGCCAGCGCCTGGCCGTGCAGGGCAATTTGCAACAGCATCGCCTTGGCCTGCTGTGCGCGCGCGAACTGCAAACCCGCTTTGCCGTCGAGCAGTACTGGCCGGCTCAAAACCAAACAGCTGGTGAGCTCAGCCAGGGCGGCCAGTTGTGCCACTGGCAGCTGCAACTGCGCCGTACCGGCGTACGCGACTTGCGCCGTGGCGAACTGCTGTTGTTCGCCGACCGCGACCAGCGCTTGCCGCTGGGCCAGTACACCGTGTTTCTGGAGCGCCCATGATTCACAGAATTCATGAAGCCTTCAGCGTCCCTATGGGCGCGGGCACGCCCGCTTCCGCAGAGGTCCATTTCCATCAGCAGCGCAGATGCCAGCCCACCAAACACCGCCAGACCGGCCTGACCCTGATCGAACTGATGGTTGCCCTGGCCCTGACCGCCATACTCGGCATCATGCTCGCCGCGCTGGTCAATGGCTGGCTCAAGGTCCGCGAGCGCCTGCAAGCCACCCCCCAGCACACTTCGGTACTGGACTTTTGCCTGGCCCTGGAGCGCCGCCTCGACAGCCCGGTACTGCGCCGCATCTACGACCAGCGCCTGCCGCTGACCAGCCACTGGCTGGACTGGCAACCCGCCAGCAACCAGTTGCTGTGGGTCGCCAGCACCGGCCTGCCAGACGCCGAAGGTGGCGCGCGCCTGCAACGCCAGCGTCTGCGTTTCGAGGCCCGCGAGCAGCGCCTGATGCTGGAAAGCTCGGCCGACCTGTACGCCGCCGCTGCCCCCCGTTGGGTACTGCGCGAACGGCTCGACCGGGTCAGCGCCATGAATGTCCTGTATTACCAGGGTGGCCGCTGGCTGGCCTGGCCTTCCGACCAACCAGCGCACCCGGGGCGTGGCGTGCGCCTGGAGCTGCAGCGTGATGGAGCACCCTATGTCTGCACTTTCGCCCTCCCGTGGGGGCGCTCATGAAGTTTGAATGGCGGCGACGTACGCCAGCACTTCCGTGGCTGTTGCTGCGCCCGGGCCCGGTCTGGCAGTGGGCGCTGGTCGGCGGTGGCATTGTGCAAGACGAGGGCCAGGGCCAGCCGCCGGCCAACCTGCTGGCGCGTGGTGCATTGATCCTGCCTGCCGAAGCCTGCAGCCATTTCCGTGTGCAGGCCCCGCCCGGGCTCAAGCGCGAGGAGTGGCCGTTGTTGCTCGAAGACCGTTTGTTACAGCCCATCAACGAAGTGGCTTGCGCCTGCCTGGCGCGTGAACCTGGCCACCTTCGGCTATTGGTGGTGGGCCATGAGCAACTGGCAGCATGGCACGCGCAATGTGCCGCATGGGACGTGCAGGTCGAGCGTTGTTGGGCGGAGCTGCAGCTGCTGCCTGCGCCATCGGCGGGCAGTGCCTGGCATTGGCAGCGCCCGCCCGCCATGACCCTGTTCAAAGGCGTGCTCGAGGATGGGCAGGAGCACTGGCTGGCCTGGCCGGTGGCGCTGGGTAGCGTACTGCCGCAACCCTTGGCAGCGTTGACAAAGCTGCCGTTGAGCGGCGGCTGGCCAAGTACCTTGGCAGCACTCGACTCAATGCCAGGTCTGTTCGAGCGCGCCCGCAACAGGCGCACGTTGCCGGTGGTCTCCCGGCAGCATCAACGCCTGCTCGCAGTCTGCCTGGCGCTGGCTACGGTATGGGGCGGTGTGTGGTTGAGCCAGCAATGGCGCCAGGCGCATCTGTGGCGTAGCCAGGTCATTGCCGTGACCGGCGAGCAGGCCAGCCCACGGCATGCCGCACAGGTTCTCAAGCGCTTGCGCGAAAGCGAACTGCAACAGCAATTGCGCACGCGTCAACTGGAGGATCTGCAAACCCGCTTGCAGGCCTGGCTGCGTGACAACCCCGGCTGGCAGCTGCAAGCGGTGCGGTTTGATGGCCAACGTTGGCATTTGCGCCTTGAAGGCGAGGGCAGCACGCCGCCATGGCAGGACATGGCGACTGCGGCAGGCGCCACGGTGCAGGTTCAAGCGGGCCAAGTGATCTTCGACCTGGGGGCCGCTTCATGAACCGCGATGCATTACAGCGCCACCGCCTGACGCTCGCCTGGGCAATCATTGCCCTGTTGCTGGCCCTCCTGGCCCTGCGCGCAGGCCTCACCCAATGGCGCGAGCTCAGCCAATGGCGCGTGCTTGCCGAACAGGCCGCCAGCCTGCAAGGCGGTCCGGGGCTGAATCTGGAGCGCCTACGCCAGTCGGCCCAGGCGCGGCAGATCGAACTGGACGAAGTCGATGCGCAGGGCAAGGCTTGGCAACTGCGTGGACAGGTGGCCGATGAGCACGTGCTGCAAGGTTGGTTGCAGAGCCTGCGTGGAGAAGGGGCGAAGCCGTTGGAATGGGGGCTGGAGCAGGGTGGCAAGGGCTTGCGCTTCGATCTGGTGGTGCAGCCATGAGCCGCCGGGGGATGGCGTGGAGTGTGCTGGTATTCGTGCTGACGCTGCTGGTCGAGCTTCCGGCCGATTGGGTGGCACGTGCGTTCGGCCTGCCAGCGCGCGATGTCATTGGCAGCCTTTGGCAAGGCCAGGCGCAACAGTTGGGGCCCGTGGGGCCATTGCGTTGGACGCTGCAGCCTTGGCGCTTACAGGCAAATGGGCAGCTGGGCTTTCAGGGCCAGGCCTGGCAGTTGCAAGCCGAAGGCTGGCCATGGCGTTGGCGGCTGGAGGCCTCAGCCGTGGGCGCTCAGGCGACAGTACTGACGGACTACCGGCTGGCGGGGCAGTGGCAAGGGACACTGCGGGTACAGGGGGTAGGGCGTGAATGCCGCTCCAGTGAAGGCCGTGTCACGGTAACCGACCTGGCCCTGAGCAAGCCCTGGTCACTTGGCCTGGGGCAGGGCTGGTTGGAAATGGACTGCCACAACGGCTGGCGCCTGCGCGGGCAACTGGTGCAGCAGGGCCAGCATCAACTGGCCCTGGATGCCGACCTGCCACGGCACCGGGCACAGGTGGCGTTTGCGCTGCAGCCGGAGGCAGCGCTGACACCATTGCTGCGCGGGGTGCAGTGGCTTGGGCCGCAAGCGCTGACCGGGCAACGAGACCTTCGCTGGTAGGCAAGGGCGCTCCTGCTGGGACGCGGCGTCTGGATCAGTCCTTTCTCTTACTCACACTCGACGCCCACTGCTCGCTACGGCTATGCCCGCTGGTCCTCAAGAACCCCAGGTCCAGCGCATTTTCCCCGTCTGCCGCACCTTTGCCCTTGGCCATTTCGGCAATAGCGGTGCCCAGGTCTACCGGTGAATTGGACGCATCGAGCGACACGTCCCGACGATAGTCATTGCCGCTTAGGGTTTCCTGGGCCACCGAGTGGGCGTCGAGCGCCACGTTACCCTTGGCAGACTGCAAGCGCGCGGCCAGCAGATGGGCGCTACCACCGACTTGCAGGTCGATTCCGTCGCTGCCTTTCAAGGTGGCTTGCCGGCCTACGCTATCGCGCTGTACGTGCGATACGTCGAGGCTGAAGGTTGGCGACAACCCGGGGTCTGCCTTGCCCAGGGCGGAGCCCGCCTTTTGCTCGACCTTGTTCCCCAAGGGGCGGGCCACTGCGGTGGCCGCGTTGATGTAGCCCTGTGGGTTTTTCTCCTGGCTCAGCCGGGCATCGCCTTTCACGCTCAGGCTATCGACGCTGTCCTTGAGGCTGGCGATGCGCAGGTCGCCATCGATCGTACCGCCAATATGCCCGGCTTCGAGGGTGGCACCTTCAATGAGGGTATCGCCGCGGCTTTGCAGGTCGATGCTGTCGGCGCGCAGGTTGCTGGCGTTCCAGGTAAGGTTGTCGCGTTTGTCGAGCTCCACCTTGAGGCGGCCATGCAGGCCGCGAGTGTCGAGGGCTCCCTTGGCCATGTCGAAACCGGCCCCGGCGCTGATGTCGAGGTTGTCGCGACGTTCCTGGTTGGAGGAAGCCTTCACCAGCATCCCCCCGCTTGTCGCGTCCAGGGCTATCTGTTCGGCGGAGGCCTGCAGGCCTTCGAGGTGCAGGGCGATATCCTCCCGGGCGCTGCTGCTCAAGGTGAGCTTGCCAGTGCTGGCAAACTGGGCATCTAACGACTGGCGGGTATCTTCGTCCTGCTTGCCGTTGCTGAAGTGGCCGCCAATGGCACCGCCCTTGGTACTGCCGGCCTTGGCCGCCAGCTCCAGGCCGCCGCCCAGGCTCGCACCCGTGGCTTGCTGGGTGTTGCTGGCCGGCTTGACCAGCAGCCGGCCGCCGCTTTGCACCTGGATTTCGGCGACTTTCTCCTGGAGGCTGCCAATGCGGGTGCCTTCTAGTGACAGGTCGCCTCCGCTGGTCAATTGTACCTGGCCCTTGGCGTCGATCTGGGCCACCTGGGCGTTGCTCTGCCTGCTCTGCTTCTGGTCGTGGTCGAGATAGCCACGGCCGTCGACCCCAGTGCTGCCCGGGCGGTTGCCGACTTTAACCCAGGCATTGCCCTCAAGCTGCCCCGACTGCTGTCCGGCATGATCGGTTGCCTGTGGTAACGCCAGCGAACCGGCGCTGTGCATGACCACGCTACCGTCGCCGCCATTGATGCGCGCCCCTTCGTAACGCCCATCGCTGCCCAGTTGTACCTGGATGCCCTGTTGCCCGTACAGGCTACCGGGTACGGCGGTGCTGGCGTTGTCCTGTTTGTTCAGCGAGCCGCCTTTGCCGGCAGCGCGTACATTCAGGTCCTCGCCGGTGCTGGTATCCAGGCGCGCGTCGCCACCATAGGCCAGGCGTTGCAGGGTACTTTCCTGGGTATTCGCGGCGGCCTGCATCTGGTGTCGCTGCGCCGCGACCTGCAAGGTCCCGGCGCTGGCCCGCCAGGCCGTACCTTGGTCGGCAATGGTGTCTGCCTTGACCTCGACCGAGGCCCCGGACAACTCACTGACCTGGGCAAAACCACGGCGCTGGTTTTCCAGGCGCTTGAGATGCTCCACGGTCATGTCGGCACCCACGCTGGGCGGCGCCATGGCGTCTTCAGGTGAGGCTTGCTGGAAGCGTGGGGCTTCTTCGCCCAGTACCAGGCGTTCGATGGGGCGGGTCAGGTCACGGTACTCGACACTGGCGCCCAGGCTGCCAGCCCAGTCGTTACGCTGTTGTTCATGTTCCCGGGTATCCAGCACGGCGCGGTTGTCGATGCTTTTGGCGGTCAATTGCAGGGCGTTGCCGGCTTTTACGCGCGCCGCTTCGGTCACCAGGTGTTCGCTCTGCAGCTTGAGGTTGCCGCTAGCCTGCAATTCGCTGCGCTGCACGTTGCTGTCGCGTTCGTGTGCCAGCTCGCGGTTGTGGTGGCCTTCGAACAGGCTACCAAGCCGGTCGATGCCGCCCGTCACGGTCAGCCCGCCACCACTCTGGGTGGTACTGGTGCTGGCGTCGCGGTCGTTACGGGTAGCGCCCAGCGTCACCTGCTGCGCCTGCACGTCCAAATCGCCTGCGCTGGCCTTCACCGAGGAGCCGTTGACCTGTAACCGAGCCCCGCTGCTCAGGCCCACCGATGCGCCCTTGAGCTCACTGGCGACCTGGCTGGTGGTCCGTTGCTCGGCAGTGCTGGTGGCCACCTCATACGCCACGCCGGCCGCATACTGGCGTGACTCAGGCTTACCATCTTCGGCTTCCTGGGTTTGCCTGGCACTGGCGGTGAAGCCGCGCTGCTGTTCGCTGGTTTCGCGTGCTTCGACCACTTGCGTGCTGGCAATCTGCAGGTCGCCCTTGGCCTCGACCTGCAGATGCCCGCCAGCCGCGACCTTGGCACCCTGGATGCGCATTTCTTCGGCGCTGGCCAAACGCAGGTTGCTGGCCGAGCTGACGTCGCTGACCAGCACCTGCTGTTCGCGGTCCGTACTTTCGCGTTGCTTGCCGATCAGGCCGAATAACTTGCTGTCACTCGTGCGCTCGGTGGAGGTGCTGCTGCCGTGGTCTGCCTCGATGGCCAGCGACCCTTTCGTGCTGTAGAGCACCGCGTCCCGCTGGCCGTGCAAGGTACTGCCTTTGATGGCGACCTGATCGGCTGTGACGCTGAGCTTGCCAACGCTGGTGACACTGCTGCCGGAGACAGTTTGGCCATCGGTGTCGTTGCCCTTGCGGTCGCCGAAGAAGGTGCCGGATACCAGGTCGCCACGGTAGTTGCGCCGGGTGGCCTTCTCTTGCAAGGCGGTAGTGCCGATGTCTGCCTGCTTGGCATCGATGGTCAGGTCGCCGCGACTGTGCAGGGTGCTGCCTTGTACGTTGAGGGTGGCATTGGTCTTGACGACCATCTCCTGGGCGTCGAGTCGGCTGCCTTGTGCCGTCTCCTTGTACTGTTCGCTATCGCTGTCCCCGCGCCACAAGTTCTTGCGGTGGCGTATCTGCTCTTCGATGCGTTGGTTGTCTATGCCCGCGACAATGTCCAGGTTGGCGCCGCTGTCGAGTGTCAGCGTACCCTCGGTCTTGATCTCGGCCGCCTTGAGCTGCATGTCGGCACCTGCTTGCAGCCGAATATCACCGGTGCCCTGCAAATGCGTGCCGCGTTGTTGGCGCTCGGTGGTCGTGCGGTCGCGGCTGTAGGTTTCGTTGGTGATGAACAGGAACTTCTTGCTCCAGCTGTCCCGCTCCTGTGCGATGTGCTCGCGGGTATCGGCGTCCAGGGTCAGCTTCTTGCCGGCTTTGACGGTGATGCTTGGGGCCTTGCCATCGACGGTGTCGAGCGTCAGCTCATCGGCTGCTGTGAGGGTCAGTGCACCGCTTTCGCTGCGCAATTCGGCGGGGTTGTCGACCTTGCCGCTGACATGCAGGGCCCCGGCAGACTGGATGTCGATGCCTTCGGTGCCCAGCACCTGTGAAGCCCTGACGCGCACGCCGGCACCTTCGCCAGTGCTTACTACACGGATACGCCCGGCGCGCATTGCGCCGAACAGGCTCGCGTCGATGCTCGAAGGAGTGCCGGGCAAGGGTTCGACAATTTCGTCGCTGGAGCGGTCGATGCGGTTGCGGCCGACGGTGATGTCGAGTGCCTTGCCGGCCATGAGCAGGCCTTTGCTGTCCACACGCGGCGCGATCAGCTCAAGGGCTCCCTGGGTATTGTTCTGGCCGCGCTCCAGTACCTGCAGGGTGCCGCTGGCATTGAGCGTGTCGAGGTACTTGAGTTGCTGCGCTTCCAACTCTGGGGTGCCCACCACGAAGCCGGCGCGGGTGGTGTTGATGAAGCTGCCGCCGTTGAGGGTGATGCCGTTGGGGTTGGCCAGGATGTAGTCTGCCGGTCGGCCGAAGATTTCTTGCGGCCCTTCGATCAGCGAGGCGTTGCGGCTAATCACCTCGTTGAGGATGGTCGAGGCGGCCTGCCCCTGGAACTGCGGGTTGGCGGCCAGGGCACCGGCCAGTTCAGACTGCCCGGCCTGGGTGGCATTGTTCAGCACCACGCCGGGCCTGCCGACGTTGTAGTCGAGGAACTGGTTGTGCGACAGCCCGCTGGCGTTGGGTGGCACGATGTCGATCACGGGTACCCCATGGCCGTTGTTGATGATGGGCGTGCCGCCTGGGCCGCTGGTGGCTTCCAGGCCGCCTTGGGCGATTGCGGCGCTGGACCCCAGCAGGGCGAGGAAGATGGCCCAGCGCAAGGTATCCGGGCGGATGGACGGTGACTGCGAGAGTGTCTGCATGTTCTCGTTCTCTTTGTTGTGGGTGAATCAAATGCTCAGGGTCCACTCCATTACCCAGAAGCCGGGCTCCAGCTGCGGGCGGGGCAGGTCACTGGTGTACAGGGCGCGTTGGTAATCGAGGCGCAGGCGGCTACCGGGCAGGCTCAATTCGACCCCGGCAGCGGCCCCGGCCAAGCGCTGCGATGGCTTGCCTTGGGCAGTGCGGGTCCAGCCCAGGTCAAGGCCAACGTAGGGGCGTACCTGCAACAGTTGATTCCAGGTCGGAGGTAGCGGCTGGCTAAGGGTGTTGCGCCACACGGCGCTGCTGGCGCCGGAGTAGGTGCGCAGGCGAAAACCACGCACGGTCGAATCGTCACTGACCAGCAATTGCTCGACGGCCGGCAGCGGGTCGCTGCTGTACTGCAGGCCCAGTTCGCTCTGCCAGCGCCAAGGGGCAGGGGCCGGGCCCTGGCGTAGGTGCAGCAGGTTGGCGCGGTACTTGCGAAAGTCCGGGCGCAGGCGTTCTGCCCCCAGAGGCGAGCGGTCGGCGCCGAAAGCGTCGACGCCTTGGGCGACGCCGAAGTAGCCATTCCATAAGCCGCCGTCGAGCCACAGCAGGTTGATACCGGCTTCCACCGAGGCCAGGGTCGGGCTCTGCTGGACCACGACGGCACCCGCGCTGCGGTTGATCAGTTGCTTGCGGTCCAGCCGCACGCTGGCGCTGAGCATGCCTTGCTGGTTGCGCCAGAGTACCCGCTCGACGCTCAGGCCCTGGTAGCTGCTGGTGCCGTCGGCGGCCTTGTCGCTGTGGGGCAGGGGTGCCTGGTAGCGCAGCTGGCTGGCGCTGAGGGCGAAGGTCCAGGCACCGTAGGGGATGCTGTAGTACAGCGAGAGACCTTGGCTTTGGCCGGGGGCGTCGAACACGGTGCTGGTCAGCGACAGGCGCAAGTCATCGTTCAGCGCCAGTGGGCTGTCCAGGCCGAGGCCCAGGGTCAGGCGATGGCGACCGGTCAGTTCGCTGCCGCGGTTGTCGAGGCGGCTGTCGAGGTGCCAGCGTGACGCCACCTTACGCGGCTGCAGCACGACCCGGGTGCCGCCCTGCAGCTCGCCTGGCGCCAGGTCGGCGCCGAGGTCGTAGGCGCGCAGGCGGTTGAGCTGGTCGAGGCCTTGTTCCAGGTCTGGCAGGTACAGCGGTTGCCCGAGTAGGCCGGGAAATGCGCCGGACAGTGACAGAGGCAGGTCGGGGCCTGCCAGTTCGATGGATTCGACGAAGCCTTCGACCACGGTGATGTCCAGCGGCGCACCATCCTGTGGCGGTTGCCGCAGGTACGGCCGGCTCGTGGGGTAGCCCGCTTGCACGTAATACTGGGTAATGGCCTTGAGCAGCTGGTTGATGTCGGTGATGCCCACGCAGGCAGGGGATAGCTTGCGCAGGAGGGGCGCCAGCACCGGGGTCGCAAGCTGGTGGTTGCCTGCCACGCGCACGCCGTCGATGGCCCAGCAGCGGGCGTCGGGCGCAGTGGGGGCGGCGATGTCGTCGCTTTCGGTTGGGGAGGGTTCGCGCTGCCAGCGCTCCAGCCGTTGCTGCTGCTCCAGTTGCCGCAGGTCTTGCTGTTGATCGCGCAGTTGCTGGCTGGCCGGGTCGGCAGCCTGCGCCGGGAGAATGGGCTGTATCCCCGGCAGGCAGCAGGCCAACAGCCAACCGGCGATGTGGCGTATCGGGTACGGCATGAAGCACCCCGCAAATAGGTACGGATTACGTACTTGTCTGCGTGGATGCTAAAAAAACAGGCACTCCCCTGGATGCAGGATCCGGCTTAAGCGGCTGTCAGGCGGGTTCTCGCAATGGCGAGGGACGTTTCCTACAAAGTCTGTTGCAACGCTCTATATCAAGGCCGAATCTCGATCAGTGTCCCGTCCCGCACCAGGTCCCACACTTCCTGCATGTCGCGGTTGCGCATGGCAATGCACCCGTCCGTCCAGTCCAGGGTATGGAAGTACCACTCCGGGTATTCATCGTTGATCGGCGTGCCGTGGATCATGATCATGCTGCCGGCACTCACGCCTTCCCGGGTAGCCCGGGCCGCATCGCTGATGTTGGGGTAGTTGATGTGCATGGCCAGGTTGAAACGGTCGCTCTGTTTGCGCCAGTCGAGCCAGTACAACCCCTCTGGGGTCTTCTTGTCGCCCTCGCGCTCCTTGGCGCCCTTGGGCTGCTTGCCCAGCGAGATACGGTAGGTTTTCAGTGGCTCGCCACGGCTGATCAGCTGCAGGCGGCGCTCGGACTTGATCACCAGTACCTTGTCGATCAACGGCTGCATAGCCTGCTGTGAAGGCGACTGGGTTTGCGCTGCCGGCACGGGCTTGCGGACGATGGTCTCGGTGAAGGCCGCCTGGGACACCGAGGTAACGCAAAGGCAGAAAAGGGCTAGCAACCAGCGCATGTAACGGTATCCCTGAAGGCTTTTAGGTGTTGGGCGAAACGGTCATCGGCGGCAGGTATTCATGGCCTATGGGGTAGTGCTGCCCGATGCGGTCGCGATAGTAGCATTCTAGTGTGCGCGCGACCGTGCGGAAAGCCAGCTCGCCCCACGGTATCTCATGTTCCTCGAACAATCGCACTTCCAGGCTTTCGATACCCACGGCGAAGTCCAGGTCCGCCAGTTCGGCGCGGAAGAACACGTGCACCTGGTTGATGTGCGGCAGATCGAACAGCTGGTACAGGCTGGCTTGCCCGACACGGGCGCAGGCTTCCTCGACGGTTTCGCGACGGGCTGCCTGGTCGAGCGTTTCGCCGTTCTCCATGAACCCGGCGGGCAGTGTCCAGAAACCGCGGCGTGGCTCGATGGCGCGGCGGCACAGCAGCACCTGGCTACCCCAGGTAGGCAGCACACCGGCGACGATGTTGGGGTTCTGGTAGTGAATGGTCTGGCAAGACTCGCAAACATACCGCAGGCGGCTGTCGCCTTCGGGGATCCGCTGGGTGACCGGCTGGCCGCACGCGCTGCAGAATTTCATGTGGCGCTCCTTTTGTTCAGGGCTATCTTGGCGCGGCCGCAGGGTTGCCGCAAGCGCAGGGGCTTGGGTGCTTGGCGGCTTTGGTGCATCATGCAAGGCAGGCCTTGGATACGAGCGTGCGCAATGCTGGACGAGCTACTTCGCCGAATGAGCAATCACCAACCCGCGTCACTGGAAACCGACCGACGGTTCCCTGAAGCGGCGGTCCTCTTGCCCATTACCCGCAGCGAAGCGCCCGAACTGGTGTTGACCTTGCGTGCCAAAGGGCTGTCCACCCACGGTGGCGAAGTGGCTTTTCCCGGTGGTCGCCGTGACCCGGAAGACCCGGACCTGATATTCACTGCCCTGCGCGAGGCCGAGGAGGAAATCGGCCTGCCGCCTGGCCTGGTCGAGGTGATCGGCCCGCTCAGCCCACTCATTTCGCTGCATGGCCTGAAAGTGACGCCATTCGTCGGGGTTATCCCCGACTTCGTCGAATACCGCGCCAACGACGCCGAAATCGCGGCAGTATTCACCGTGCCGCTGGAATTCTTCCGCCAGGACCCGCGTGATCATACCCATCGTATCGATTACCAGGGGCGCAGTTGGTATGTGCCCAGTTATCGCTATGGCGAATACAAGATCTGGGGGTTGTCGGCGATCATGATCGTTGAGTTGGTCAACCTGCTGTTCGATGCTGGCATCAGCCTGCACCAACCCCCTGAGCGTTACATCGAGAAATGAGCGGGGCCAACCCCGCCTTCTGCGTCGCAGCCTGAGGAGCAAGCATGAAATACCGCCTGGGCGACCTGCGGGTCGAGAGCCACCCCACCAGTTGGGCCGCACCGAACGCCACACTGATCGGCAATGTGCGCCTGCAGGCCAATGCCAGCGTGTGGTTTGGCGCGGTGCTGCGCGGGGACAATGAGCTGATCGACATCGGCGAAGGCAGCAACGTGCAGGATGGCACGGTCATGCATACCGACATGGGCTCGCCGCTGACCCTGGGCAAGGGGGTAACGGTAGGTCACAACGCCATGTTGCATGGCTGCGAGGTGGGCGACTACAGCCTGGTTGGTATCAATGCGGTGATCCTCAATGGCGCGCGTATCGGCAAGCACTGCATCATCGGCGCCAACGCGCTGATTGCCGAAGGCAAGGAAATCCCCGACGGTTCGCTGGTGATGGGCTCGCCCGGCAAGGTGGTGCGCGAGCTGACCGAGCAGCAGAAACGCATGCTGGAAGCCAGCGCTGCACATTACGTGCACAATGCCCAGCGTTATGCCCAAGAGTTGGTAGTTGATGATGAGTGATGTAGCAGAACGGCCGGTGGCATCGCCATGCGTGAGCATTTGCGCGCTGGACGAGCAGGATATCTGCACCGGCTGCCAGCGTACCGTGGCCGAGATTGGCCGCTGGGGGCGGATGGACAACGATGAGCGCCGGGCGGTGCTCAAGCGTTGCCATCAACGGGCAGTAGAGGCCGGCCTGATCCTTTAGGCCGGGTTGTACCCTGTGGGAGCGGGTTTACCCGCGAACGGCCCAGCGGTAATCTGTACGGCTTGCCCACAGACTACCCGCCATGTTCTATCTGATTGCCTATATCAGCAGCGTAGTGCTGATCAACTACGCCTTTTCCAGCGCCCCGCACCTGGACATCATCTGGTCCGCCTGGGGCGGCCTGGTGTTCATCCTGCGTGACATGGTGCAAACCCGCTTCGGTCACGGTGCGCTGGTGGCCATGCTGGCGGCACTGGTGTTGTCCTATGTCACCTCGGAGCCGGCCATCGCCCTGGCCAGTGCCACCGCGTTCTTCATTTCCGAGCTTATAGACTGGCTGGTGTTCAGCATTACCCGCCGGCCGCTGCGCGATCGCCTGTGGCTGAGCTCGGCGCTGAGCATTCCGGTGGATACCTTCATCTTCTTTGGCATGATCGGCGCACTGACCCCGGCAGTGATCGGCACCGCCATGGCCTCGAAGTTTGCAGGCGTTACCGCCGTGTGGCTGGCCATGGCATTTCGCGCCCGGCGGGCCGCCGTGGCCGGTTGATGGTGTAGAATAGCGGTCCTTTTTCAGCGGGCCGCGCCAAGCCTGGCGCGGCCCCGGATGCCTTCGAGGACCTGAAATGACCCGTATCGGAACCCCCTTGTCGCCCAGCGCGACCCGTGTACTGCTGTGCGGCTGTGGCGAGCTGGGCAAGGAAGTGGTGATCGAGCTGCAGCGCTTGGGCGTCGAGGTGATCGCCGTTGACCGCTACGCCAATGCCCCGGCCATGCAGGTTGCGCACCGCAGCCACGTGGTCAACATGCTCGATGGCGTGGCCCTGCGTGCCGTGATCGAGGCCGAGAAGCCGCACTATATCGTTCCGGAAATCGAAGCCATCGCCACGGCCACCTTGGTCGAGCTGGAAAACGAAGGCTTCAACGTGGTACCGACTGCCCGCGCCACTCAGCTGACCATGAACCGCGAAGGCATCCGCCGTCTGGCCGCCGAGGAGCTTGAGCTACCAACCTCGCCCTACCACTTTGCCGACACTTACGAAGACTTCGCCAAGGGCGTGGCCGATGTCGGCTACCCGTGTGTGGTCAAGCCGGTAATGAGCTCGTCGGGCAAAGGCCAGAGCCTGCTGCGCAGCGATGCCGACCTGCAGAAGGCGTGGGACTATGCCCAGGAAGGCGGCCGCGCCGGCAAGGGCCGGGTGATCGTCGAGGGTTTCATCGACTTCGAGTACGAAATCACCCTGCTGACTGTGCGTCACGTCGGCGGCACCACGTTCCTCGAGCCGGTTGGCCACCGCCAGGAAAAGGGCGACTATCAGGAGTCGTGGCAGCCACAGGCCATGAGCCCGAAAGCGCTGGCCGAGTCGCAGCGCGTGGCCAAGGCGGTGACCGATGCCTTGGGCGGTCGCGGTCTGTTTGGCGTGGAGTTGTTCGTCAAGGGCGACCAGGTGTGGTTCAGCGAAGTGTCGCCGCGCCCGCATGACACAGGCCTGGTGACCCTGATTTCCCAGGACCTGTCGCAGTTTGCCCTGCATGCCCGCGCCATTCTTGGCCTGCCGATCCCGGTGGTGCGCCAGTTTGGGCCGTCCGCTTCGGCCGTGATCTTGCCAGAAGGGCAGTCGCAGCAGACCAGCTTCGCCAACCTCGGTGCGGCGCTGAGCGAGCCGGATACTGCCATCCGCCTGTTCGGCAAGCCGGAAATCAACGGTACCCGCCGCATGGGCGTGTGCCTGGCGCGTGACGAGTCGGTCGAACTGGCACGGGCCAAGGCGACCCGCGCTTCGCAGGCGGTAAAGGTCGAGTTCTGATCTGAAACCGCGGGGGGCCGCGTTGCGGCCCATTCGCGGGGCAAGCCCGCTCCCACAGGCCTGAAGCCTGTGATATTCCTGTGGGAGCGGGCTTGCCCAGCGAATGGGCTGCAAAGCAGCCCCAGTTCACTCAAAGTGCGGTATTACGGGTTTCTTTCAGGCACAACACGGCAATCAGGCTGATCACCGCCGCCGCCGACACATAACCCCCCACCCAGCTCAACCCGCCCATGCTCACCAGCTTCTGGGCAAAGAACGGTGCTGCCGAGGCGCCAACGATGCCGCCCAGGTTATACGCCGCCGAGGCCCCGGTGTAACGCACGTGAGTCGGGAACAGCTCGGGCAGCAATGCCCCCATCGGCGCGAAAGTCACGCCCATCAGGAACAGCTCGATGGCCAGGAACAGCGCCACGCCAGCGGTCGAGCCCGAGGTCAGCAGCGGCTCCATGGTGAAGCCTGAAGCCACCGCCAGCAGCCCACCGACGATCAGCACCGGTTTGCGCCCGTAACGGTCGCTGAGCCAGGCCGACAGCGGCGTGGCCAAGGCCATGAACACCACCGCGAAGCACAGCAGGCCAAGGAACGTCTCGCGGCTGTAGCCGAGTGTGGTCACGCCGTAACTCAGTGAGAATACCGTCGAGATGTAGAACAGCGCATAGCACACCACCATCGCCGCAGCGCCCAGCAGGGTAGGGCGCCAATGCTTGGCGAACAGGTCAACCACCGGCATTTTCACCCGTTCCTGGCGGGCGACCGCCTTGGCGAACACCGGGCTTTCTTCAAGTTTCAGGCGCACATACAGCCCCACCAGTACCAGCGCAGCACTGAGCAGGAACGGAATACGCCAGCCCCAGTCGCGGAACTGCTCGTCGCTCAATGTCATCGCTAAGGTCAGGAACAGGCCGTTGGCCGCCAAGAAGCCAATCGAAGGGCCTAGTTGCGGGAACATGCCGAACCAGGCGCGCTTGCCTTCCGGCGCGTTTTCGGTGGCCAGCAGCGCCGCGCCACCCCACTCGCCGCCCAGGCCCAGGCCTTGGCCGAAGCGCAACAGGCAAAGAATGATCGGGGCCCATACGCCAATGCTCTCATAGCCCGGCAGTACGCCAATGGCGGTGGTGGACACGCCCATCAGCAGCAGCGAAGCGACAAGGGTCGACTTGCGACCGATACGGTCGCCAAAGTGGCCGAACAACGCCGAGCCCAGCGGCCGGGCGAGGAAGGCGATACCAAAGGTAAGGAAGGCCGCTAGCATCTGTGCGGTGCCCGACCCGGACGGGAAGAACACCGGGCCGATCACCAGGGCGGCGGCCGTGGCGTAGACGTAGAAATCGTAGAACTCGATGGCGGTGCCGATGAAGCTGGCAGTGGCTACCCGGGCAGGTGAGTTCACCGGCGCGGCAGGCGCCTCGGCATAGGTACTGCTTGTCATTAAGTAGGTCCCTGACAGTCTGGTCCGGCCCCATGGGCTTGGCCTGCGAAGGCATGCATGCAACAGGGCAGGCACGGCTGCGCGGGCGCCGGAGCGTTTTGTTGTTGTGTGCGCCTGACTGACGATAGCCCAAGGGGGGTAGGGGCAGGGCGGGGGACTGTTCGGGGTGTTGAAGCAGGACCGCGGGGCGTGTCAGTGAAGCGGACTGGCCGTGGAACGCCGGGTGCGGGTAGCAGGCGTGACGACGGGGCTGGGTAAGCGTGACCCGAGTATAGCTAGCGGGTCACAGTCCACACCAGTACCTTGCTGGCACAATTGTCCTCGGTTTCGAGGATTTCCAGTCGATAGCGGCCGATCTTCAGGCAAACGGCGCTTTCCGGGATGCTTTCCAGTGCTTCGGTAACCAGCCCGTTGAGGGTTTTCGGCCCGCCGTCGCAGGGCAGGTGCCAGCCCAGGGTACGGTTGATTTCGCGCAGCGACGCAGTGCCATCGATGACGAAGGTGCCATCGGGCTGCGGGTGCACGTGGGGGTTTTGCAGGCTTTGCTCGTCCTCGAACTCGCCGACGATCTCTTCGAGGATGTCTTCCAGGGTGACGATCCCCAGCACCTCGCCGTACTCGTCCACCACCACGCCCAGGCGGCGCTGCTGCTTGTGGAAGTTCAGCAGCTGCATTTGCAGCGGCGTGCTTTCCGGTACGAAGTAGGGCTCGTAGCAGGCACCGTGCAGCGCTTCCAGGGTCAGCTCGGCCTTGGGCAGCAGATGGCTGATCAGCTTGGTGTTGAGGATCGCTTCGACCTGGTTGATATCGTTGTGGTAAACCGGCAGGCGGGTGTGGCGGCTGACGATCAGCTGCTCGATGATGCGCTCGATGGGCTCGTCGAGGTTGATGCCGTCCACCTCGTTGCGTGGCACCAGAATGTCGTTGACGGTGATCTTGTCCAGCGATTGCAGGCCATCGAGCAGGCCGTGGCGTGGCAGTTCGTGCTCTTCGTCTTCGTCCTGGTCGTCATCCTCCTGCGGGTGCAGGGCGACTGCCGTAGGCTGTGCGCGGAACGGGCGCAGGATCAGCCTGGCGCAACCGTCGAGCAGGAAGGCGACGGGTTGCAGGAGTGTCAGCGGCACTTTCAGCAGGCTCACGCCCAGGCTTACCAGTGCCTGCGGGTTGCGTCGGGCCAGGCGGCGCGGCAGGTATTCGGCGAAAACGAGCAACGCCAACGCGGCCCCCACGCCGGCCAGCCAGAAACCGTGTTCACCGTTGTAGCGCTGCCCGATCAGGCAGGCCAGGCCAAGCACCAGCAGCTTGCCGAGGCTGGCGCAAAGCACCAGCGCCTGGGCGGGCAGCACTGGCTGCCCGTCATCGCCATTGCGCAGCGAGCCATTGAGTTGCAGGCGGGCCACATCCACGGCAGTGAACAGCGCTGCCCAGAGCAGCGCCAATGCCAGGGTGACTGATAGCGGTGCGTACGGCAGGGTGTCCATAGGCGGCCGTCAGATGTGCAGGATGAATTCGCGAACCAGCTTGCTGCCGAAATAGGCCAGCATCAGCAGGCAGAAACCGGCCAGCGTCCACCGGATGGCCTTGTGGCCACGCCAGCCCAGGCGTGTACGGCCCCACAGCAGCACGCTGAACACCACCCAGGCAACGCAGGCCAGCAGGGTCTTGTGCACCAGGTGTTGGGCGAACAGGTTGTCGAGGAACAGCCAGCCGGAGATCAGCGACAGCGACAGCAGGCACCAACCGGCCCACAGGAAGCCGAACAGCAGGCTTTCCATGGTTTGCAGGGGCGGGAAGTTGCGGATCAGCCCGGACGGGTGCTTGTTCTTGAGCTGGTGGTCCTGAAGCAGCAACAGCAGCGACTGGAACACCGCAATGGTGAACAGCCCGTAGGCCAGGATCGACAGCAGGATGTGCGCGAGGATGCCCGGTTCTTCGTTGATCAGCGGGACTGTGCCGGGTGGCGCGAACTGCGCCAGCAGCGCTGTTACCGCGCCCAGCGGGAACAGCAGCACCAGCAGGTTTTCTACCGGTATGCGCAGGCAGGCCAGCAAGGTCAGGGTAATGACCGCAACGGCGATCAGGCTGGCGGCGCTGAAGAAGTCCAGGCTCAGCCCCAGCGGGGTGATCAGCTGGAAGAACAGTGCGCCGGCCTGGGCCAGCACCGCGAACGCACCCAGCAGGCCAAGCAGGCGTTTGTCGGCCTTGCGGCCCTGGGCCAGGTGAGAGCCCTGGTAGATGGCCGCTGCTATATAAAGGCCGGCGGCGATCAGGTTGGGGATGAGGCTGGGAGAGGAGACCATAAGTCCTGGTTGGCGAGCCTTAAAGAGACGGAGTTTGGCATAGATTCCGCTGCTCAAGGAAGACTGAAGGCTTGTGTCAGGGCATTCGCGGGCTCGCCCGCGAAGCGGCCAGCACAACCACCGAATATCTCCCAAGGTGTGCGGCGGGGCCGCACTTCGCTATAATCGCCGCCTTGCTGTGCCCGGCAGGTGTGCATTTCCCTGCGGGCGCCTGACAAACCTCGGCTTTTACTGGGCCTGAAAGGATCACCATGTTCGAAAACCTGACCGACCGCCTGTCACAGACGCTGCGCCATGTCACCGGCAAGGCCAAGCTGACCGAAGACAACATCAAGGACACGCTGCGCGAAGTGCGCATGGCCCTGCTCGAGGCCGACGTTGCCCTGCCGGTGGTCAAGGATTTCGTCAACAGCGTCAAGGACCGTGCGGTCGGTACCGAGGTGTCGCGCAGCCTCACCCCGGGCCAGGCGTTCGTGAAGATCGTCCAGGCCGAGCTGGAAAGCCTGATGGGCGCGGCCAACGAAGACCTCGCGCTGAACGCCGCCCCACCTGCCGTGGTGCTGATGGCGGGCCTGCAGGGCGCCGGTAAGACCACCACGGCCGGCAAACTTGCGCGCTTCCTTAAAGAGCGCAAGAAAAAGAGCGTGATGGTGGTGTCTGCCGACGTCTACCGCCCGGCGGCGATCAAGCAGCTGGAAACCCTGGCCAACGACATCGGCGTCACCTTCTTCCCGTCCGACATCAGCCAGAAGCCGGTGGCCATTGCCGAAGCGGCCATCCGCGAAGCCAAGCTGAAGTTCATCGACGTGGTCATCGTCGACACCGCCGGCCGTCTGCACATCGACGCCGACATGATGGACGAGATCAAGGCACTGCACGCCGCCGTCAAGCCGATCGAGACCCTGTTCGTGGTCGACGCCATGACCGGCCAGGACGCCGCCAACACCGCCAAGGCCTTTGGCGAAGCGCTGCCGCTGACCGGCGTGGTGCTGACCAAGGTCGACGGTGACGCCCGTGGCGGTGCCGCGCTGTCGGTACGCGCCATCACCGGCAAGCCGATCAAGTTCATCGGTATGGGTGAGAAGACCGAGGCGCTCGAGCCGTTCCACCCCGACCGCGTCGCTTCGCGCATTCTCGGCATGGGTGACGTGCTCAGCCTGATCGAGCAGGCCGAGCAGACCATCGACAAGGCCAAGGCCGACAAGCTGGCCAAGAAGCTGAAGAAGGGCAAGGGCTTCGACCTCGAAGACTTCCGTGACCAGCTGCAACAAATGAAGAACATGGGCGGCCTCGGCGGCCTGATGGACAAGCTGCCGAGCATCGGCGGGGTCAACCTGTCGCAGATGGGCAATGCCCAGGGCGCGGCCGAGAAGCAGTTCAAGCAGATGGAAGCGATCATCAACTCCATGACCCCGGCCGAGCGCCGCGACCCTGACCTGATCAGCGGTTCGCGCAAGCGCCGTATTGCCTTGGGTTCCGGTACCCAGGTGCAGGACATCGGCCGGCTGATCAAGCAGCACAAGCAGATGCAGAAGATGATGAAGAAGTTTTCTGCCAAGGGCGGCATGGCCAAGATGATGCGCGGCCTGGGCGGGATGCTGCCAGGCGGCGGCATGCCGAAGCTGTAACCCTATTCCGGGCGCCTGCCGTTTGTCCGGCAAGTGCCCAGAACCCCCGCTGTAGCGGGGCAACGGCCGCGAATTACGCGGCGCAACCGGCAAATCTGGACGGTGGGGCAAGGCCTTGCCGAAAAAGTCATTTGCAAATGTCCGTGTATTCCCCGAGAATATGCGGCCTTTTGGGCACCCGTGTGCCTATTTGGCATTCAGATTTGCAGTACCAGCTGCTGTATCAACTGCAGCACCGACTATAGGAACGATGTTCACATGGTAACCATTCGTCTGGCCCGTGGCGGCTCGAAAAAGCGCCCATTCTACCACCTGACCGTGACCAACTCGCGTAACGCCCGTGACGGCCGTTTCGTTGAGCGCGTAGGTTTCTTCAACCCGATCGCTGCTGGCGCCGAAGTCAAGCTGTCGGTCAACCAAGAGCGCGTCACCTACTGGCTGAGCCAGGGTGCACAGCCGTCTGAGCGCGTTGCTCAGCTGCTGAAGGAAGCTGCCAAGGCCGCTGCCTGAATAGTATGAACGCGACGCCAGAAAAGGCTGACGACCTCATCGTCGTTGGCAAGATTTTTTCGGTTCACGGCGTTCGCGGCGAGGTGAAGGTGTATTCCTTTACCGATCCGATTGAAAACCTGTTGGATTATCCGCGCTGGACGCTTCGGCACGAAGGCAAGGTAAAGCAGGTCGAGCTGGTTAGCGGTCGTGGCTCCCAAAAGGGCCTGGTCGTGAAGCTGAAAGGCCTCGATGATCGCGATGAAGCCCGTCTTCTGAGCGGTTACGAAATCTGCATTGCGCGGAGCCTTTTGCCCAACCTGGCTGCCGACGAGTACTACTGGTACCAGTTGGTAGGTCTGAAGGTCATCAACCAGGACGAACATCTGTTCGGCAAGGTCGATCACCTGTTGGAGACCGGTGCGAACGATGTAATGGTGGTCAAACCCTGCGCAGGCAGCCTGGATGATCGCGAGCGTCTGTTGCCCTATACGGAGCAATGCGTGCTGGCAATCGACCTGGAAGCAGGCACGATGCGGGTTGAGTGGGACGCGGACTTCTAAACGATGGGTAACCTTCGCGTAGACGTCATCACGTTGTTCCCCGAGATGTTCTCGGCCATCACGGAGTACGGCATTACCAGCCGCGCGGTGAAACAGGGGTTGCTTCAGGTGACTTGCTGGAACCCGCGGGACTACACCACAGATCGTCACCACACGGTAGATGATCGGCCGTTTGGCGGTGGTCCGGGCATGGTGATGAAAATCAAGCCTCTGGAAGATGCACTGGTTAGCGCCAGGCAAGCGACCGGAGCAGCGGCGAAGGTGATCTACCTTTCGCCACAAGGCCGCAAGCTGACTCAGCAGGCGGTCAAAGGCCTGGCCGAACAGGAATCGTTGATCCTGATCGCCGGTCGTTATGAAGGCATCGACGAGCGCTTTATCGAGGCTCATGTCGATGAGGAGTGGTCGATTGGTGACTATGTGCTTTCCGGTGGCGAGCTGCCGGCCATGGTACTGATCGATGCGGTTACGCGGCTGCTGCCCGGAGCTTTAGGGCATGTGGACTCGGCGGAAGAAGATTCCTTCACCGACGGTCTGCTCGATTGCCCGCACTACACCCGGCCTGAGGTGTATGCGGATCAGCGCGTTCCCGACGTGTTGCTAAGTGGCAACCATGCACATATCCGGCGTTGGAGGATGAAGCAGTCCCTTGGTAGGACCTTCGAACGACGCGCCGATCTTCTGGAAAGTCGCTCGCTTTCTGGAGAAGAGAAGAAGCTGCTCGAGGAATATCTCCGCGAGCGGGACGATAGTTAAACGTATCGATGGTGGATCGCGTATCCATCTTAGGAGCACAGCATGACCAACAAGATCATCCAGCAGCTCGAAGCCGAGCAGATGAGCAAGGAAATCCCGACCTTCGCACCAGGCGACACCGTTGTCGTCCAGGTTAAAGTGAAGGAAGGTGAGCGTTCCCGTCTGCAGGCGTTCGAAGGCGTTGTCATCGCCAAGCGTAACCGCGGTCTGAACAGCGCCTTCACCGTGCGCAAGATCTCCAGCGGCGTTGGCGTAGAGCGTACCTTCCAGACCTACAGCCCGCAAATCGACAGCCTGGCCGTGAAACGTCGTGGTGACGTGCGTAAAGCCAAGCTGTACTACCTGCGCGACCTGTCCGGCAAAGCCGCTCGCATCAAGGAAAAACTGTCCTGAGGACAGTTTGCCCGGTGGCCGAGGCCGCCTAGCGAGAAAAAAGCAGCCTTCGGGCTGCTTTTTTGCTTTTTGTAACCTCGAAAATGTGATTGCCATGACTACCCGAGACCAGGAAATCCAGCGCCGTACCGAACTGTCGGTAACCCGCGTGACCAAGGCGGTGTTCCCCAATACCACCAACCACCACAACACCCTGTTCGGCGGCACTGCCCTGGCCTGGATGGACGAAGTGTCGTTCATCGCCGCCACGCGCTTCTGTCGGCTGCCGCTGGTGACAGTCTCCACCGACCGCATCGACTTCAAACACCCCATCCCGGCGGGCTCTATCGTCGAACTGGTGGGCTCCGTGATCAAGGTCGGTAATACCAGCTTGCAGGTGCAGGTGGATGTGTTTGTCGAGAACATGTACCTGGATGGCCGTGAGCGGGCCATCCACGGGGTGTTCAGCTTCGTCGCCATTGACGAGGACAAGCGCCCGGTGCCCGTATTGCCCGGCAACTGATGGCTACGAGGCGCCCAGCGTTTTTTCTGCCTCTGCCAGCGGCGCTTGTGGCTGTGGATCGATCAATGACAGCAGCGTCCAGCCGGCCGTGGGCTGCAAGGGTGTGTCCGGACAGGCGACATGAACCCAGCCATGGTTGTCTCGGGCGAACAGCAAAGTGGCACGTTCACCATGCAGTGCCTGGTACTGCGGCCAACCGAAGGCTTCGGTGAGTGTCGTGCTGAACAACTCGCTGCCCTGATGCAGGCGGGTGGCCAATTGCACGTAGGTCATCGGCTTTGAGCCCAGCAACTGGCCGCGGTGTTCTTCGCTGGCTCGATGCTTGTCGCTGCGCTGGTTTTCCAGGCCGCTGGCCAACACGAACAGCCGCTTGTGGCCAAAATCATGGCGAAACCGTGCGCAGGCCAGCGCGTTGATTTCGCCGGCGGGCGAAACGCCCAGCAGGTGCCCCAGGCCCACCAGGTCCAGATGTGCGTCGGCATGCTGCGAAGCCGGGTTACCGAAATAGGTGGGCAGGCCATCCATGCGCGCGGCGCGGATGTTTTCCCAGCTTGAGTCTGTCAGCAGGACGCGGCAACCGAGTTGCTGCAATGCTTTGGCCAGCGTGCGCGCAGGCGGGTTGGCGCCCACCAGCAGAAAGCCACTGGGGGCAGGTTCGGCAACCTTGAGCAGCCGCGCCAGCGGGCGGGCAGTAGCGCTTTGCAGCACTACCGTGCCGATGATCACGGCGAAGGTCAGCGGCACCAGCAACAAGGCTGAGGCGTGGCCCGCCTGGTCCAGGCGGATGGCGAATACCGCTGAAACCGCCGCCGCAACGATCCCGCGTGGTGCAATCCAGGCCAGCAAGGCGCGTTCGCGCCAGTTCAGCGAAGACCCGGCGGTGGAAACCAGTACGTTCAACGGCCTTGCCAGCAACTGGATCACCAGCAGCAGGGCCAGAACTGCTGGGCCGAGGGATAGCAGGGCCTGCAGGTCCAGGCGCGCGGCCAGCAGGATGAACAGGCCTGAAATCAGCAGGACGCTGAGGTTTTCCTTGAAGTGCAGAATCTGCCGCACATCCACGCCGCGCATGTTGGCCAGCCACATGCCCATGACCGTCACGGCCAGCAGCCCGGACTCGTGGACGATCTGGTTGGCGGCAATGAAGATACCCAGCACGGCGGCCAGGGATGCCAGGTTATGCAGGTATTCCGGCAGCCACTGCTCGCGCATGACTTGCCCCAGCAGCCAGCCCCCGGCTGCGCCCAGTGCGCAGCCGCACAGAATGACCCCGGCAAAGGTGAACAGGCTCTGGCTCAGGCCGTCACCACTGGCAATGATGAAGCTGTAGACCACGACCGCAAGCAGGGCGCCGATCGGGTCGATGACGATGCCCTCCCAGCGCAGGATATTGCCGATCGTCGCGTTAGGCCGTACCACCCGCAGCATGGGTACGATCACTGTGGGCCCGGTCACCAGGGTGAGGGCGCCGAACAGGATTGCCAGCGGCCATTCGAAGCCCAGCAGCCAGTGGGTGGCCAGGGCGATCACCAGCCAGGTGGTCAGTGCCCCGATGGTTACCAGGCGGTGCACCACGCTGCCGATCTCCCGCCATTGCGAGACGTGCAGGGTCAGGCTGCCTTCGAACAAGATCAACGCCACGGCCAGTGAAACCAGAGGCATCAGCAGCGGGCCGAACAGTGCTTCGGGGGACAGCCAGCCAAGCAGTGGGCCGGCCACGATGCCGCACAGCAGCAGGAACAGGATGGCTGGCAGCTTCAGTCGCCAGGCCAGCCACTGGCAAGCGAGCGCAGCGGCACCGATGCCACCCACACTCAGAAGGATCTGCTGTTCGCTCATGCGGGCTCCCTATGCCAGCGTTGTTATGAAAGACTAAGCGCCATTTCGTCGTTTGCCACCGAGATTTCATGCCAGCCCTAGACCACCCCCTGATCGACCAGTTCCTGGATGCCCTGTGGCTGGAAAAAGGCTTGTCCGACAACACCCGCGTTTCCTATCGCAGCGACCTCGCATTGTTCAATGGCTGGTTGCAGGAACACTCGGTGTCGCTGCCCGACGCCGGTCGAGCGCTGATCCTCGACCACCTGGCCTGGCGCCTTGACCAAGGCTACAAACCACGCTCGACGGCGCGTTTCCTGTCCGGCCTGCGCGGCTTCTTCCGTTATTTGCTGCGGGAAAAGCTGGTGGACATTGACCCGACCCTGCAAGTCGAAATGCCGCAACTGGGCAAACCATTGCCCAAGTCGCTGTCCGAAGCGGATGTCGAGGCCTTGCTGCAAGCCCCGGACCTGGGCGAGGCCATCGGCCAGCGCGACCGTGCCATGCTCGAAGTGCTGTATGCCTGCGGCCTGCGCGTCACCGAACTGGTCAGCCTGGCCCTCGACCAGGTCAACCTGCGCCAAGGTGTACTGCGGGTAATGGGCAAGGGCAGCAAGGAACGCCTGGTGCCCATGGGCGAAGAAGCGGTGGTGTGGCTGGAGCGCTACTTGCGCGATGGCCGCGCCGAACTGCTCAACGGCCGCCCCAGCGATGTGCTGTTCCCCAGCCTGCGCGGCGAGCAGATGACACGGCAGACCTTCTGGCACCGCATCAAGCACCATGCCCGCGTGGCCGGCATCGACAAGCCGCTGTCACCGCACACCTTGCGTCATGCCTTCGCCACCCACCTGCTCAACCATGGCGCCGACCTGCGTGTGGTGCAGATGCTGCTGGGCCACAGCGACCTTTCGACCACGCAGATCTACACCCACGTGGCCAAGGCCCGGCTGCAGCAACTGCACGCTCAGCATCATCCCCGTGGATGAATGTTTTTCATGTTCCGCCGACCGGTCCTTGCAAGCCCCTTCACCGGCAGTGTGATGTGGTAGGCTTGGGCGGTTTGCACCAAGGGCCGCATGTTCACCGCGTATTTTCCGCAGGTGACGTCCCCCGGCCCCTGTCCGCCTTCAGGAGTTCCCATGCGCGTGACCCAGTTTTTCGCCGCCGCCGCGTTGGCGCTGGCCAGTACCTTTGCCGTTGCCGCGACCACCGACAGCAATGCCGGTGCCGAGCAGGCCATCCGTAAATCATTGCAAAACCTTGAGCTCGAAGTGCCCGTGGAAAGCGTGGCCAGCAGCCCGCTGAATGGCCTGTACGAAGTCAAGCTGCAGGGCGGTCGCGTGCTGTACGCCAGTGCCGATGGCCAGTTCGTGATGCAGGGTTACCTGTTCCAGATCCAGGACGGTAAGCCGGTCAACCTCACCGAAAAGACCGAACGCCAGGGCATCGCCAAGCTCATCAACGGCATTCCAGCCGCCGAGATGGTGGTTTATCCTGCCAAGGGTGAAACCAAGTCGCATATCACCGTGTTCACCGACACCACCTGCCCTTATTGCCACAAGCTGCACGCCGAAGTGCCTGAGCTGAACCGCCGCGGTATCGAAGTGCGCTATGTCGCCTTCCCGCGCCAGGGCCTCGGTTCGCCGGGTGACCAGCAGTTGCAGGCGGTGTGGTGCTCCAGTGACCGCCGTGCGGCGATGGACAAGATGGTCGAAGGCGAAGAAATCAAGGCTGCCAAGTGTGCCAACCCGGTCGGCAAGCAGTTCCAGCTGGGCCAGTCGATCGGTGTCAACGGCACGCCGGCCATCGTGCTTGAAAGCGGCCAGGTCATTCCGGGCTACCAGCCGGCACCGCAGGTTGCCAAGCTGGCGCTGGCCAAGTAATCCAATTCAGTACGCCGTCGTCATGGGGTGACGGCATGTTTCACGGTCGGCAAAGGTGCCGGCCGTTCAATGGGGAGTTCACAGTGAAACCGGTCAAAGTAGGCATCTGTGGGTTGGGGACCGTCGGTGGCGGAACCTTCAATGTACTTCAGCGCAACGCCGAGGAGATTGCCCGCCGTGCCGGGCGCGGTATTGAAGTGGCACAGATCGCCATGCGCTCGCAGAACCCGAACTGCCAGATTACCGGTACCCCCATTACCGCTGACGTGTTCGAAGTTGCGAGCAACCCGGAGATCGACATTGTCATCGAGCTGATCGGTGGCTATACCATCGCCCGCGACCTGGTGCTCAAGGCCATCGAAAACGGCAAGCACGTGGTCACCGCCAACAAGGCGCTGATCGCCGTGCACGGTAACGAAATTTTCGCCAAGGCCCGCGAGAAGGGTGTGATCGTCGCCTTCGAAGCAGCCGTGGCCGGTGGCATCCCGGTGATCAAGGCCATCCGCGAAGGCCTGTCGGCCAACCGCATCAACTGGCTGGCCGGGATCATCAACGGCACTGGCAACTTCATCCTCACCGAAATGCGCGAAAAGGGCCGTGCCTTCCCGGACGTGCTGGCCGAAGCGCAGGCGCTGGGCTATGCCGAAGCCGACCCCACCTTCGACGTCGAGGGCATCGATGCTGCGCACAAGCTGACCATCCTGGCATCCATTGCCTTTGGTATCCCGCTGCAGTTCGACAAGGCCTACACCGAGGGCATCACCCAGCTGACCACCGCTGACGTGAACTACGCCGAAGCGCTGGGCTACCGCATCAAGCACCTGGGCGTGGCCCGCCGCACCGCCGAGGGCATCGAGTTGCGCGTGCACCCGACGCTGATCCCGGCCGACCGCCTGATCGCCAACGTCAACGGCGTCATGAACGCCGTCATGGTCAACGGCGACGCTGCCGGTTCAACCCTGTACTACGGTGCTGGCGCCGGCATGGAGCCTACCGCTTCGTCGGTGGTCGGCGACCTGGTCGACGTGGTCCGTGCCATGACCTCCGACCCGGAAAACCGCGTGCCGCACCTGGCCTTCCAGCCGGATTCGCTGTCGGCTCACCCGATCCTGCCGATCGAAGCCTGCGAAAGCGCCTACTACCTGCGCATCCAGGCCAAGGATCACCCGGGCGTCCTGGCCCAGGTGGCCAGCATCCTCTCGGAGCGTGGCATCAACATCGAGTCGATCATGCAGAAGGAAGCCGAGGAGCAGGACGGCCTGGTGCCGATGATCCTGCTGACCCACCGCGTGGTCGAGCAGCGCATCAATGATGCCATCGTCGCCCTGGAAGCCCTGCAGGACGTGGTCGGCAAGGTTGTGCGTATCCGCGTCGAACAGCTCAATTAATTTTGTTCTCGGGCCGCCGGTGCGGCCCGGGCCTCAGCATCGAAGGTTTGCACCCATGCGCTATATCAGTACCCGCGGCCAGGCACCGGCCCTGAATTTTGAAGACGTGCTGCTGGCTGGCCTGGCCAGTGACGGCGGCTTGTACGTGCCGGAAAACCTGCCACGTTTCACCCAGGAAGAAATCGCCTCGTGGGCTGGCCTGCCGTACCACGAACTGGCCTTCCGGGTCATGCGCCCGTTCGTCGAAGGCAGCATTGCCGATGCCGACTTCAAGAAAATCCTCGAAGAAACCTACGGTGAGTTCGCCCATGCAGCGGTGGCCCCGCTGCGCCAGCTGAACAGCAACGAATGGGTGCTGGAACTGTTCCACGGCCCGACCCTGGCGTTCAAGGACTTTGCCCTGCAACTGCTCGGCCGCCTGCTCGACCACGTACTGGCCAAGCGCAACGAGCGCGTGGTCATTGTCGGTGCCACCAGTGGCGACACGGGTTCCGCCGCCATCGAAGGCTGCCGCCGTTGCGACAACGTCGACATCTTCATCCTGCACCCGCACCAGCGTGTGTCGGAAGTGCAGCGCCGGCAGATGACCACCATCTTCGGTGACAACATCCACAACATCGCCATCGAAGGCAACTTCGATGACTGCCAGGAAATGGTCAAGGCCAGTTTCGCCGACCAGTCGTTCCTCAAGGGCACCCGCCTGGTGGCGGTCAACTCGATCAACTGGGCGCGGATCATGGCCCAGATCGTCTACTACTTCCATGCAGCCCTGCAGTTGGGTGGCCCGGCGCGTTCGGTGGCATTCTCGGTGCCAACCGGCAACTTCGGCGACATCTTCGCCGGTTACCTGGCTCGCAACATGGGCCTGCCGGTCAGCCAGCTGATCGTCGCCACCAACCGTAACGACATCCTGCACCGCTTCATGAGCGGCAATCAGTACGTCAAGGAAACCCTGCATGCGACCCTGTCGCCGTCGATGGACATCATGGTTTCGTCCAACTTCGAGCGCCTGCTGTTCGACCTGCACGGCCGCAACGGTGGCGCGATTGCCGAGCTGATGGACAACTTCAAACAAGGTGGCGGCTTCAGCGTCGAGCAAGACCGCTGGACCGAAGCGCGCAAGCTGTTCGACTCGCTGGCCGTCAGCGACGAGCAAACCTGCGAGACCATCGCCGAAGTGTTTGCCGCAACCGGCGAAGTGCTTGACCCGCACACTGCGATTGGCGTCAAGGCCGCTCGCGAGTGCCGCCGCAGCCTGGACACGCCGATGGTGGTGCTGGGTACCGCGCACCCGGTCAAGTTCCCCGAAGCGGTGGAGAAGGCCGGTGTGGGCAAGGCACTGGAACTGCCAGCGCACCTCAGCGACCTGTTCAGCCGTGAAGAGCGTTGCACGGTGCTGGCCAATGACCTGAAGGCGGTACAGGGCTTTGTCAGCCAGCACGGCAACCGCGGCAAACCGTTGTAATCGCGTTGGTCCCTGGGGTCGCGAAGCGGCCCCAGGTTCTCGGTCTTTTCCTACAGCGCTATCAGAAACGCCCTATGTAGGTCGCCAAGCGCAGCGCCTAACTTAGTCGGTCCTGCTACCAGGAGCGGCTCATGCACCAGACCTCCGTACTCATCCACCAGGCGCGCCCATCTCACCAGATCCTCCTGCACCAGGCCCTGAATGCCCAGGGCGTCTTCGACGTGCGCATCAGTGCCAGCACCACCGACCTCGATGCCTGTATCGTCGCTGAGCGTCGTCCCGACCTTGTGATCCTCGACCATGCCATGCCCACCAGGGCCGGCCTTGCCTTGCTGGCCCGGCAGCCCCTTGCACGTGCGCTGCTGTTCGTCGGCCAGGCCGTTCCCAAGTGCCATGACCTTGCTCAAGAGGCGAGAAACAGAGGCCTTTGGGTACTCGCGGAGCTGCCCTGGCCGCTGTCGATGCCGCGCCTGCAGCACGCCCTGCAAACCTTGCAGGTGCGCCCAGGGCGGCGTATTCAAACTGTCATGTCAGCCCCGCATGCTCACTGAACAACGCGCGGCATGACGAACTTTCCGCTGCGTCTGTTGGTCAGTTCCTTTATATCCCACCACGCAGCGAGTGATCCGGATGGAAAGAATCTGCAGCCTGCTCAACGACGCCCTGAGCCCCTACCAGACCGACCTTGGCATCGCAGATGCCAGCGGTAACCGCCAACTGACCGTTCACGACCCCCTCGCCGGCATCACCTTGCAGCGCACCGTCAGTGAGCGGCAGTTGCAGGAGCAACGCCTGTTGATCGATCTGGTGGATGGTCTGCACCGTGACCTGCAGATCGCCGAGGGGCGATTGCAACCTTGTGTGATTGCAGCACTCCAGCAGCGCCAGCAACCGCAGGGAACCTTTGCCTGAGTGGCTTATCAGACACTGTAGGGGCAGCCAGCCAGCGCTTTGCTCCGGCGCTGGCAAGGCTGTCACGGGAAGTCCCCAAGGACTTTCGCTTGGCCCCGGGCGTCTTCCCCAGCGCCCGGGGTTTCTTTTTATGCAAACTGCGCGCTTATGTGGGTGTTACCGGTCCTCGAAGAAGCGCTTGCTTTCTTGCAGATAGCCTTCATGCAACCCCGCGTCCAGCCAGCGCGCATACAGCCCCGGCAACACATCCCGGCGCAGTGCAGGTAACAGCTGATCGATATGCGCGATCGCTTCGCGCCCCAAAGGGCTGTCCGAGCAACCCACGTGCAGAAACTGGTAACGGTCCACCCCCTGCACCGGATGAAACTGGTAATCAGCCAGTACCCCGCCTTGTTGCTGGATCAGGTAGCGGACCTCGGGCCAGTAGCCGAGCACCATGCGCAGGCGCCCCAGTTTTTGCATTTGCAGCAGGTTGGCAGTGGCGTCGTTGCCATAGTGGCGGCTGAGCGACGTATCGGGCAGCTGACGCAGGATGCTGTCGATCTGCGTGCCATAGCTGCGCTCGGCAACAATTCCAAGCTTCAGCGGTGTCTCGCTCAGCAGCCCATGCAGGTTTACTTCCTGGCCGTCGAGGTAGGGCGCCACCAGCGCCTGGTTCTCCTTGCGCAGCACCAGGCCGCCGCTGAGCACGCCCAGCGATGGCATGGAAAAGCGCACGTACTTGGCACGCTCCGGGGTCCATAGCAGGGTCGGGTCGCAAGTGAAGTTGCTGCGGTCTTGCAGCATCTGGATGCCACGGGCGCGGTTGACACGCACAATGCTGTGGTCGTACTCGGGCATCTGCCCGATCAGCAGTGGCAACAGCTGGTCCACCACCCCTTGACCTTTTTCCGGGCCGTCGAAAATGGTGAACGGCGGCAGGTCGCGCACCAGCCAGAAGATGCGCTCCTTGGCACAGGCAGGGGGTAGTGCCAACGCGGGCAGCAGCCCGCACAGCAGGAGCAGGTGACGTAACCAGCGGACAGCGCGCATGGGGCCGGGCAGCGCCAGAGTCAGACCGTGCCTGCTGCGCGCAGGTTGGCGATGGCCGCCGCGTCGTACCCAAGGCTGCCAAGCAGCGCGTCGGTATGTTCGCCCAACGCCGGGCCAACCCACTCGGTTGAACCGGGTGTGTCCGACAATTTGGGTACGATGCCAGGCATCTTGAACGGCTTGCCATCCGGCAGCCTGGCCTGCAGGAACATTTCCCGCGCCAGGTATTGTGGGTCGTTGAACATGTCCTCGGCTGAATAAATGCGGCTGGCGGGTACCTCGGCGGTGGTCAGCACCTGCATCAACTGCTCGAGCGGCAGGCTGTTGGCCCAGCGATCGATCACCCCGTACAGCTCGTCGCGGCGCAGGTCGCGGCCATCGTTGGTGGCCAAAGTCGGGTCATTGGCCAGGTCGTCGCGGCCAATGGCCTGCATGAAGCGCTTGAAAATCGCATCGCCGTTGGCGCCGATCTGCACGTGCTTGCCGTCCGCGCTGGTGTGGATCGAGGAGGGGGTAATGCCGGGCATGATGTTGCCGGTGCGTTCGCGGATGAAACCGAACACGTCGAACTCCGGGACCATGCTTTCCATCATGGCGAAGATTGCCTCGTAAAGCGCCACGTCCACTACCTGACCCTGGCCACCATTGACCTCCCGATGGCGCAGCGCCATCAGCGCGCCGATCACCCCCCACAGGGCGGCAATCGAATCACCGATGGAAATGCCCGTGCGTACCGGTGGGCGGTCGTCGAAGCCGGTGATGTAGCGCAGGCCGCCCATCGACTCGCCTACCGCGCCAAAGCCTGGCTGGTCTTTCATCGGCCCGGTCTGGCCAAAGCCCGACAGGCGCACCATCACCAGGCGTGGATTCAGGGCATGCAGCACGTCCCAGCCCAGGCCGAGCTTTTCCAGCACGCCTGGGCGGAAGTTCTCGATCAGGATGTCGGCTTCGGCCAGCAGCTTCTTCAGCACCTCGCGACCTTCGGGGTGCTTGAGGTTGAGGGTCAGTGACTGCTTGTTGCGGGCCTGCACGAACCACCACAGCGAGGTGCCCTCGTACAGCTTGCGCCACTTGCGCAGCGGGTCGCCGCCATCGGGCGATTCGACCTTGACCACCTCGGCACCGAACTCGGCGCAAATTCGCGAAGCGAACGGCCCGGCGATCAGGGTGCCGAGTTCGACAACTTTGAGACCGGCGAGGGGTTTGCTGGGCGTCGACATGGGGCATCCGTGGCAGTTGGGCAGAGCCGTGGTTTTATCACACGTCGGTTTCGCCGGGTACTGCTGCGGCGCAAGGAAAGTGTGGATGAGTTAGACTGTGCCACTTTTCTTTTGCACGAAGCCCGTCGACCATGGCCCAGCCGTCCACCACCTACAAGTTCGAATTGAATCTCACCGACCTTGATCGCAACGTCTACGAAAGCGTCAAACAGACTATCGCTCGGCACCCTTCGGAAACCGAAGAGCGTATGGCCGTTCGTCTGTTGGCGTACGCGCTCTGGTACAACGAGAACTTGTCGTTTGGCCGCGGTCTGTCGGATGTCGATGAGCCGGCGCTGTGGGAAAAGAGCCTGGACGATCGCGTGCTGCACTGGATTGAAGTTGGCCAGCCCGATGCCGATCGCCTGACCTGGTGTTCGCGTCGCACCGAACGCACCAGCTTGCTGGCTTACGGCAGCCTGCGAGTGTGGGAGGGTAAAGTGGTGAGCGCGGTCAAGAACCTGAAGAACCTGAGCATTGCCGCTGTGCCGCAAGAGGTGCTGGAAACCCTGGCGACCGACATGCCGCGTAGCATCAAGTGGGACGTGATGATCAGTGAAGGTACGGTATTCGTGACTGACGACCGTGGCCAGCATGAAGTACAACTGCAGTGGCTGCTCGGCGAGCGTGGTTGAAGCAACCCATGCGTATCGAACCCCGCCCGCTGCCGCCGACCCTGCCATTTCTGGGTAACCTGCCACCCTTGCTGACCCGCCTGTACGCCGCGCGTGGCGTGCAGAGCGAGGCTGAACTGGACAAAAGCCTGGCGCGCCTGCTGCCATACCAGCAGCTCAAGGGCATCGAGGCCGGTGTGGACCTGCTGGTCGAAGCCATCGAACAGCGCCAGCGCATCCTCATCGTCGGTGACTTCGATGCCGACGGAGCTACCGCCAGCACTGTCGGGGTACTGGGTCTGCGCCTGCTGGGTGCGGCCCATGTCGATTACCTGGTGCCCAATCGCTTCGAGTACGGTTACGGCCTGACCCCGGAAATTGTCGAGGTGGCACTGCAGCGTCGGCCGCAATTGCTGATTACCGTGGACAACGGCATTTCCAGTGTCGATGGGGTGGCCGCCGCCAAGGCTGCCGGGCTCAAGGTGCTGGTGACCGACCACCACCTGCCGGGCGAACAGCTGCCCGAGGCCGATGCCATCATCAACCCCAACCAGCCGGGCTGCAGCTTCCCGAGCAAGTCGCTGGCCGGGGTAGGGGTGATCTTCTACGTTCTGATGGCCCTGCGTGCACGCTTTCGCAGTCTCGGCCGTTACGAATCGCAGCCGCAGCCGAACATCGGGGAACTGCTCGACCTGGTGGCACTGGGCAGTGTTGCCGACGTGGTGCCGCTGGATGCCAACAACCGCATCCTGGTGCATCAGGGCCTGGAGCGCATCCGCGCCGGCCGGGCCCGGCCAGGGCTCAAGGCCATCCTTGAAGTGGCGCGTCGTGATCACCGACGCATCACTTCGACCGACCTTGGCTTCATCCTCGGCCCACGGCTGAACGCCGCCGGGCGTCTGGACGACATGAGCCTGGGTATCGAATGCCTGCTGTGTGAAGACGCTGCGCTGGCCCAGGACATGGCCCAGCAGTTGGATGACCTGAACCAGGACCGCAAGTCCATCGAGCAGGGTATGCAGCGCGAAGCCTTGGCCCAGCTCAAGGACCTGCCGGTGGAGTCGATGCCGTATGGTTTGTGCCTGTTCGATGCGGACTGGCATCAGGGCGTGATCGGTATCCTGGCTTCGCGCCTGAAGGAGCGTTACCACCGGCCGACCATCGCTTTTGCCGATGCCGGTGAAGGCATGCTCAAAGGTTCGGCGCGCTCGGTACCGGGCTTCCATATTCGCGATGCGCTGGATGCCGTGGCGGCGCGCTACCCGCAACTGATCAGCAAGTTCGGCGGCCACGCCATGGCTGCCGGGTTATCGTTGCCAGAGGCTAACTTCCCGGCGTTTGCCGAAGCGTTCGACGAAGAGGTGCGGCGTCAACTGCGCGAAGAAGACCTGACTGGCCGGCTGTTGTCCGACGGCAGCCTGGCGGTAGAGGAGTTCCACCTCGACCTGGCCAAGGCCCTGCGCCATGCCGGCCCATGGGGCCAGCACTTCCCTGAGCCGCTGTTCCATGGTGTGTTCCAGTTGGTGGAGCAGCGCGTGGTCGGAGAGCGGCACCTGAAGGTGGTGCTCAAGAGCGAATGTGGCTCGGTACGGCTGGATGGCATTGCCTTCGGCATCGACCGCGAAGTGTGGCCGAACCCGACTGTGCGTTGGGTCGAGTTGGCTTACAAACTGGATGTGAACGAGTTTCGCGGTAATGAAAGTGTGCAGTTGATGATTGCCCACATGGAGCCGCGCTGACGGCAAATAGAGGGCTGTATTGCAGCCGATCGCCGGCAAGCCAAGCGCGACTCCTGTGGGAGCGAGCATGTCCAGGCGTCGAACCGCCGCGAACACCGGCAAAGCCGGTGCCATCCACCAAGTTGGCTGCTTGGCGGGTAAAACCGCACAGATACAATTGCTATTGGCTGATCTCGGATTGCATTTTGCGCTTCCGGTTTTGCCAGTGCATTACGCCTGCTGCGATAAATGAAACCAGGCTCAGCAATGAGAAAAACACAATTCCCTCCAAAAGACTGCGGTTGTATTTTTCGATCACATACTCCTTGAGCGCTGGCTCGTACAGGACTCCGCTTCCGGTCGATAGCCGCCTGATAATAGGCCCAGTCAAAGCATCTTCGATCTCGGCAAAGAGCGGTGTCTTCTTGTTCATGTTGGCAGCGTCATAACGTGCTTTATGTGTATATACCCGACGTTGGATGACTTGTCCGCTTGGCTCTTTGTATGCAATACGAAAAGTGTAAAGCGACCTGTCGTAATCCCAGGTTTCAGGTGCGGATGCAAACGCTGCCCTAACACTTACCCAAGGAGCGGTTACAGGCTCTGGTGCTTCTTTCCACACTGTAAGGTGTGCGAGTGCAAGACAGGCAAAAAAAGTGCCTACGAATAACAGGGAGGTCACCCGTTTAGCCGGCTCCAAAGCATGCATCATTTGGAGCCACGACGACCAAGTCAGCATCGGAAAAAATCCATCGGTTCGCTTTGGTTAACGGTATTTATCTTGCTGCGGAGCGGAGCAACAGGCATATTTGTCTTGGCCTCCACCTATTGTAGTGGTGATCGAGGGGATTGGTCCTGTCGGTACTTGCCCATTAACGCTTTCGATTCCTATTGTTATCGAAGCTCCCCCTCCATTTGCAGGAGGGTTAGGGGGTGTAATAGGTGAGTTGACACCTCCCGGCTGTATTATTGGCTGATTGATAGTGAAGGATTCTAAAGTTCTGGTGTCCAGTTTGATCTCCAACGTGTCCGGGTTCCACGTGATAACTTGTATTAGTCCCCCAAAATGCTCATGTATAGATTGTGGGTCTGTTATTGTCAGATTCGGCGCCAGTATCGGATTTGCGGTCTCTTTCGTTATGTCGTGTTTAATGAGTGCGTCGATTATAGGAGTGATTGTTGTTTGGATTTTTTCTGCCAGTGCCGAATTGTAAGTTCCAATTAAGCTGGCTCCCAGTGATATGGCGGTGAGAGTGCCTGCGACCCAAGGTGCGGCTATTAGTATTGCGAAACCCGCTACGACGCCTGCTACATTACCTACAAGGCTGACGTAGTCCCCTATATTCGGCTCGTCGTCAGGCTGGTACTCGGCAACAATTTTCAGAAAGGTTACCGTGCCCGCCAGGGTGTTGGTGACGATATTTATAAACGGAACTGCGCCTGCAGTCATTTGCGTAACTGACAGTACAGAAGCAATTGCGCTGGTTGTCTGGGCACCCTGTACCACAAGTGTGAAACCCTGCTTGTCAGTGTTGAACTGATCGTGAACTGCGGCAGCTGCGCCTGCTTGGAATCCAGGCCTCCCCACCCTATCCACCAGGGCGACGAATATCTCGACCCGTTTAGTCATATTTTAAAATCCCTGTTTATTGTCTTGAAAGCAATGGTGGTGCGCAGACGATCGCAGTCTATGGTTGGTGATTTAGCTCGGTGCGGCATTTCACCGTCGAAGATTGCAATGCGTCTTGGTTTGGGTGACGCCGCAGCGATAACGTCAGTCTTGGCGTTATTGCAGAATAAAAGCTCACCTCCCCATGTCGTTGCCCAATAGTCGTTACAGAAAAGGACTGCGGTATGCCCCGGCTCGCTTTGCAGGTTGTCTCGGTGAATTGGACTGTCCTGTCCAGCGGTCTGGCCGTTTGCATATACGCCGATGAGTTTAGAGTTTTCCATGTGTTCAGCACATAGACGTTTCCAGATGTTGATGAGGAATCCCCAGCGCTCGCTTGCAGCCAGTTCTTGTTCACAACATTCCAGTGATTCACGCTTGCTCCCTGCAATGAAGAAATGCCAGCAGGGGCGAGCGAAGGGCGTAGAGTTAACTGGCCAGTCATATCGCCAAAGGGTATGTGAGAAGGCGTTGTTAAGTTTGACTTGTTCCTCGTGTGTAATGGCGTTGTCTAGTATGCATATGTCACTTGATGCGAAATCTTTTAGCATTGGCTGCGTCTCAAGTCTTGTGCATTGCCTTAACCGTTGTTGGCCAGGTAATGGTGGTTGGCAAGGAGACATTAGCCATTTGGTGTCGTGAGTTCGATAGGATAGGGTAGTTGCTGATTGAGAAGATTTTCCGAAGCTCATGTGGCTCTTAGGGCAATTGGCTGTGGGAAACCTTCCGTTGCCTCGGTGTGCCGGGGCAAGATGCGATAGGTGGGGAGGTCAACCATTAGTGTATGGAGCAATTACTAGCTTTAGCGGTTAACAGTGACACCAAACTCAACGCGACATGCCTAACTCGGCATCATCCATCAGCGCCTTGGCCAACGCACTTAGGTAGTGCGCAGCCCAGATCATCATGGGTTTCTCATCCATCAGTCCGACGATGGTCAGCTCCCGCACATAGCCCATCAATTCGGATGCCTGGTCACGGGCGTCCCGGCACGGAATGCCTGCTTCGATGCGAAACAGTGGATGGGTCTGGTTTTCACCTTGGAAGAACGTGGTTTTGCCGACGGTGAATTGGGTGTCTTCAGTAGTCATCGTTATCGCAATTCCTTGAAGGCTAAAGGAGTTGCCACCGCCGTTTCCACACGAAGGGCGGCAACTGTATGCAGGGTGGAAAACCGGTCTTCAAGGACCCGGTAGGCCAAAAGGCCTCCCGCATACAGCTGCCATTACAACAGGCACTTGAAGATTGACCGGGTTTCCACACCCGCATCGCTACATTTCAGCGACCCGGAAAGACTAAGTGGCAGTGTTTCCAGGAACAATCAGACGCCAGTCGACAGGACTTGTAGGGTATTTCCTCGGGCTGGGAATCACCATATCCGGGTTGTAGGGAATATCTGAAATGCTTGTCAGAGTGTTTGGCTGTGACGGCGGCTTGGGCTGCCGGGTACCTGCCTTGATAGCGATGTCGTTTGTAAGATCAAGCGCCGAGCGGGCGGCGCTCGATCTCCTGGGCGACATCACTTTCGAGCCTGAAACCGGCCCCCCCCACCCCAAATCCCATGGAACCTCCCCCCCACCCATTCTGGTCTAGTCTGAAGTTATGACCGGACCTGGGCCAGGGACGTGCAATTGAGTGTCCGGGCCGGATCACCATTGGAGTCCTTGGGAGGTGCCCTCATGAGCCTGCTGCTCGAGCCTTACACCCTGCGTCAGTTGACCCTGCCCAACCGCATCGCCGTGTCGCCGATGTGCCAGTATTCCGCCGTCGATGGCTTGGCCAACGACTGGCACCTTGTTCATCTTGGCAGCCGCGCCGTAGGTGGCGCGGGCCTGGTGATCACCGAAGCTGTGGCGGTTACCGCCGATGGCCGCATCACCGCCGAAGACCTTGGCCTGTGGGACGACGCGCAGATCGCCCCGTTACAACGCATCACCCGCTTCATCACCGCCCAGGGCGCCGTGGCTGGCATCCAGCTGGCCCACGCCGGGCGCAAGGCCAGCACCTATCGCCCATGGCTGGGCAAACCAGGTAGCGTCAAACTGGAAGAGGGCGGCTGGCAGCCGGTGGGGCCGTCGAAAATCGCCTTCGACCCTCAACACACCGCGCCGCGTGAGTTGAGCCAGGACGAGATTCAGGATGTGATTGGCGCCTTCGTCGCCTCGACCGAGCGCGCCTTGAAGGCCGGTTTCAAGGTGGTGGAGATCCACGCCGCGCACGGCTACCTGCTGCACCAGTTCCTATCACCCCTGAGCAACCAACGCCGCGATGAGTACGGTAGCAGCTTTGAAAACCGCATCCGCCTGACCCTGCAGGTGGTCGAGGCAGTGCGCAAGGTTTGGCCCGCGGAGTTGCCACTGTTCGTGCGTGTATCGGCAACCGACTGGGTGGAAGATGGTTGGAACCCTGATGAAACCGTCGAACTGGCCCGGCGCCTGCGCGGGTTGGGTGTGGACCTGATCGATGTGTCCTCTGGCGGCACCTCAGTAAACGCCGAAATCCCCACCGGCCCCGGCTACCAGACCCGTTTCGCCGAGCGCGTGCGCAAGGAATCGGAAATCGCCACTGGCACTGTGGGCATGATCACCGAACCGGCCCAGGCCGAGCACATCCTGCGCACCGGGCAGGCCGATATCATCTTCCTGGCCCGCGAACTGCTGCGCGACCCGTACTGGCCGCTGCATGCCGACGACGATCTGGGCGGCAACAAAGCCACCTGGCCGGCGCAGTACCAACGCGCCACGAGCAGGGCCAACCCGATTCACGAGTCTGATTTGCGGGACTAGGGGCGTCGAGTTTGCCGGGGGTTGGCGAGGATTTTGTTTGGGGCTCAGATCGAGCGCCGCGCGGGCGGCGCTCGATCTCGTTGGCGTTACAAATCTACCGACGTACCCCTGTGCCTCCTCAATGCTTGATCATCACATGCCGCACACAGGTGTAGTCCTCCAGCCCATACATCGACATGTCCTTCCCATACCCGGAATGCTTCTGCCCGCCGTGGGGCATTTCGCTGACCAGCATGAAATGGGTATTCACCCAGGTGCAGCCATACTGCAAGCGCGCCGCCAGGCGGTGGGCGCGGCCGGTGTCGCGGGTCCACACCGATGAGGCCAGGCCGTAGTTGGAGTCGTTGGCCCATTCCAGCGCCTGCGCTTCGTCTGTGAAGCGGGTGACCGACACCACCGGGCCGAACACTTCGTTGCGCACGATTTCGTCGTCCTGCAGGGCGTCGGCCAGCACGGTCGGCTCGAAGTAGAAACCCTCGCCATCAATCGCCTTGCCACCCGTCACCAGGCGAATGTGTGGCTGGGCAATGGCCCGCTGCACCAGCCCGGCGACCTTGTCGCGATGCTGGGCACTGATCAATGGCCCCAGCTCGGTGTCCTCGGCCTCCTGCAGGCCAGGTTTCAGGCTCGCTACTGCTGCACCCAGGCGCTCGACAAAGCGCTCGTAGATCCCGTCCTGTACGTACAGGCGACAGGCTGCGGTGCAGTCCTGGCCGGCGTTGTAGAAGCCGAAGGTGCGGATGCCGTCGATGGCGGCGTCGATATCGGCATCGTCGAACACCAGCACAGGCGCCTTGCCGCCCAGCTCCATGTGCATGCGTTTCACGCTGTCGGCGGTGGCGCTGATGATGTGCACGCCCGTGGGGATCGAGCCGGTCAGCGACACCATGCGCACCTTGGGGTGGCTGACCAGCGGGTTGCCGACGGTCTGGCCCCGGCCGAAAAGAATGTTCAGCACGCCTGGCGGCAGCAGGTCCTGGGCCAGTTCACCCAGCCGCAGGGCGGTCAGCGGGGTCAGTTCGGAGGGTTTGATCACCACCGTGTTGCCGGCTGCCAGGGCCGGGGCGATCTTCCAGGCCAGCATCATCAACGGGTAGTTCCACGGTGCGATGGAGGCCACCACCCCCAACGGGTCGCGACGGATCATCGAGGTGTGGCCCGGCAGGTATTCGCCTGCCGCCGAACCGCCCAGGCAACGTGCCGCACCGGCAAAGTAGCGGAAGACGTCGGCAATCGCCGGGATCTCGTCATTGAGCGCGGCGCTGAGCGGCTTGCCGCAGTTCTGCGATTCCAGCCGGGCCAGTTCATCGCCATGCCCTTCAATGGCGTCGGCCAAGGCCAGCAAGGCCTGCGCGCGCTCCTTGGGGCTGGTCTGCGACCAGCTGTCAAAGGCCTGGTCGGCGGCGCGCACGGCGCTGTCCACCTGCGCCTCGGTGGCCTCGTTGATCTGTGCCAGGGCGGTGCCCAGCGCCGGGTTGAGCACGGTCCAGGCAGGGCCTTGGCCAGCGACCAGTTGGCCATTGATCAGCATCTGCGTTTGCATCGGGGACTCCTCCAGGATCATTTGCCACTGCCCGCAACGCTTTCGCCGCCACGGGTCAGGTAATAGGCGCCAAGAATTGGCAGCATGGTTACCAGCATCACCAACATGGCCACCACGTTGGTCACGGGTACGTCGCGGGGTCGGCTGAGCTGGTTGAGCAGCCAGATCGGCAGGGTGCGTTCGTGGCCGGCGGTAAAGGTGGTGACGATGATTTCATCGAACGACAGGGCAAAGGCCAGCATGCCGCCGGCGAGCAGTGCCGAGCCGAGGTTGGGCAGGACGATGTAGCGGAAGGTTTGCCAGCCATCGGCGCCAAGGTCCATCGAGGCTTCGATCAGGCTCTGCGAAGTACGCCGCAGGCGGGCGATGACGTTGTTGTAGACGATCACCACGCAGAAAGTGGCGTGGCCGACCACGATGGTGAATACCCCGGGCTCGATACCCAAGGCTTTGAACGCCGAGAGCAGGGCGATGCCGGTGATGATGCCGGGCAGGGCGATGGGCAGGATCAGCATCAACGAAATGCCCTCCTTGCCGAAAAAGCTGCGCCGGTACAGCGCTGCCGAGGCCAGGGTGCCGAGCACCAGGGCGATCAGCGTGGCCAGGCAGGCTACCTGCAGCGACAGCTTGATCGCCTCCAGCACATCGGGGCGGGAGAAGGCCACGGCAAACCACTTCAGGGTAAAGCCCTTGGGCGGGAAGCTGAACGCCGCGTCTTCGGTATTGAAGGCATACAGGAAGATGATCAGGATCGGGAAGTGCAGAAACAGCAGCCCGCCCCAGGCTGCCAGGCGAAGCCCCGTGGAGGCTTTTTCAGAGTGCATCGAAAGCCCCCAGGCGCTTGACGATGGACAGGTACACGGCAATCAGCACGATCGGCACCAGGGTGAACGCGGCAGCCATCGGCATGTTGCCGATCGCCCCTTGCTGGGCATAGACCATGCTGCCGATGAAGTAGCCGGGCGGGCCGACCAGCTGCGGCACGATGAAGTCGCCCAGGGTGAGCGAGAAGGTGAAGATGGAGCCGGCGGCGATGCCGGGGATCGACAATGGCAGAATCACCTGCAAGAAGGTTTGCCCGGGCCGTGCGCCGAGGTCCGCCGAGGCTTGCAGCAGTGACGGCGGCAAGCGCTCCAGCGACGCCTGGATCGGCAGGATCATGAACGGCAGCCAGATGTACACGAACACCATGAACCGCCCCAGGTGCGAGGTCGACAGCGTGCTGCCGCCCACGCCCGGCACCGTCAGCACTGCTTGCAGCAGGGCATCCAGGTGCAGTTGCTGGACGAACCACTGGGCCACCCCACCCTTGGCCAGCAACAGGGTCCAGGCATAGGTCTTGACGATGTAGCTGGCCCACATCGGCATCATCACTGCGATGTAGAAAAACGCCTTGGTCTTGCCGCTGGTGAAGCGCGCCATGTAGTAGGCGATGGGGAAAGCCAGTACCGCACTGGCCAGCGATACAGCTACAGCCATGCCCAGGGTGCGCAGGATGATGTCGAAGTTCGACGGGTTGAACAGCGCGGCGAAGTTGCCCAGGGTGAGGTCCGGGGTCACTGCCATGGTGAAGTCGTCGAAGGTATAGAACCCCTGCCACAACAGGTTCAGCAGCGAGCCGAGGTAGATCGCGCCGAACCAGGTCAGCGGGGGGATCAACAGCAGTGCCAAATACAGGTTGGGGCGCCGGTACAGCAGGTTGGACAGGCCGCGCAAAGTGCTCATGTCAGCGGCCCTCGGTTTCCTGCAACAGCGTCATCGCTTCGCGTGGCCAGTGCGCCTGCACCCGTTGCCCCGGCTGCCAGCCCTGGGCCTGCGCCTGCCAGCGGTCGTTGGCCTGGCTTACCGCCAGCAACTGGCCGCTGTCCAGCTGCAATTCGTAGCGGGTAGCACTGCCCTGGTACTGGACATCGCGCAGCAGCCCGCTGACCTGCACTTCATGGCTGGTTACCACAGGGTCGCCCAAGCGGATATGTTCGGGCCGGATGGAGAAGGGCGCCGGGCTGCCGTTGAGTGCCAGGGCCAGCTCGCCACGCACCACGTTAGAGGTGCCGACGAACTCGGCGACGAACGTGGTGGCGGGCTTCATGTACAGGTTGCGCGGGGTGTCGACCTGCTCGATGCGGCCGCGGTTGAACACTGCCACGCGGTCGGACATCGACAGCGCCTCAGTCTGGTCATGGGTGACGAAGACGAAGGTGATACCCAGTTGGCGCTGGAGTTTTTTCAGTTCGCCCTGCATCTGCTCGCGCAGTTTCAGGTCCAGCGCGCCAAGCGGTTCGTCCAGCAGCAGCACCCGTGGCCGGTTGACCAGCGCCCGGGCCAGGGCCACGCGCTGGCGCTGGCCGCCAGACAGCTGCGCCGGCTTGCGCGCGCCGTAGCCGGCCAGGGCTACCATCGCCAGGGCTTCTTCGGCACGGCGGTGGCGTTCGGCCTTGGCTACGCCTTTTACCTTCAGGCCATAGGCGATGTTGTCGAGCACGTTCATGTGCGGGAACAGCGCATAGTCCTGGAACACGGTGTTGACGTCACGCTGATAGGGCGGCACGCCAGCGGCCTCCACGCCATGGATGCGGATCGAGCCGCTGCTGGGTTGTTCGAAGCCGGCGATCAGGCGCAGGCAGGTGGTCTTGCCCGAGCCGGAAGGGCCCAACATGGAGAAGAACTCGCCATCGATAATGTCGATGCTGACCTGGTCGACGGCCTTGACCTCGCCGAAGGTGCGGGAAACCTGGGTGAACTGGACGGCTAGGGGCATGCGTGGGCTCCGGACAACAAGGGTTCTCCTGTGCCGGCCTCTTCGCGAGCAAGCCCGCTCTTACAGGAGAAGCGCCACCCTTGCAGGCGGTTAAGAACCTGTGGGAGCGGGCTTGCCCGCGAAAAGGTCAGTACAGGCATTCAGGCAACCTCAGCGCCCACCCATGATGGCGATGTAATCCTGGGTCCAGCGGCTATACGGCACGAACTTGCCCCCTTGGGCCTGCGGGGTTTTCCAGAAGGCGATTTTGTCGAAGTTATCGAAACCATTGGTCTTGCAGCCCTCGGCGCCCAGCAGTTCGCTGCCGGTACACGCCGCCGGCACTGCCGGCAACGAGCCGAACCAGGCTGCCACGTCTCCCTGCACCTTGGGCTGCAGCGACCAGTCCATCCATTTGTAGGCGCAGTTGGGGTGCTTGGCCTCGGCGTGCAGCATGGTGGTGTCGGCCCAGCCGGTTGCACCCTCTTTGGGGATGGTCGAGGCCACTGGCTGGTTCTCTGCCTTCAGGCCATTGACCATGTAGCCCCAGGAACTGGAGGCGACCACGCCTTCGTTCTTCACGTCGCTCATCTGCACCGTGGCGTCATGCCAGTACCGGTGAATCAGCGGCTGCTGCTGACGCAGCAGTTCCAGCACGGCCTTGTACTGTTCTTCGTTCAGTTCGTACGGGTCCTTGATGCCCAGTTCGGGCTTGGCCGACTTCAGGTAGAGCGCGGCGTCGGCGATGTAGATCGGCCCGTCGTAGGCCTGTACACGGCCCTTGTTCGGCTTGCCATCGGGCAGGTCCTGCGGCACGAACACCACGCCCCAGCTGGTCGGCGCCTGTTTGAAGGTGTTGGTGTTGTACAGCAGCACATTCGGCCCCCACTGGTACGGGGTGCCATAGACCTGCTTGTCGACCACGTACCAGCCGCCGTTCTGCAGGCGCGGGTCGATGGTCTTCCAATTGGGGATCAGTGCGGTGTTGATCGGCTGTACGCGCTTGCCGGCGATCAGTCGCAGCGACGCATCGCCCGAGGCGGTGACCAGGTCGTAGCCGCCCTTGGTCATCAGGCTGACCATCTCGTCCGAGGTGGCAGCGGTTTTCACGCTGACCTTGCAGCCGGTTTCCTTTTCGAAGCCGGTCACCCAGTCGTAGGCCTTGTCGCTTTCACCGCGCTCGATGTAGCCGGGCCAGGCGACGATGTCCAGGCGCCCTTCGCCGGCACCCAGGGCCTTGGGCGGTTCGGCGGCCTGCAGGCTGGCGCTGGCCAGTACGGCGCAGGTGGCGGCGCCGAGCAATGCGGTCTTGTGCACTGACATGGTGTTCCCTCTTCTTGGAGATTTTGGTCGCGGCAGTGGTCGAGTCTAGTTGGCTTTTTGCCAGCCAATGCAACATCCAGAAGCAAATCCGTGCATAGCCCATGGGCAGGCAGGCTTTACTCTGGCGGCTGACTTCCTTCACCTGGAGAGCTGCACATGAACACCCGTGGCCTGCTGGATCAACTGCTGAAATCTGGCCAGGAGTTGCTGAACAAACAATCGGCTTCCGGCAAACCTGCGGCGGGCGCGAGCGGGCTTGGCGGCCTGCTTTCTGGGGCCGGCGGTGGCCTTTTGGGTGGTGGCGCGCTGGGTTTGCTGCTGGGCAGCAAGAAGGCGCGTAAATATGGCGGCAAAGCCCTTACCTACGGCGGCCTGGCTGCGCTCGGCGTCTTGGCTTACAAGGCTTACGGCAACTGGCAGGCGCGTCAGCAGGTTACGGCCGGCGAACCGCAGACCGTCGACCGCCTGCCGCCGGCTCAGGTCGAGCAGCACAGCCAGGCGGTGTTGCGGGCGCTGGTGGCAGCGGCCAAGTCCGATGGCCACATCGATGAGCGCGAGCGGGCGCTGATCGAGGGCGAGTTCACCCGACTGGACAGCGACCGCGAACTGCAGCACTGGCTGCATACCGAGCTGAACAAGCCGCTGGACCCAGCGGAGGTGGCGCGTGCGGCGCAAACGCCGGAGATGGCTGCCGAGATGTACCTGGCCAGCGTGATGATGGTCGACCAGGAAAACTTCATGGAGCGGGCTTACCTGGACGAACTGGCCCGTCAGTTGCGGCTGGACCCGGGTTTGCGTCAGGAGCTGGAAAGCCAGGTACGCCAGGCGGTGGCTCAGTAATAGGCCTGTCTGGAAATAGTCGGCGTCGGTGAGATCGAGCGCCGCCCGCGCGGCGCATCGCGAGCTGCGCTCGCTCCTTGTATGTTGTGTCTGACCTGGCCAGAGAGGTTATTCTCGTCAGGTTCAAGAAGCACTTCCGGGGAGACCGATCGCTCCT